>JAODNO010000169.1 GCA_025465235.1 Pseudonocardia sp.
CTCCACGTGGTTGGAGAGCTCGGGGACGACGAGCGACCGCAGCAGGACGAGGCTGGCCTCGGGGTCGCGGAACCCGACGAGCGCTTGGAACTCCGTGAGCGCGCATATCAGCTCGGGCTTGTGGTTGGCGTCGCGGTAGTTGCGGTCGGCGGCGTCACGGGGGATGCCCCCGGCCTCCTCCTCGGCGAACCCGGTGCGCGCCTGCTCGATGCTGGGATGTGCCTGCAGCGAGAGGGGCTCGTCGGCGGCCAGCACCTTGAGCAGGAACGGCAGGGTCGCGTCCCAGTGACCGCTGCGATCGGTGCCGAGCAGGTGCTCCGGGTCGGCGCGCAGGGCGTCGAGCAGGGACGTACGCGAACCGTCTGCGTGCACCAGCCGGGACGGGTCGGCCGGGTGCGCACCGAACCAGAGCTCGGCCTGGGGGTGCGGTGACGGTACCTCCTGACCCAGCAGGTCGGCGATCACCGTTCGTGATCCCCAGGCGTACGGCCGCACCGGATTGTCCAGCAGCTCCACGATCTCGTCAGCTCTCCTCACGCGTAGCACCGGCGGAGAAGCGCGCGCCGCCGGAGCGCGCGTCGTCTCGGTACTCCGGATCGTTCGTGCGGGTGGCCAGCCCCAGGTACACCGCGGCCACGTCGAAGCGCGACGCGAGCAGTCCGGCCCGCAACAGTCCCGCATGCGGGACGCCGCGAGCGACCTCGTCCACCGGGTGGATCACATCGGCCGACGGCCAGCGACGACCGGCGACCCGGAGCGTCACCTGACCGGGGTCGTCCTCTCCGGTGGCGAGCAGCACCAGGCGCACGGGAGGTGCCTGCGCGCCGCCGTCCGCATCGTCCTCGAACGGGTCGCGGAACACGTCGGCGCCCGCCGACGCCCGGTCCAGTGCCCGGAGCAGCCCCGTGGCGGTGGCGGCCCGGCCGACGTCGTCGGCGTGCGCCACGATGCCCGCGTGCGTGGCCAGTGCGGCAGCGGCGTGCTCGGCGACGGCAGCGCCGAGCGGATCGGTGCCCCACAGCAACGGCGTGTGCTCGGCGAGACGCAACGCGAGCGACTTCGCCGGGTTCATGAACGGCTCGTGGCCGGGCTGGTTGCGCTCCGCCTCGGCGTCGAGCTGATCGGCCAGCGGTTCCATCGCGGAGTCCAGCGGGGTGGCGAGCAGGCCGAGTGCGCCCACCACGGCGAGCCCGACTGCCAGCGCCCGCGGTAGGTCGAGCCCCGGCGGGACCGGGATCCGTTGCTCCACGAGCCGGACGCGGCCCGCCCCGGCCGAGGCCACGGGGCCTTCGGTGGGTGCGGACAGCACGACCTCTGCGCCACGGCGCACCGCGAACGCGATCCCGTCGGCGAGCTCGGCATCGTCGGCGTCGGCGGTGTGGCCGACGACGACGTCCAGCGGTCCGATCCAGCCCGGCACGGCGTCGACGACCACGATCGGCATCGCGGACGCCGGTCCGAGCAGGGCGCAGAGCAGGCCTGCCGCCGGACCGGACGCGCCTGGCCTGCGCAGGAACACCAGTGCCCGCGGCCGGCTCCCGCTGAGGTCGCGGAGTCCCGCGTCGGTGGCGCCCTGCGCCGCGGAACGCACCTGGGCGCCCGCGGTGGCGGCCGCGCGGAGCACACCACCGGTGTCGAGAGCGGCGAGCGCCCGCGGATCGGAGAGCAGGATGTCGTCGAGCACCGTCAGTCGCCGACCGTGCCGGGGGAAGGCGGATCGGCGGGGGGGATCGCCTCGTCGAGCAGCAGCACCGGGACGCCGTCCACTACCGGGAAGCCACGGCCGCACACCGTGCAGGTGAGCACGTCGGCGTCCGGATCGGTGGGGGTACCGGCCCGCAGCGGCGCGTGGTCCTCGGACGGGCAGGCCAGGATGTCCATCAGCTGGGGGTCGAGCTCTACGGCCACGGTCTTCCTCTTTCTCTGCGGGACGGCTCCGCGGGCAGATCCGTACCCCGCGATGCTGCCAGGGCGACGCGCTCCGCGCCTGGTCCATCCGATCGGCTCGTGCCGGTGGAGGCCGTCCCCTAGGCGCGGATGACCGCGAGCACCTCGTCGCGCAGGGCGGCCACGGCGACGGAGTCGGCGGCCTCGACGTTGAGCCGCAGCAACGGTTCGGTGTTGGAGGCGCGCAGGTTGAACCAGGAGCCGCCGGGCAACTGGACGGTGAGCCCGTCGAGCTCGTCGAACTCGACGCCGTCGACGCTCCCATAGGTCTGCTTGATCGCGGCGATCCGGTCGGCCTGGTCGGGAACCGTCGAGTTGACCTCACCGGACGCGGCGTACCGCCCGTAGACGCTCATCAGCTGCGAGATCGGGAGGTCCTGCTCACCGAGCGCGGCCAGCACGTGCAGCGCGGCGAGCATCCCGGAGTCGGCGTTCCAGAACTCGCGGAAGTAGTAGTGCGCCGAGTGCTCACCGCCGAAGACAGCACCCGTCTCGGCCATCGTCTGCTTGATGAACGAGTGGCCTACCCGGGTGCGGACCGGCCGCCCCCCGTGCTCGGTGACGATCTCCGGTACGGCGCGGGACGTGATCAGGTTGTGGATGACGGCGGAACCGGGCGATTTCGCCAGCTCGCGGACGGCCACCAGCGCGGTGATCGCGCTGGGGCTCACGGGCTCGCCGAGCTCGTCGACGACGAAGCAGCGGTCGGCGTCGCCGTCGAAGGCGAGCCCGATGTCGGCGCCCTCGATCAGCACCCGCTTCTGCAGGTCCACCAGGTTGGCGGGGTCGAGCGGGTTGGCCTCGTGGTTGGGGAAGGTGCCGTCGAGCTCGAAGTACATCGACACGACGTCCAGTGCCAACGGCGCCAGCACGGCGGGCACGGTGTACCCGCCCATCCCGTTGCCGGCATCGACGACGACCCGCAGGCGGCGGCCGCCCGACAGGTCGACGAGCCCGCGCAGGTAGGCGGCGTACCCGTCGAGCAGATCACGCTCCGTAACGGTGCCACCGCCGGGGCCGTCCGGGACCCCCGCCTCGACGGCGTCCCGGATCGCGGTCAGCCCGGTGTCCTGTCCGATCGGCGCAGCACCCGCACGGCACAGCTTGATCCCGTTGTACTTCGCGGGGTTGTGGCTCGCTGTGAACATGGCGCCCGGCAGGTCGAGCGTGCCGGATGCGAAGTAGAGCATGTCGGTGCTGGCGAGCCCGATGGAGACGACGTCAAGGCCCTGCTCCGTGACGCCCTCGGCGAACGCGGCTGCCAGCTCCGGGGAGCTGGCGCGCATGTCGTGACCGACGACGACGCCGCTCGCGCCCTCCGTGCGCACGAGGGACGCCATGGCGGCGCCGATGTCCCGGACGGTCGGGACATCGAGCTGCTCGCCGACGATGCCGCGGATGTCGTAGGCCTTCACGATCGCCGACAGGTCTGCCACGGGGGAAGACCCTAGCGGGCGGCTGATTCCCGGCGCAGGCAGTCGTCCACCGAGACGGATCAGTCGTCCGGGGGCCCGGGCAGCACCCGCAGGTGGCCGCGGCGGCCGGTGCCGGTGGTGGGCACGGCCTCGACGGGGCGGTCCACCCGGCCCGCCTCGCGGACGGCCTCCGCGAGCGCCGTGAGGTCGTCACTGCTGTGCTGCGGCGGGGCGAACTCGCCCTCGAACCGCACCACCTCCCAGCCACGCGGCGCCGTGAGCCGATGCGCGTGCTTGGTACACAGGTCATAGGAATGCGGTTCGGCCTGCGTGGCCAGTGGACCCACGACCGCCGTGGAGTCGGCGTAGACGTAGGTGAGCGTGGCCACCGCGAGCTCGGTGCACCCGGTCCGCGAACACCGCCGCACACTCAGCACGTCTCCGACGATAGCGCCTGCACCGCGCTTCATCCCACCGCGACGCGCGGGCGTCGAGCAGGGCGGGCCGAGAGCCGTAGGATCGCCGGGTGACCACAGCGCGCCGGACCCTGCGCCGCCCGCCCCGTCGGCGGGACCGGCGCGGCCGTGGACTGCGTGGGCTGATGTATCCGGCCACCACGCCGGCTTCCCGCACCCGTGCGGAGAAGTTCGACGCGATGGTGTTGGAGGCGCTCGAGCCGATCGAGCTGCGCTGGGGCAGTGAGCTCGCCGATCTGGACCTCGCCGTCGACGAGGTGCCCGAGGTGGACGAGACCTCCCCCGACCACGTGGTGTGGGGCCAGGGCGTGCTCGCCGACGTCGGCGTTCCGCTCGCCCAGCTGGTGCCGGCGGGCGTCGACCCGGAGGGGCTGCCGTCCCGCGCTCGGATCGTGCTCTACCGCCGCCCGCTCGAGGCGCGGGCTCGGGGCGGCGCCGACCTGGCCGACCTGCTCCACGAGGTGCTCGTGGAGCCGGTGGCGGAGTACCTCAACATCGAACCCGACGCCGTGGACGGCGGGGAGTCCTAGCGGGCGGAGCGGGTGCCCCGCGGCACCTCCGCTGCACCTCAGCCCGGGGATCCCGGCCTTGATCACGGTGAATGGGTCCTGCCCTGCTGGTCGACCCACCTGCGCGGCTGTGGGCCGCCCTGCCTGTTGATCCGGGTGCTTGCGGGTGACACCCGAGATCCGGCGCCTCCGGCGACCAGGGAGCCGTCAGGAGACCGCGCGGCGCAGGCGACGCCGCTCGCGCTCGGACAGGCCGCCCCAGATCCCGAAGCGCTCGTCGTGCGCGAGGGCGTAGTCCAGGCACTCGGCCCGCACCTCGCAGCCCGAGCAGATCCGCTTGGCCTCCCGAGTGGAGCCACCCTTCTCAGGGAAGAACGCCTCGGGATCGGTCTGCGCGCAGAGCGCTCGCTCCTGCCAATCCTGCTCGTCGGCCTCGTCCTGATCGATCGGGACGACCGCCTCCCCGAACGCGTCGGCGGCCGGGAACGGCACCCCAGCCGTCGTCTCGACCAGTTCCATCGTGGCTGTGATCACGTTCACTCGCCCACCTCCCCGCACCCTGGCGAATGGCTGCCCGAGGGGATCCATCGGCCCCCACCCCTTGAATAACAGCCATGTAAGTACAGCGCTGTCAGTCGGGCCTTGGCAAGCTGAAGCTGCCATCCGGGTGATGCACTCCACCCGGTCGGTCGCCCGATCAGCACAATGGTCTGGTGCGCCGAGTTTCGAAGAGGGTCAGTCCGTGGTTCCTGGTACTCCTGGCCGTGACGGTTGGCGGTGGCGCACTGACGGTCATCGGTACGCCGCAAGCTCTCATCTCGGGCAGATCAGTGCTGCTCACGGCCGGTGTCGTACTGCTGGTGCTCGGCGGCTGGGCGGTCTCGCTGTGCCTGCACGAGTTCGGACATGCGGCCGTCGCGTACCGCGGCGGTGACCTGTCGGTACGGGACAAGGGTTATCTCACTCTCGACATCCGCCGCTACACCGATGTCGGACTGTCGTTCGTGCTCCCCATCGTGTTCCTTCTGCTGGGTGGTATTCCGCTACCCGGTGGCGCAGTGTGGATCAACCACGGTGCGATCCGATCGCGCGCCATGCGGAGCTTGGTGTCGTTCGCCGGTCCCGCGACCAATATCGTCATCGGAGCGTTACTCGCGGCCGCCGTCGCACTGGTTCCGATGCCCATCGGGCTCGCGATCGGGCTGTCCTGCCTGGCGCTGATCCAGGTGCTCGCGTTCGTCCTGAACATCCTGCCGGTGCCGGGCCTCGACGGGTTCGGCGTACTCGAGCCGTACCTGTCCCTGCCCGCGCGGCAGCTCGCGGCGCGGGTACGCCCGTGGGCACCGATCGTGCTGTTCCTGTTGATCATCGGGGTGCCCGGGGTGTCGCAGCTGTTCTTCGAGATCGGCGGCGCGATCTACTCCGCGGTCGGCGGTGACTACAGCCTGGCCGCGCAGGGCTACAGCCAGTTGCTCTTCTGGCGCTGACGCGCGACGAGGGGGACTTCCGACGTGGTCAGCAGGCGGGAGTGCCGGCGCGGCGGCCGCGCGCGGCGGCCACCATCGTCGCCACCGTGTCGCTGTCGTCGGGGAGCGCATCGAGCGGCCACCACCGCAGATCGTCGGACTCGACGCTGATCTTCGGCACCGCGCCGACAGGCGCACGCACCAGGTACTGGACGTCGAGGTGGCGCGTCGGCACGCCGAGCGAACAGGTGATGGGGTGCACGTCCACGTGCAACGGCTCCGGGTCGATCGTCAGCCCCTCGATGCCGGACTCCTCCGTCGCCTCCCGCAGCGCGGCGTCCCGCAGCGAGACGTCGTCGTCCTCGCAGTGGCCCCCGAGCTGGAGCCAGCGTCCGACCCGCGGGTGCAGGGTGAGCAGCGTCCGCTCGCCGTCCGCGTCGAGGACCAGTGCGGAGGCCGTGAGGTGCCCCGGCCCGCACGTCCGTGAGCAGGCGTCCTCGGGCCGGGCGGCGAGGAAGGCGAGCAGGGCGTGCCGGAGCGCGCGCTGTCCCTCCTCGCCCGGTGCCCAGGCCCGCAGCTCCGCTGCGGCCATCGCCGGCGCTACCACTCGACCAGCCCCCCGGCCGCGTCCCGCGGCGGCCGCGGTCGGAGCGGTTCGGCCGGCACCCCGATGGCGACCGCCCCGAGCGGTTGCCAGTCGGCCGGCAGGTCGAGCGCCCGGCGCACCACATCCGGAGCGAAGATCGTGGACCCCACCCAGCAGGAGGCCAGCCCCTCGGCGGCCAGCGCCACCAGGAGCGACTGCACCGCCGCGCCCCCCGCCACGGTGAACATCGTGCGTTCGCCCAGGCGGCGGGCCTCGTCGGGGTAGGTGTGCATGCCATCGCCGGTGCGGAAGGCCAGTACGAGTTCGGGCGCGCGGCGTAACAGGTCCCCGCGGCGCATCCGCCGCTCGACCTCCGCCGGCGGGCGCCCGTCGGCCTCCAGGTGCTCCCGCCATCGGGCTGCCATCGCGTGAAGCAGTGCGTCCCGTCGTCCGGCGGAGCGCACCCAGGCGAACCGGATCGGCGTGCTGTGGTGCGGCGCGGGCGCCGTGAGCGCGACGCCGACCGCGCGGCGCAGCGCAGCCTCGTCCACCGGCTGCTCGGAGAAGTCACGAGTGCTACGGCGCAGCAGCACCGCCTCCCGCCTGCCCCGCGCGATGGCCTCGTCGGTGCCCAGCCAGAACATGTCCTCGTCGAGCGGCCGCACGAGCGCGCGGGCGGTGGAGCCGTCGTCCACCGGCCGCATGCCGCGCACCACGGCCACCGGCAGGCCGCCCAGCTTTCCCTTCACGAGGTCGGCGGCGGCCGCCAGCTCGTCGGCGATCGCGACCTCGGTGACCAGCAGCTCGTTGCCCTCCGCGTCGGTGCTGCCTGCGTAGCGGTGCAGCACCTCGAGCCCGGCCGAGCCGATCGCGACGTCGGTCTGCCCGACCCGCCACGAGCGGCCCATCGTGTCGGTGACGACCACGGCGACCTCGACGCCGAGCAACCGCAGAAGCTCCCCCCGCAACCGGGAGGCACTGGCGTCGGGGTCGGCCGGCAGCAGCGCCAGCTCGTCGCGCCGCACGTTGGAGCCGTCGATACCGGCGGCGGCCTGCACGATGCCGAGCTTCCCGGCGACGATCGCCGTGCGCCCGCGCCGCGCGAGCACCCGCTCGGTCTCGGCGTCCACCAGCTCGCGGCGCAGCGCGTCGCGGGCCTCCGGGTCGGTGGGGGCGGGTACGAGGCGTCCCTCGACCTTGGAGAACACCTTCGACGTGACCACGACGACGTCCCCATGGGTGATCCACGGCGCGGCGCCGGCCAGCTCACGACCCAGGTCGTCCCCCGGCCGGAACTCGGGGAGCCCGCGGACCGGCAGGACGGTGATGGCGTCGGGGGCCGCGTGGTCGGCCGCCTGGTCGGTGGCAGCCTGGTCAGCCAACTGCGGCACCGGCCAGATCCAGGGCGCGGCGCGCCATCTCGGCCGTGGCGTCGACATCGGTCATCAGCAGCGGGAGCGACAGCACCTCCACGCCGGGGACATCGGCGCTGTCGCCGGTGTGCACCAGCCAGCCGTCGAGCAGGCCGCCGTCGGCCCGACCCCCGAAGTGCCGACCGACGGCCTCCGCCGTGGTGTCGACACCGATCGCGGTGAGGCACGCGTCGGCCATCCCCCGCAGCGGCCTGCCGCCCACGATCGGCGACAGTCCGACGACCCTCGCTTTCGTCTCGCGCAGCGCGTCACGCATCCCCGGGATCTCGAGCAGCGACCCGATGCTCACCACCGGGTTCGACGGCGCGATCAGCACGGCGTCGGCGCCCGTGATCGCGTCACGGGCCGCGGGGAGCACGGTCGCCTGCTCCGCACCGACCGAGGCGAAGCTGTGCGCGAGAGGTTCGGCCTTGTGGCGTACCCACCACTCCTGGAAGTGGATCGCCTTGCGCGCCTTCGGGCCGGTCTCCGGGTCGTCGATGATGACGTGGGTCTCCACGCGGTCGTCGGTGGCGGGCAGCAGGGTGACGCCGGGCCGCCAGCGGTGGCACAGCGCCGCGGTGACGTCGGAGAGCGGGTAGCCCGCGCGCAGCATCCGGGTGCGGACGAGGTGGGTGGCGAGGTCGCGGTCACCGAGCCCGAACCACGTGGGGTCGGCCTCGTAGGCGGCCAGCTCGTCGCGCACCGCCCACGTCTCCCCGGCCCGGCCCCAGCCACGCTCGGGATCGATGCCACCCCCGAGCGTGTAGAGGCAGGTGTCCATGTCGGGGCAGATGCGCAGGCCGTGCATCCAGATGTCGTCACCGACGTTCACCACGGCCGTGACCTCGTGGTCCGAGGCCCCCGCGCCGACAGCATCGATGCGCGGCTCGCTGACGCTCCCCACGGCGGGAAGCCCCAGAGCCGCCTTCACCCCGAGCAGGAACCTGGCTCCGCCGACGCCCCCGACCAGCACCGTGACCTTCACCCCACCGAGCCTACGTCCGGGGCCGAGGCCCCCCGTCGCCGAGGGCACAGCAAGGTCAGGAAGGCGGCTCAGTCCAGCTGCGCGAAGAATCCCCGGATGTCCCCCACCCACAGGTCGGTCGCCTCGTGCGCGGCGTAGTGACCCGGGGCGTCCTGCCGACCGCCCACCGGGAGGCCGGGGTCGTAGGTGTTCCAGCTGACGATGTTCGCGTGGTCGCGCCCGGCGAACGCCCGGATCGACTGGAAGTCGCCGGCGAACATGGCCAGCCCCGTGGGCGCGACGGTCGGCCCGGCGGCGGGCTCCTCGGCCAGGTGGGCGTCCTCGTAGTAGAAGCGGATGGCAGATGCGGCAGTGCCGGTCAACCAGTAGATGGCGACGTTGGCCAGGACGAAGTCAGGATCCAGGCTCTCGCCCATGAGCTGCGCGTTCCAGGCGAGCAGCCCGACCGGCGAGTCGGCCAGGGCGAAGGCGAGGGTCTGCGGCTGCTGGCTGTGCAGCACGTTGAAGGCGAACTTCGTCTCGTAGAACGACTGGAGATGCGCCAGCGCCGCGCGGTCGGCCTCGCTGAGCTTCTCGAACTCGGCCGGGTCCCCTGAGGGGAACGAGAAGAGCTGCGTGACGTGCACGCCGAGGACGTGCTCGCCGTCGATCCGCCCCATCTCCGGTGAGATCATCGAGCCGGCGTCGTTGCCGATCGCGCCGTAGCGGTCGTAGCCCAACCTCGCCATCAGCTCCACCCACGCCCGAGCCGTCCGACGCAGGCCCCAGCCGGCGCTGCGGGTGGGCCCGGAGAAGCCGAAGCCGGGCAGGGACGGGATCACGAGGTGGAAGGCCGGGTCATCCGCCGATGCGGGCTCGGTCAGGGGTCCGATGACGTCGAGGAACTCCACCACGGTGCCGGGCCAGCCGTGGGTGAGGATCACCGGCGTGGCGTCGGCCCGGGGTGACCGCACGTGCAGGAAGTGGATGTCCTCGCCGTCGATCTCCGTGACGAACTGGGAGTAGGTGTTCAGCCGGGCCTCGACCACCCGCCAGTCGAACCCGT
>JAODNO010000175.1 GCA_025465235.1 Pseudonocardia sp.
ACCTCGTGGCGCAGGACAAGGATCTCCACGTCCTTCGCGGCGTCGGACCGGGCGATCAACGCCAGCCAGCTCAGGATCCGGGCCAGCGTAGGAGAGTCGTAACGCCACGACAACCGATCATGCCTAACGCCCCGAGGGTCGAGCCTGTGCCGCTCGAAAAGTCATCGCAGCACGTCAGGCCGCGTATCAGTACTCGTTGATGAGGCCGCCGAGGACGTGGGTACGTCGCAGTATGCCGGGGGTCAACGTCCGGCGCGGTGATGGGCTGCTGGTCCGCATCCGGTGGTGGCTGATGGCGGCTGCAGGCGCTGCCCATGGAAGGCAGTCGGCAGCTGTCGGGCCTGCGTCCGCCCATCAGGCCGGCTTGGACACGGTTGGGCGTGAGGTCAACTGGGCACGATTGTCCAGTATTAGTTACCATGTGCGCGACCGGTGTTCATGGAGGCCAAGCGCTGTCCACAGATGACCGTGTCGGGCCCGAACGGGCCGAAGCTGACCCCGCTTGCAACCACCTAGATCGGAGCCAGCGTGGCGCACACGACAGGCAGCTCAGCCGCATGAATCTGGAGGACATCGGGTTGCATTTGCGTGCCGCGCGGATGCAGCGGGGGATGAGCCTGCGGGAGATGGCCAGGCGAATCGAGGTGTCGCCGAGCTTCGTGTCGCAGGTGGAGCTGGGTAGGGCGAAACCCTCGGTCGGCACGTTGTACGCCATCGTGTCCGAACTCGAGCTGTCGCTCGATGAGTTGATGGCGGACGAGCCGACGTCCGACGAGGCCGTCGTTCAGCGGCCGGTCAGCGCGGACCCGGACGCCGCTCCACAGGCCGAGAGTCCGGTACCAGGACCGGGACCGGCGCACGTGGAACCGTCCGACGTTGGCCGACGTGACGAGCACCCGTTCACCTTGACGAACGGCTCGGCTCCGCTGTTCGCGGACGGATGGGAGGGCAGGCGATCGCCGCTGCAGCGGGCCGACTCCCGGCAGCGGTTGCAGGTCTCGGGTGCGGCGTGGGAGAGGCTCACGAACGGTGACGACCCTTTCGTCGATTTCCTGCATGTCACGTACTCGCCCGGTGGCGAATCATGTCCGTCGGACCACTTCATTCGCCACGGCGGCCGTGAGTACGGATACGTCATCACCGGCAGGCTGCGGGTTCAGGTCGCGTTCGACGACTACGCGCTCGAGCCCGGCGACTCGGTTAGCTTCGACTCGATGACGCCCCATCGGCTCTCGAACCCGTACGAGGAGGAGAGCTTGTCGCTCTGGGTGGTCGTCGGCAGGCGCGGCTCGATGCAGCTCTGACACCCGGCCCGGGGACGAGCGCTCGCGCTGCCCTCGGGCCGGTCTCACCGGACGAGGTTGCCCTCATCCACCGGTAGCGCCACACCGGTTACGTATCGAGCTTCGCCAGAGAGCAGAAACAGGACGGCGTTGCTGACGTCAGCGGACTGCACTCAGCCGATGTCGAGGAGGTGCGTGGCGCGCGATGTCTCCGCGAAGTCCTCTCGGGTGGGGCGCTCGAGATCCGGTCGGAACAGCCCGTACATCACGTCGTTGAGGATCATGTCGGTGCCGACCTGGGGTGGATCCGCTCGGAGGCGAGCTCCTGCGCGAGGGTCCGCGTCAGCCCGACCACGCCGTGCTTCGCCGCACTGTAGTGGGCGAGAGCGGGTACGCCCTTCAACCTGGCGACCGAGCTGGTCAGCACGATCGCACCAGCGCCGCGGGCTCGCAGGTGCGGAATCGCGACCTTGCATGTGCGCCACGTCCCGCTGAGGTTCACGTCGAGCATCACCGACCACTCCTGCTCGGTGAGCTCCTCCGCGGGCGCGCTGTGCACGATCCCGGCGTTCGCGCAGACGAGGTCCAGGCCGCCCAATGCTTCAACGCTTGTGTCGACGGCGCGGCGCAGTCCATCGAGCTCGCGGACGTCCCCCTCCGCCGTCCATACCCGGCGGTCGAGCGCCTCCACCTGTCGCGCGGTCTCGGCCAGGTCGTCGCTGCTGGCGAGGGTGTACCGCACGGTCTCCACCGGCGCGCAGACGTCAAGAGCGATGACGTCGGCACCCTCCGCGGGGAGGCGCACCGCGTGGCTGCGGCCCTGGCCGCGGGCGGCCCCGGTGACAAGCGGGATCTTGCCGGCGGCCCTGGCGCCCTCGGGTGTGAAGGACGGGAGTTCAATGCTCACTTGGCCAGCACGCCCGCGTCGATCGGGAGCGCGACGCCCGTGACGTAGCGCGCCTCGTCGGAGGCGAGAAACAGTGCGGCATTGCTCACGTCCACGGTGTCGATCCATGGCGCGGGCAGCAGGTGCGTCGCAGCCGAGGCAGGTTCGAAGTCGGCCTTGGTCGGCGCCTCCAGGTCGGGCCGGAAGAGCCTTTAAATCATCGGATTCATAATCATCATCTGTGTGTCCACCTGCGTCGGGTTCACGCAATTCACGCGGATGCCGTGCGGTGCGAGCTCCTGCGCCAGCGTGCGTATCAGCCCGACGACCCCGTGCTTTCGCTGCGACGTAGTGCGCGATGTTGGCGTACCCCTTGAGACCAGTCACCGAGCTCACCATCACCAGCGAGCCGCCGGGGCCGCCGCGGACAAGGTGCGGGATCGTCACCTTGGCAGTCCGCCATACGCCCGTCAGGTTGACGTCGATGACGTCCCGCCAGACCTGCTCGGCCATCTCGTGGGCCGACGCGAAGCTGTGGATCCCGGCGTTCGCGATCACAACGTCGAGCCTGCCCAGCCGCTCGACGGCGTCGTCGACGGCCCCGGCCAGCTGTTCAGGACCCCGAACATCGGCCTCGACGGCCACCACGCGGCGATCAAGGGACTCCACGGCGTCCGCGGTCTCGCGGAGCTGCTCGGACGTGGCCAGTGGGTAGGGGGCCGAGTCGATCTAACGGCAGAGGTCGACGGCGAGGACGTCGGCGCCCTCCTGGGCGAAGCGCAACGCGTGGGCTGCGGCCTGACCGCGGGCCCGCTCCAGTGACGAGGACGACCCTTCCGCTCATCCGGCCCATACGTTCCCCCGTCGTCGGAGTGTGCAGTGTAGGTGGACACTAACCGCCGTCGCGTGCGGTGTCACGTTGCCGATTCCGGCCACGGAAACAGCATCTTGTTGACACGGAGCGTGGTTGCCGTCGCGCTAGGCACACCATGAACAGTTGCTTGACGACGAGCGTGAAGTGGCACTAGACATTGCCGAGGGCTGGGGCATACGGTGATCGCCATCACGGAACCCGGCCGCCAGAT
>JAODNO010000189.1 GCA_025465235.1 Pseudonocardia sp.
GCATCCGGGGATCCTGCCCTACTCGGTGCCTGCCGTCAGGGTGAGCAGGTCGCCCACGTGGGCGATCTCGTTCACGGTGCGCACCACCCGGCGGCCGTCCCGGCCCGCGAGGATCCGGGTGATCCCGGTGTAGTCCAGCGGGAACGTCAGCGGGCGGTCGAGCCGCAGCAGGTGCGCGAGCCAGGTGTTCATCACCCCGGCATGCGCGACCACCACGACGGTCTCCCGGCCGGGGTGCGCCGCGATGATCTGCTCGAACGCCGCGTCGACCCGCGCGGTGAACGCCGGGACGTCGACGTGTGCAGGCAACAGGCCGGCACGCATCCGCTCCCAGGCGGCCGGGTCGAGCCGGGCCATCTCGTGAACGGGCACGTAGTGGTCGGAGTCGGCGTCGTACTCGCGCAGGTCCTCGACGATCTCGGGGTCCCGCCCGAGCACAGCGGCGAGTGGCGCGGCCGTGCCGCGTGCCCTCGCCAGCGGGCTGACGTAGAGCCCGGCGACGTCGTCGGGCGCGAGCGCGTCGACGAGCCGTGCGGCCTGCCGCTCCCCCAGCTCTGTCAGCCCGGGGTCGGCGGGGCCGCCGGGCCGGTCGGCCTCTGCGACGTCGGAGATGTGGATACGCTCCGGCAACGCGTGCCGGACCAGGACCAGCTGCACCTCGTCAGCCGGGCACGTGGTCGGAATGGCCCGCCGCGCGCAGGGCGCCGCGCAGGGCATCGGCGTGCGCGTCCTGCTCCGCGTCGTCCACAGACTTCGCGGCCCTGGCGAAGTCGAAGTCGGCCATCTCCCAGGCGGGGAAGACGTGCAGGTGCAGGTGCGGCACCTCGAAGCCGACGACCACCAGCCCTACCCGCGGCGGGTCCCAGACGCTGCGCTGCGCCGCGCCGATCGCATGCGCCACGGACGTCAGGTGGGCGAGCAGGCCGGGCTCGGCGTCGATCCACTGGTCGACCTCCTCGCGCGGCACGACCAGCGTGTGGCCGGGTCCGAGTGGGTTGATCGACAGGAACCCGACGGCGCGGTCGTCGGACCAGACGAAACGCCCGGGCAGCTCACCGTCGATGATCTTCGTGAAGAGGGTGCTCATCAGATGCGACCCTAGCGCCCGTGGCTGCATCTCCTAGGCTCGGAGCATGGCCCGGACCATTGCCACGAACACCACCGTCGACCGCGACGAGCTCACCGAGTTCCTCCGGCCGCGCCACCACGTGATCCTGCTGACGCCGCGCAACGACGGCGGTTGGCAGGGCTCGCCGGTCACGTCCGGGGTGGACGCCGAGGGCCGCATCGTCATCTCCACCTACCCCGACCGCGCAAAGGCAGGCAACGTCGCGCGCCACGGGAAGGCCGCTGTCGTGGTTCTGTCGGACGACTTCGACGGCCCGTGGGTGCAGGTCGACGGCGACGCCGAGCTGATCACCCTCCCCGACGCCCTCGAACCGCTCGTCGACTACTTCCGCTCGATCTCCGGCGAGCATCCCGACTGGGACGAGTACCGCGCCGCGATGACCACCCAGGGCAAGGCCCTGATCAGGATCACACCCACCCGGTGGAGCCCGATCGCCACCGGCGGGTTCCCCGCCCGCCTGGGGTGACGCTCCGCCGCATCCGGCGGACCGTAGGGGTACGCCGGTAACCTCTTTCGGACGGACCAGGGCTGCTCCGCGCCAGTGGAAGATCGAACGAACGGCCGCGGCCGGACAGCGACTCACGAAACACCGGAGGACTTCATGCGGCCGTGGCCAGGTCACGCCTACCCGTTGGGCGCCACCTACGACGGCTCGGGCACGAACTTCGCGATCTTCTCCGAGGTCGCGGAGCACGTGGAGCTCTGCCTCTTCACCAGCCGCGGCAAGGAGCAGCGGATCCCGCTCACCGAGGTCGACGGCTTCGTCTGGCACGGGTACCTGCCAAACGTCGAGCCAGGGCAGCGCTACGGCTACCGGGTGCACGGGCCCTACGACCCCGCGAAGGGCCTCCGGTGCAACCCGAACAAGCTGCTCATCGACCCCTACGCGAAGGCACTCGACGGCCCGGTGGAGTGGGACGAGGCCGTGTTCGGCTACCCGTTCGGCGACCCCGAGGGTCGCAACGACGCCGACTCCGCGCGGTTCATACCCAAGTCCGTGGTGGTCAACCCGTTCTTCGACTGGGGAACCGACCGCTCGCCACGCATCCCCTACCACGAGACGGTGATCTACGAGGCGCACGTCAAGGGCCTCACCGTCGCCCACCCGGAGATCCCTGAGCAGCTGCGCGGCACATACACGGGGCTCGCGCATCCCGTGATGATCGATCACCTCAAGAACCTCGGCGTGACCGCTGTGGAGCTCATGCCGGTGCACGAGTTTCTCAACGACCACCACCTGCAGGAGAAGGGGCTCTCCAACTACTGGGGCTACAACACCATCGCCTTCCTCGCCCCGCACCACGCCTACGCCATGCCGGGCCTGCGTCCCGGCAACCAGGTGCAGGAGTTCAAGGCGATGGTTCGCGACCTGCACGACGCCGGCATCGAGTTGATCCTCGTCGTGGTCTACAACCACACCGCCGAGGGCAACCACATGGGCCCCTCGCTGTCCCTGCGCGGCATCGACAACGCCGCCTACTACCGCCTCGTCGAGGACGACCCGCGGTACTACATGGACTACACCGGCACGGGCAACTCGCTCAACGTGCGCAACCCCCACACCCTGCAGTTGATCTTGGACTCGCTGCGGTACTGGGTCACCGAGATGCACGTCGACGGGTTCCGGTTCGACCTCGCGTCCAC
>JAODNO010000293.1 GCA_025465235.1 Pseudonocardia sp.
ACCCGACGCTGCCCCAGAGCGTCACCAGGACGGAGCCGACGAGGTCGCCGTCGAGGAACGCGGCGAGCGCGGCGGTGTGCGGCGCGTGGAACCGGGTCCGGAACAGGTCGGTGTCGTCATACATGTCGACGCCGAGGAAGGCGCCGAACGCGTCGCGGAAGACGTGGTCTGCCGCATCCACATCGGCTTCGGCGAGCGGCCGCACCTCTATCGTCACCGCGGCAGGATGCCGCGTTGCTACTCCTACCGGACCACCGGGCTCCTCCGAACGCGATGCGCTGCGTCAGCGGTTCCACGCTCGCTACCGACCACGACGCTCGAAGAACCCGGCCGCCGATGAGGTGTTGCTGCGTGCGTGCAGGTCACGGCGTCAGGAGTGCTCCACGAGCTCGGCCAGCGACTCGCTCATGGCACCGGCGAGCACGTCGACGTCGGGCAGCGCGTCGCGGTCGGCGGTGAGGCCGTAGTGCACGCCGCCGTCGTAGGAGGTGACGCCGATGGCGACGGCCTGCCCGCCGGCGAGCGGCACCACCGGGTACATGTCGCGCATCCGGGCGCCCATCGCGTACAGCGGGCGCGGCGGACCGGGCACGTTGGTGACCAGCACGTTGTAGAGGCGGCTGGAGAACTGGCTGGCCAGCCGTGCACCGAGGCTGTGGACGATCGGCGGCGCGAGCCCGACGAGCCCGACCAGCGCCGCCGCCCCGACCGCCTGACCGCCGCGCTTGTGGATCTCCATCGCGTCGCGCACCGCGGCGAGCCGCACCAGCGGGTCCGCCTCGGCGACAGGGAGGTGAACGAGGTACGCGGAGATGCTGTTGCCGGAGCCCTCTGCGCGCGTCCTGGCCCGGACGCTCACCGGCACCATCGCCCGCACGGCGGTGTCGGCGGTGAGCGGCTCGCCGCGGCTGATCAGCCAGCGGCGGAGCCCGCCGGCGACGACCGCGAGCACCACGTCGTTGACGGTGCCGCCGTGCGCCTTTCGGACCGCCCGGTGATCGGCCAGCGAGGTGCGCTCCATGCCGTAGCGGCGCTGTTCACCCGTAGCGGCGTTCAACGGTTGCACCGGCCGCGTGGCCGCGGCGCTGCGGCTGGCTGCGAGCACCGCCTCGACCGTCCGCCCCACGACCGACGCGGCCTCCCGCACGTCTGCGACCGCCCGCCCCGCGACGTCGAGCGCGGCTCGCGGGCGGCGCAGCGAGTGTGCGGCGGCCATCGCCGCGAGCTCGAGCCCCGAGGGCTCCGGCTCCGGGCGCCAGTCGTCAGGCGGGGTCTCCCGCGGCTCGGGGGTGAGGTCGAGCAGCGCGGCGCCGATGTCCATCGACGCCAGCCCGTCCACCATCGCGTGGTGGGTCTTGGTGACCACGGCGAAGCGCCCGTCTGCCAGGCCCTCCACGAGGTAGACCTCCCACAGCGGACGGGAACGGTCGAGCTGGCGGGCCAGCAGCCTGCCCACCAGATCGCGCAGGACGTCATCGGTGCCCGGTGCGGGCAACGCCGATCGCCGCACATGGAACCCGAGGTCGAAATCGGGGTCGTCCACCCACACCGGCAGCCCGAGACGTACGGGCACGTCCCGGACCTTCTGCCGGTAGCGCGGAACGAGCGCGAGCCTGCTGCCGATGAGATCGGTGAACGCCTCGGCGTCGAACCGCCCGTGCTCCGGCGGATCGAAGGTCATCACCGCGCCGACGTGCATCGCTGCGGTGCGATGCTCCGCGAAGAGGAACGATGCGTCGAGCGGTGAGAGACGGTCCGGCACGTTGTTCATTGTCCCGACCTGCACGATCGTGTCCGGCCCGGGTGCTTCGGCCCCCGTGTCCACACACGGACGGCGGAGCGCTACCACCCCCGCAGGGGGAAGCCGGACCGTCCCTGGTCGAGCAGCTTGACCCCCAGCACCTGGTGCAGCTGGATGTTGTCGCGATCGAAACCGAGCCGGCATGCAGCCATGTAGAGCCGCCACACCCTGGCCCTGCCGATCCCGACCTCGGCGACCGCCTCGTCCCAGTGCGCCTCCAGGTTGGCGCCCCACCCGGCCAGCGTGCTGGCGTAGTGCTCGCGCAGGTTCTCCTCGTGCCGGATCTCGAAACCCGCATCGTTCATCACGCTGACGAGGTGCCCGACCGGCTCGAGCTGTCCGTCCGGGAAGACGTAGCGGGCGATGAAGGGGTCGAGCCGCCGCTTCGTGGGGGTACGCGGCTGGGTGATGCAGTGGTTGAGCAGGCGGCCGCCGGGACGGAGCCGGGCGTAGAGCGACGAGAAGTAGTTCGGCAGCTGTGCCTTGCCGATGTGCTCGGTGAGCCCGATGGAGCTGATCGCGTCGAACTCCGACTCCGGCGCGTCGCGGTAGTCCAGGTGGCGAACCTCGGCGAGCCCGTCGAGGCCGCGCCGGGTGATCTCGGCCTGTGCCCACTCGGCCTGGTTGCGCGACAGCGTCACGCCCAGCGCCTTGACCCCGTGCTCGGCGGCGGCGTGCATCACCATGCCGCCCCACCCGCAGCCGACGTCCAGCAGACGCATGCCGGGTTCGAGCCCCAGCTTCTGGGCCACCAGCTCGTGCTTGGCTGCCTGGGCCTCCTCGAGCGTCGCGGTGTCGGTCGGGTACACCGCGCAGGTGTAGGCCATCGACGGTCCGAGCACCCACTCGTAGAACTGGTTGGACACGTCGTAGTGGTGCGAGATGACCTTGCGGTCGCGGGCCTTGGAGTGCAGCCGGCCCGGGGGGCGGTACTCGAGGTCCGGCGGCGGCCGGCGGTGCCGCAGCCAGATCGGCAGGAGTCGCTGGGCCAGCCGCAGCTGGTCGGCCCGGGTGATGCTGTCGTTCAGCGTCAGGTCGGCCATCGCGTCGAGCAGCTCGTACACATCCCCCTCGACCTCGATCTCGCCCTCGACATACGCCCTGGCCAGCCCGAGCGTCCCGGGGGCGGTCGCGAGCCGGGCCAGCGCGCGCGGCGAGGTGATCCGCAGCGCCATCTCCGAGCTGTCCGGCCCCGCTTTGCTGCCGTCATAACCGATCACCCGCACGGGCACGTCCGGCCCGACGACCTCGGAGATGATGTCTGCGACCTGCATCCCGCTCACCGCCCCGTTATCCGCTCACCTTGGAGTAAAGATCGGGCAGCCTTCCGTGCGGGTCGTAGCGCTCCTTGAGCGCACGGTAGGCAGGCCCGTTGTAGTGGTCCCAGAACTCACCCTCGCCGTAATGCACGGTCGAGTACAGCGACTTGTGGCCACCGAGGGACGTGACCAGCTCCTCGATCCGCCGGTTGTGCGCCTCCGGCTGCCCGGGTACCTCCGGAACCGCTGACCAGAAGCCCACGTTGACGTACAGCTCCCCCGGCTCCATCGGGTACAGCGGCCAGCGCTGCTTCCCGCGCAGGCGCAGCGGGCACAGCCAGACCGGCGTGATCCCGATGTCGGTGTGGAACGCCTCGAGGAACTCCGCCAGCCGCTCCACAGGGATCTCGACGTCCTGGATCACCGGCTCCTCCTGCGGAGTGCGGGTGAGCCGGTGGATCCGGCTGCTGAACCCGGTGCGCCGGTCGAGGGCGACGAGCCTGCGGTAGACGTCGGAACGGCGGTACTGGCGCGGCCACAACCTGCGTACCAGGGGGTTCTGCACGCCGAACGCCCGCGAGCACCAGAACCAGTCGGTGTCCCAGCGCCAGATGTAGTCGTGTGCGGTGAGGTGGTCGACCGTGCGCTCACGGATGGAACGGTAGAAGATCTGCTGGCCGGTGTAGTCGCTCGGCCCGGGTCCGGGGTCGTCGGTGAATGTGCCGACGGTGAGGTACTGCTCTCCGGGGGTGAACACGGTGCCGTCGACGAAGTCCGGGCGGCCCACGGCGTCCAGGTCGCACAGCTCCGTGATCCGCGCGGCGAGATCGGAGGACGGCACGCGAAGGTGCTCCAGCCGCACGTAGGGGGCCACCGGCTGCAGCTCGATCTTCAGCCGCAGCGCGTAGCCGAGGGTGCCATAAGAGTTGGGGAAGCCCTGGAAGAGGGCGGCGTGCTCCCCGTCCGGAGTGGCGGTGACGATCTCGCCATCGGGGGTGAGTACGTCCATTTCGAGCACCGACTCATGCGGCAGGCCGTGGCGGAACGACGTGGACTCGATGCCGAGCCCGGTGACCGCTCCCCCGAGGGTGATCGTCTTGAGCTGCGGGACGACCAGCGGCATCAGCCCGTGCGCGAGCGTACCGGCGACGAGATCCTCGTAGGTGGTCATGCCCTGCACCTCGGCGGTGCGGGCCACCGGATCGACACCGATCACGCCGGTGAGCGCGGCTGTGTCCAGCCGCGCCGTGTCGTCCGCCCGTCCCCCGAACCGGAACAGGTTCGACGACTTCTTCCCCAGCCGCACCCGGGTACCGGGCGGCAGCGCTCGGTACCGGCCGACGAGGTCGGCCACCGCGGCGGCATGCACAGACGGTGAGACCACCGGAGGTGTGGACACGTGTGCTCCGGCCGCGCTCATGACGGGGACGCTAGTTCACCACGCGATGCTGCCCAACCACTCAGATAGGGCTTTTCAGATAGGGCTTTCGTCACACGTGGTCGGGAGGTGCCGGATTCATCCGATTCGCACTGTCCATCATGTCCGCGTGCAGCGCGGGCCTTGCTCTGCTGTGGACCGTGCCCGTCCGCCGGCGGCACCGCGCCAGGGTCGCTGAGGCGTGGAGCCGGGCCCCGACGGCGCCACAAGATCCGGCGAGGCCGGCGGCGTGGGAAACTCCGGGCATGCAGCGGGACATGTTCGATGCCGAGCACGACGCCTTCCGGGACCTGGCGCGCACGTTCATCGCGAAGGAGATCACGCCGTTCCACGACCAGTGGGAGCGCGACGGCCAGGTGAGCCGCGACGTGTGGCTGGCCGCGGGCAAGGCCGGGCTGCTCGGCACGGACGTACCGGAGGAGTACGGCGGCGGCGGGGTGGCGGACTTCCGCTACAACGCCGTGCTGCTGGAGGAGCTCACGGCCGCAGGGGCGAGCGGGATCGGTTTCCCGCTGCAGAACGATGTGGTCGCGCCCTACCTGCTGCGCCTGGCCGACGACGAGCAGAAGCAGCGCTGGCTGCCCGGCTTCTGCTCCGGCGAGATCATCACCGCGATCGCGATGACCGAGCCGGGCACCGGCTCTGATCTGCAGGGCATCCAGACCCACGCCCGCGAGGACGGGTCGGGCAACTGGGTGCTGAACGGGTCGAAGACCTTCATCACCAACGGCATCCTTGCCGACCTGGTGATCGTCGTCGCCAAGACCGACCCGGACGGCGGCAGCCGTGGTTTCAGCCTCCTCGTCGTCGAGCGCGGAATGCCCGGCTTCGAGCGCGGCAGGCGGCTGGAGAAGGTCGGCATGAAGGCCCAGGACACTGCCGAGCTCTCGTTCAGCGACGTGCGGGTGCCCGCGGCGAACGTCCTGGGCGAGCCGGGCGGCGGGTTCGCCTATCTCATGCAGAACCTCGTGCAGGAACGGCTCTCGATCGCTGTGGGCAGCGTCGCGGGAGCGGCGCGCGCGCTGGCGCTGACCGTCGCCTACACGAAGGATCGCAAGGCCTTCGGCCGTCCGGTCGCGAACTTCCAGAACACGCGGTTCGAGCTGGCTGAGATGGACACCGAGGTCACCATCGCGCAGGTCTTCGTGGACAGGTGCCTCACCGAGCACGTCGCGGGCCGGCTGTCGGTCACCGACGCCGCCAAGGCCAAGTGGTGGGCAAGCGACCTGCTGAAGCGCGTGGTCGACCGCTGCGTCCAGCTGCACGGCGGCGACGGCTACATGCTCGAGTACCCGATCGCCAAGGCGTTCGTCGACTCCCGCGTGCAGGCGATCTACGGCGGCACCAACGAGATCATGAAGGAAATCATCGGGCGCGCCGTGGTGGGCTGAACGCGTGCTGCAGGGCAGCTAGGGTAGAACCGCCGAATGGCCTTCAGGTTGACGCCACATGAACGCGGCTTTTACCCACTGTTCACCCGAGCCGCCGAGAATATCGTCCGCGCCGCGGACGACCTCGCGGAGCTGGTGGCCGCGGACCCCGCTGATCGCGCCGAGCTGGCGAGGCGGGTGAAGGACGCCGAGAACGCGGGCGACGACCTGACCCACGAGATCATGGTGAAGCTGAACTCCACGTTCGTCACCCCCTTCGACAGGGAGGACATCTACCGGCTGACGTCCTCGCTGGACGATGTGATCGACGCGATGGAGGAGGCCGCCGACCGGATCGTGCTGTACCGGCTGGGCGTCCTCCCCCCCGGGATCACCGCACAGGTCGACGTGCTGCGCCGGGCGGCGGCGGCCACTGCGGACGCGATGCCCCGGTTGACGACGATGTCGGAGCTGCGCGAGTACTGGGTGCACGTGAACTCCCTCGAGGACGAGGGCGACTCGGTCTACCGGGCGCTGCTCGTCGACCTGCTTGCCCCGCCCGACGACGCACCTCCCGGCGACGTGCTGACGATCCTGAAGATCAAGGAGGTCGTCGAGGTACTCGAGGAGGCCGCGGACGCGTTCGAGACGGTGGCCAACACCGTCGAGAGCATCGTGGTCAAGGAGTCCTGAGTGGAGCTCGCCACGATCGTCGTGGTGATCGTCGTTGCGCTCGCCTTCGACTACACCAACGGCTTCCACGACGCCGCCAACGCGATCGCCACCTCGGTTGCCACCCGCGCACTCGCGCCCCGCACCGCACTCGCCATGGCAGCGGTGATGAATTTGGTCGGAGCGTTCCTCGGCACCGAGGTGGCCTCGACGGTCGGCAGCGGCATCATCGAGGCGCCGCAGGGCTCGTCCGGACTGCTGGTGGTGCTGGCCGCACTCGTCGGGGCCATCGCGTGGAACCTCATGACGTGGTGGCTGGGCCTGCCGTCCTCGTCGTCGCACGCGCTGATCGGCGGCCTCGTCGGAGCGGCGCTCGCGTCGTCGGGCACCGTGAAATGGGGCGGGGTACTCGACAAGGTCCTCATCCCGATGGTGGTGTCGCCGGTGGTGGGATTCCTCCTGGCCGGCCTCGTGATGGTGGCGATCCTCTGGCTCTTCCGCCGGGGCAGGCCGAGGCGGCTCTACCGCAGATTCCGGTACGCGCAGACGGTGTCGGCCGCGGCGATGGCACTCGGTCACGGCCTGCAGGATGCCCAGAAGACAATGGGCGTGATCGTGCTGGCTCTGGTGGTCGGCGGCTACCACGAGGGGTTCGAGATTCCCTGGTGGGTCGTCCTGCTCTCGGCGGGAGCCCTGTCGGCCGGCACCTACGCCGGGGGCTGGCGGATCATGCGGACGCTGGGCAGGCGGATCATCGACCTCGATCCGCCGCGCGGCTTCGCCGCCGAGGTCACCGCGTCGGCGGTGCTCTACACGAGCGCGTTCGTCTTCGCCGCGCCGATCTCGACCACGCAGACGATCACGTCGGCGATTCTCGGGGTGGGTGCCACGAAACGGCTCTCGGCGGTGCGCTGGGGCGTTGCCGGCAACATCGCTATCGCCTGGGTGCTCACGATCCCGATGGCGGCACTCGCCGCCGCGCTGGCGTTCTGGGCGCTGCGCCCGCTGGCCGGTTGACCACTCGGCCGGTAGCTCAGCCGATCTTGCTCGCCGCGATGCGGGCCCGCTCGGCGTCGATGTCGATCTTCGGCTGCGGGAACTGCGGGTCCATCTCGGTGAGGGTCTCTGCGAGCAGCGAGGCGACTGCCCAGTTGCGGTACCACTTGCGGTCGGACGGCACGACGTACCAGGGCGCTGCGTCGGAGTCGCAATGCCGCAGGGCGTCGGTGTAGGCCTGCTGGTACTCGCGCCATTTCGCGCGCGAGTCCAGGTCGCCGGGGCTGTACTTCCAGCGTTTGGTCGGGTCATCGAGCCGGGCGAGCAACCGCTCGGCCTGCTCCTGCGGCGAGATGTGCAGCATGCACTTCACGACGGTGACACCCTGCGCGACGAGCTCCGCCTCGAAGGCGTTGATCTCCTCGTAGCGGCGGCGCAGGACGTCCTCGGATATCAGACCCTCGACCCGCGGCACGAGGACGTCCTCGTAGTGCGAGCGGTCGAACAGCCCGATCAACCCCGGACGGGGCACCTGCCGGCGCACGCGCCAGAGGAAATGGTGCTCGAGCTGTTCGGGCGTCGGCTTCTTGAACGACGCGATGTGCAGGCCCATCGGGTTCACCAGGCCACCGACGTGCCTGATCGCGCCGCCCTTGCCGGAGGTGTCCATCCCCTGCAGCACGAGCAGCAGCGCGCGGTCTCCCCCGCCGGTCGCCTCCGCGTAGAGCGCTTCCTGCAGGCGGTCCAGACGCGCGCCGAGATCGGCCATACGCTCCGCAGCCGCGCTCTTGTCCTTCGGGCCGATCGGGCGAGCGCGTGGGTCCACAGCCGAGAGGTCGAGCTCGGCCGGCACCCGGAACGTCTCGCGCACCGATTTCCCCATCCGGCGACACTAGTGCGGCGACGCCCCCGTGCCCGCCGGCGCTTCCGTGTCCGCTGGTGATGCCGCCGGCCCCGAGGTCGGCTCCGTCGGTCCCGTCTCCGCCTCCGGGTCGACCACGGTCATCAGGTCGAACTCCAGGACGAACGGCTCCTCGATGCGCAGCCTCTCCCCCGCTCCGGCACGCGAGTACTCGTAGTACCGACCGCTGATGATCATGTCGGCCACCGCGAACGGGGCGTCGTGGTCGACGACCAGCGAGTACGGGATGCGACTGCGCGCGTAGATCTGTGGCTTGAAGGTGCGGTCGGTGGCGCCGTGGTGGCACCCCAGCACCTCGATCACCATCAGCGCCGCGCCGGCCTCGAGCACCTCGTCGGACTCGTCCTCCGCACCCGCGCCCTCCGGCCCGGCGCCGGCCGCGGTGACCACCAGGTCGGGCACCAGCACGCAGTCCGGGCCGAGGCGCAGCGGCACCGGGCCCCGCACGCGCAGTCCGTCGGGCAGCGCCGACTGCACCGCGGTACGCAGTCGCCCCACCACCCGCGCGCGCTGCTCACTCGCGGTAGGCCCGATGAGCAGCGTTCCGTCCACCACCTCGACATGGCCGTCCCGGGGCAGCGCGAGGAACGCGTCCTCCGTCCACGGCCCCTCGTGGTCGAACACGGGATCGTCCACTGCCGCCACCTCTCGGTCGTCGCCCGGTGCTCGGGGGGGCACATCCTGACACGCGCGAGCCGCGGGCATCATGACGACCGTGCGTGACCGCCGATCGGCACGACGAGCGGAGTGCCGGCAACCGGGCCCGGCATCACGCGCGCGGCGAGGCCGAGCAGCCTCCGTGATCACCTCGGCCGGTTCGCCGGTCGCGGCGATACGTCCGTCCCGTGTGGCGACGAGCCGGTCGGCGTAGCGCGCCCGCGAAATTGAGGTCGTGCAGCACCATCACGACCGCGCAGCCGGCGGAGCGAGCGGGCGACGTCGTCGCCGAGGGCCAGCGCGTTCAGCGCAGGCGCGGGCGGCGGTTGAGGGCACCAGGGGATCCCGGCACCGGCCGGTGCGCCGGACGCCGCCGGACGCACATCGCGTGCTGGGATGTCGGAGTGCATCCCCTCGTGCCGTCCCCGGGCGGCCCGCTCGACGACGCGGACCTCGCGGCGCACTACGCCTACCCGGCGGGGCTCGCAGCGCCGTATGTGCGGGTGAACTTCGTGACGAGCGCGGACGGCGCCGTCACGGTGGACGGCCGGTCGGGCGGCCTGGGCTCGGCCGCCGACCGCCAGGTGTTCGGGCTGCTCCGCGAGCTCGCGGACGTCGTGCTCGCCGGGGCCGGGACGGTGCGCGCGGAGAACTACCGCGGCGCACGCAGGCCGACCCGCGGCACGGACACCCCGCCACCCATCGCCGTCGTGTCAGGATCGGCCGACCTCGATCCGGCGAGCAGGCTCTTCACCGACACCGCCGTGCCGCCGATCGTCCTCACGCTGGACTCGGCCCCGCTCGACCGCCGGGAACGGCTCGCCGCGGCAGGCGGCGACGTGGTCGTGCTGGAACGGCTCACCCCCGATCTCGTGCTGGCCGAGCTGGCTCGGCGCGGCCTGCACCGGGTGCTCTGCGAGGGCGGTCCGGCCCTGTTCGGCAGCCTGGTCGCGGCCGACGCGGTGGACGAGCTCTGCCTCACCGTCGCGCCGCTGCTCGCCGGCGGCACCGCGGGGCGCATCATCCGCGGCCCCGAGGGCAGCCATCCCCGTCCGATGGACCTGGTGGGAGTGCTGGAGGACGCCGGCATCCTCCTGCTCCGATACCGCCGCGCTGCCCCGATCGGGTGACTTCCCGTGAGGCGCACCCGGGTACCCCCGTCGGACGGGCGAACACTCCGCACAAGCGAGCACGGAGGAATCTTCGATGAGCGAGACCACGTCAGCCCCCACGGTCAAGTCACCCACCACCAGCGCGTCCTCACCGGCCCGGCTGGCCGACGACACCTCGCAGGGCCGGACCACAATCGCCGCCTCTGTCGTCCAGAAGATCGCCGGCATCGCGGCCCGCGAGATCTCGGGCGTGTACTCGATGGGCGGCGGTGTGTCCCGCGCCTTCGGTGCGATCCGCGAGCGGATCCCGGGCGGCGGTACCGGTGGCACCAACATCGCAGGCGTGCAGGTCGAGGTCGGTGAGAAGCAGGCGGCCGTCGACCTCGACATCGTCGTCGAGTACGGCGCGTCGATCGTCGAGCTGGCCCGCGCG
Source organism: Pseudonocardia sp. (assembly GCA_025465235.1). Lineage (GTDB taxonomy): Bacteria > Actinomycetota > Actinomycetes > Mycobacteriales > Pseudonocardiaceae > Pseudonocardia. The sequence goes on from JAODNO010000293.1 coordinate 10,661, forward strand.
GTGCGGCGGAACGTGATCACCGCCGTCGAGCGGATGACGGGTCTCGAGGTGATCGAGGTCAACATCGCGGTGAACGACATCCACCTCCCCGATGCCGACAACAACGAGGAGATCCCGACGGTCCAGGCCGCGCGCGTGGAGTGAGCCCGGCCCGACCGCCCGGATCAGTTGGCAGGGAGACGTGCTCGTGACAGTCCCGACCGCCGCCGAGGCGGACTCGCTCGCCGAGCGGATCGCCGCGGTCGTGACCGCGCACCCCGCGGTCCTCCGGCTGCACGGTGGGGTGTTCGGCGACGTCGTCACCTACCTGCCGGGCCGTAGGCTCACGGGCGTGCGCGTCGGCATGGGTGACGAGCCGGTCGAGCTGGGTGTCGTGCTCGTCCTCGACCGGCCGATCCCGGAGGTCGTGCGGGCCCTGCGCCACGAGGTGTCTCGGATGTGCAGTGGAGCGGCGGTCGACATCACCGTGGCCGACGTCGCCCTTCCCGGCGAGACGGGGCCGACGGGCCAGTGAACGAGCAGGAGCGCTCGGCATTCCGCGCGTTCGTCCGCGAGCACCACCCGGACCGGGGCGGCGACCCGGAGGTCTTCGTGGCGGGGCTCGCCCGGTTCGGCGTCGCGGAGCCGGTGCGGTCGGATTCGGACGATGATCACGGCGACGACCGTTACAACGCACCCGTCGAGGTGGTCACGCCACTGCCGTTCCCCGTCCGGGTCGGGGTCGCGCTGATCCGCACCTGGCACCGCCGCCACAACCGCCGGGTGGAGTAGCACCCTCATGAGGAGAACCAGATGAACAGCACCCAGACCGGCCTGCTGGCGGGCCTCATCCTCGGCCTTGCAGCAGCCTTCGGTGGCTTCGGGGTCTTCCTGATCGTCCTGGTCATGGGCGCGATCGGGCTCATCATCGGCCGCGTGATCGATGGTCAGCTCGACCTCAACGCGGTGCTCGGACGGGGTCGGGACCGGTGACCGCTTCGCGCCTCCCGGCAGTCGACGACCGGGGCGTGCTCGAGATCAGCCCCACCGTGCTGCGCAAGATCGTCGAGCATGCCGCCGACCAGGTGCCCGGGACCCTGCGCCACGAGCGTCGGCTCGCCGGGATCGACGTCGGCGAGGCAGGGGCCAGCGCGAAGGTCACGCCCGGATCCGGTGATCCGTCCGCGGTGGACGTGCGACTCGAGCTCCACCTGCAGTACCCGGCGTCCGTGCGCACGGTCGTGGACGCGGTGCGCGCGAAGGTGGGCGAGGAGCTCGACCACATCGCCGGGCATCGCGTGCGGGCCCTGACGGTGACCGTCGCCGGCCTGCGCAGCGCCCGCGCCACCGCGACCCGGGTCCAGTAGCGCGCTGGTCCGGTGGCTCGCCGCCCGCCCGCCCCACCCATCACATCGGACAGGAGGTCGACATGCGCATGCTGCTCCGCCTGCTCGCCCCGCTGATCGGCCTGGCCATGGCCGCAGCCGGGGTGCTCATCGTGATCGAGGTCGTCGCCGGGTGGGCGCGTTCGAACGTGTCCAGAGGGCTCGTCGTGCCGTGGCACCGGTGGCGCGCCGGCATCGAGAACCTGTCGTGGGACCAGCCGCCGGTCGCCGGCGTCGCGATCGCCGTCGCCGTCGTCGGTCTCCTGCTCGTGCTGGTCGGGCTGCTCGCCCGACGCTCCGTCATCACCATCGACGGACCCGCACCTGAGATCACCGTCACCACCTCCCCGCGCGTGCTGGCCCGGCTGGTGGGCCGGCGCGTCCGCGCCACAGGAGACGTCTTCAGTGCATCCGTCACCGCCTCGCCGCGGAAGGTGTCCGTGGTCGCTCAGGTCTGGGGCGATGCTGATCCGGAGCTGCGCAGTGCGGTGCGCGCCCGCGTGGACGAGCTGCTCGACGAGCTGCCCCTGCACCGTCGCCCCCGGGTGGCCGTCTCCGTCCACGAACGGAAGGGGTCCCGATGACCACGCCCGTAGCGCACGGCAGCGGGACCGCCTCGAGGAACCACCGGACCGCGACGCTGCGGAAGCGGGCCCGCTCGGCCGTGGCCCGGTCCGCGGCTGTCGACC
>JAODNO010000367.1 GCA_025465235.1 Pseudonocardia sp.
CACGGCGATGCCGGCCAGCCCGTTCGCGTAGCCCTGCCCGACCGCCCGGACCTTCCACTGGCTGCCGCGGCGGTAGATCTCCACGCAGAGCAGCGCCGTCTCGGCACCGAGCCCGTCGGGTTCGAACACGGCAACCGGCTGCCCGGCCACGGCCACGTCGAGGCGGAGCCCGGCGAGTGAGCCGAACGTCGCCGGGCCGCGGCCGTCGAGGCTCGCGGTGACGGTGACGCGCTCGATCTCCGCGTCCACGGCGGTCGGGTCGATGTCCACGCCGTCGGGGCGGTAGCGGACGCCGGAGGCTGCGGGCTGGTTGTAGAAGACGAAGTCGCCGTCGCCGCGGACCTTCCCGGTCTCAGCGACGAGCAGCGCCGAGATGTCGACGGGCGCGCTCGCCGTGACGTGCACCGCGACCGGTCCGGGCGGGAGAGGCGCGTTCGCGCCCTTGGGGAGGGTCTGCACGGCAGCGATCCTGCCAGCGGCGGTGCTGGCGCGGGACCCGCCGGGCGACCTGGCAGCCTGAGAAGCATGGCGCGTTACGAGTACCGGGTCCTGCAGCTGCGCGAGAGCCTCGTCGGCGGGAAGCTCTCGGCCGACAAGCTGGAGAAGCTGCTCAACGACGAGGCACAGCAGGGCTGGCAGCTCAAGGCGATCACCTCGACCGAGGTGAAGGGCCGCATCGGCCCCGGTGGGGTCGACGGGCTGCTCGTGACGCTGGAGCGTCCGGTCGGCTGAGCGACTCCCACCCGCGAACGCCGTGCGGAGCACCGCAGGGGCGAGCTGCGCGACGAGGCGACGCTGATGCTCGTCGAGTGGTCCGGCAGCCCGGCGCAACGCGTGCTCGCGCGGCTCGTCGGGGGCCGTCGGACCGCTCGCCGAGCGGATGAAGCGTTCGGTCCCGGGCCCAGCGTTGATCGCGCGTCCGCTGGGTAGGCAGGCGGAGTGCGGCACCGGCCGCGAGACGGGGAGGAACGTCGAGATGCGACAGCGGGCCGAGAGGCGGCAGCACACCGAGAACGGGGCTGCCGGGAACGGGGTGGCGGCCGCCGTGCACGCCGAGGCCGAGGCCTACCGCAACGGGGAGGACCGTCCGTTGGGTGCCTATGTGCTCGTGATGGCCGTGTTCGCGGCGATGGTGGCGGGCGCCGCGGGACTCGCGCGCCTCAGCCGCCGACAGCTGCCGGACAGCGTCGGTCCATGGGACGTGCTGCTGCTCGCGGCGGGGACGCACAAGTTGTCACGCACGATCACCAAGAACTCGGTGACCGCCCCACTGCGCGCACCCTTCACCCGGTACACCGGCCGCGGCGGACCGGCAGAGGTGATGGAGGAGGTGCGGGCCACGACCGGGCTGAGGCACTCGATCGGTGAGCTCCTCACCTGCCCGTTCTGCCTCGACGTCTGGATCGCCACAGGGTTCGCGATCGGGCTCGTCTTTGCTCCGCGAGCCACCCGGTTGGTCGCCGCCACCTTCTCGGTGCTGACCGGCTCCGACCTGCTGCACCTGGCCTACGCGATGGCGCAGCAGGCCGCCGAGGGCTAGGCAGGCGAATCGAGCCCTGTTCAACGGGGTCGCAGACCCCAGACATAGGGTCGATGCTCGTGGAGACCGCTGCCCCGTCCGAGCTGTTCGACCCCGATGCGTGGCGGGTGGTCGACGGATTCGACTTCACCGACATCACCTACCACCGGGCCACCGCCGCCGGCCTCGGAGGCGGCACGGTGCGGATCGCGTTCGATCGGCCGGAGGTGCGCAACGCCTTCCGGCCCGGCACGGTCGACGAGCTCTACCGCGCGCTCGACCACGCCCGCCAGACACCCGACGTCGGGTGCGTGCTGCTGACCGGCAACGGGCCGTCCCCGAAGGACGGCGGCTGGGCGTTCTGCTCGGGCGGTGACCAGCGCATCCGCGGGCGCACCGGTTACCAGTACGCCTCGGGCGACACCGCGGAGACCGTGGACCCGGCCCGCGCGGGTCGGCTGCACATCCTGGAGTGCCAGCGGCTGATCCGGTTCATGCCCAAGGTCGTGATCGCCGTGGTGCCCGGATGGGCTGCGGGCGGGGGGCACTCGCTGCACGTGACGGCCGACCTGACGCTGGCCAGTGCGGAACACGCGCGGTTCAAGCAGACCGACGCCGACGTGGGCTCGTTCGACGCCGGGTACGGCTCGGCCTACCTTGCGCGGATGGTGGGCCAGAAGTTCGCCCGCGAGATCTTCTTCCTCGGCCGCGAGTACTCCGCAGCCGACGCGCACCGGATGGGCATGGTGAACGCGGTGGTGCCGCACGCGGAGTTGGAGAAGGTGGCACTGGAGTGGGCCAGGGAGATCAACGGCAAGTCCCCGACCGCGCAGCGAATGCTGAAATACGCGTTCAACCTGCAGGACGACGGGCTGGTCGGGCAGCAGTTGTTCGCGGGCGAGGCCACACGACTTGCGTACATGACCGACGAGGCGGTGGAGGGACGGGACGCGTTCCTGGAGAAACGTGAGCCGGACTGGTCCCCGTTCCCGTGGCACTACTGAGACACGTCCGGCACGCCACAGCGGTTCAGGCCCGGAGGCGGGTGCCGCGATGAGCGGCGTGCGGATGGTGCAGGTGGACGGGTCGCCCGCCGCGGTCGCCGTGCTCGCCGGGGCCCTGCGGGAGGCGCTGGACGGCGGGCCCGCCGTGCTTCCGCACCCACCCCGTGGCTCGACACCCACAGCGGCGGCCCGGCCGGGGGCGGCGCTGGTGATCGCCACCTCGGGCTCCACCGGCCTCCCCAAGTACGTGGTGCTCTCCGCCATGGCGCTGCAGGCGTCCGGGCTGGCCACCGTGGAGCGGCTCGGGGGGCCGGCGCGCTGGCTGCTCGCCCTTCCCGCAGAGCACGTCGCGGGCGCGCAGGTGGTGGTGCGCTCGCTGCTCGCCGGGGCGGCGCCGATCGTGCAGGACCTGCGAGACGGCTTTCGGCCCGACGACTTCGCGACCGCCACGGCGCAGCTCGCCGAGGGCAGGCGCTACACGAGCCTCGTCCCCACCCAGCTCGCCAGGCTCCTGGACGCCGGCGGCGCCGCACTCGACGCCCTGCGCAGCTTTGCCGCCGTGCTCGTCGGAGGGGCCGCGCTGGACCCGTGGCTGCATGCCCGCGCGCTGGCGGCGGGCGCGCGTGTCGTCACCACCTACGGCATGAGCGAGACGGCGGGTGGCTGCGTGTACGACGGCGTCCCGCTGCAGGGCGTGCGGGTGGACGTCGACGAGACGGGCCGGATCCGGCTGGGTGGACCGACCCTCGCCGACGGCTATCTCGGGAACCCGGCCGACACCGCGGCGGCGTTCGGCGACGGCTGGTTCCGCACGGGGGACCTCGGCCGATGGCGCGGCGGACGGCTCGAGGTGCTCGGCCGCGCCGACGACATGATCATCACCGGCGGTGAGAACGTGGCCCCGGCCGCGGTGGAACGGGTACTGGCGGCCCAGGCCGGCGTGCGGGCGGCATGCGTCGTGGGGCTGCCGGACGTGGAGTGGGGCCAGGTCGTGGCAGCGGCCGTCGTCGCGGATCCCGGGAACGGACCGCACGAGCCGGATGCGGTTCGAGCCGGACGGCTGCGTGCCGCGGTACTCGCCGAGCTCGGCCGGGCCGCGGTGCCGCGCGTGCTGCACACCGTGCCCGAGATCCCGCTGCGCGGCATAGGGAAGCCCGATCGGCATGCAATGGCGGTGCTGCTGGATGCCCGACAGCACAACCCGTCGGAGTGACTCGGGGGTACCCCCGATCGTGCAGGTCACTCTGCGTTGCTTGACTGCTACTCGCCCATCCGATCTGCTGCGCCCCAGACGGCACTCTCGTCACAGCGGTAACGCGGGGAGACGCAGCATGAGGCTGGGCACGGCAACGGCATCGCTGGCCATGGTCGGCGCGCTCTCGGTCGGTGTGGCGACACCGGCATCTGCGGACTCCGCATCCCTCGCGTCCTGGAGCCCCGACCTCGCTGCCGGCGAGGCAGCAGGCGTCACGCTCGACGGCGGCACAGCGCGGCTCGCGGCCGCAGGCGCCTACCTTGCCCGACTCGAGGAGGGGCGACCGGTCGGTGCGGCGCCCGTGCCGACCGGGCTGCTCACGCTCCTCCCGCAACAGCTCGACATCACGACCGACCGGATCGTCGCAACTGTCCTCGGCGACGTCCCGGTGGGCAGTGCGGCCGTCGTCGACATCCGCGGGCGCCGCAGCACCGGCGGCTGGACGGAGTGGATTCCTGCCGGCCCCGCCCATAGCGCCGCAGGGACAGGCAGCATGGTCGCCGAGCTACCCGAGCCGACGTCCGAGGTGCAGGGCAGGCTTGTCCTCACCGGCCCGCAGGGCGGCGGCCCCGCCGTGCGTGGGCTCACGCTCACCGCTTCGCCCGCGACGAAGCGGCTCAGCGAGGGCGGGCCGGGGCAGGCCGCGCTCAGCTACCGGGTCTTCGCCACACGCGAGGGGCTCGTCGGCGGCACGACGGCCAACGGGCACGTCATCACCGAACGCGACCACTTCGTCGCACTGCCGTCACGCCGGGGGCTGTCGCCGCGTGACAGCAGTGACTACTCGGTCAAGGTGTGCGCGCCCAACAACGGGCGTTGTGCCTTCGCGCCGGTGTGGGACGTGGGGCCGTGGAACACCCGCGACGACTACTGGAACCCGGCACCCACCCGCCAGGAGTGGCACGACCTTCCACAGGGTCTCCCGGAGGCGCAGGCGGCGTACAAGAACGACTACAACGGCGGCAAGGACCAGTTCGACCGCAAGGTCCTCAACCCCGCTGGCATCGACCTCGCCGACGGGCTGTTCTGGGACGCTCTCGGGCTCAACGACAACGCCTGGGTGACCGTGGACTACCTGTGGACAGGTTCGGAGCGCCTGTCCACGGTCGTCGGCGACCTGCCCGTGCTGGCGGCGCCGAACGCCGGCGCCGAGGTGGTCGGGATCGCCGTGGACCGGGCTGCCGTCCCGGTGCAGTGCGTACTCGGGGCTGGAGCGGCCCGGTGGGTGCGGATCGGCGTCGACCAGTACCTGGCCGCAGCGGCCGTGCCCGGCGTCGGCTCGGTGATGTCCTGCCCCACCGGCGTCGGCGGCGCTCCGGAGAACACCGGAAGCCGTGCCGGATAACGTTCCCGCGTGGCAACCATCGCGCAATGGATTGAGGGCGCCCGCCCGCGGACCCTCCCGACCGCCATCTCGCCGGTCCTGGCCGGCACCGGAGCGGCGATCGGCTACGGCGTGGTCGCACCGGGGCGTGCCCTGCTCGCGCTGGTGGTCGCCGTGGCGCTGGTGGTCGGCGTGAACTACGCAAACGACTACTCCGACGGCATCCGGGGCACCGACGACGAACGCGTCGGTCCACTCCGGCTGGTCGGGTCGAAGGTGGCCGAACCGGCAACGGTGCGCTCCCTCGCGATCGTGTGCCTCTCGATCGCCGGGTTGGCCGGGCTCACGCTGGTGTCGCTCAGCGGGCAGTGGTGGCTGATCGCCGTCGGCGCGCTGTGCATCGCGGGGGCCTGGTTCTACACCGGCGGGCGGCGCCCCTACGGCTACTCGGGGCTCGGCGAGATTGCAGTTTTCGTCTTCTTCGGCCCCGTGGCGGTGCTCGGCACGGTGATCACCCAGAGCGGCCCGCCCGGACCGCTCTCGGTCGTCACCGCCGTCGGGGTGGGAATGCTCACGTGTGCCGTGCTGGTGGCCAACAACCTGCGTGACATCTCCACCGACACGGTGGTGGGCAAACGCACACTCGCCGTCGCGCTCGGGGACACCGAGACGCGTCGCCTCTACACCGCGCTCGTCACGGTGCCGCTCCTGCTGTCCGCGCTCGCCGCGCTGCGCAGCCTGCCGATGCTGCTCGGGTTGCTGGTCCTGCCGCTCGCCGCCCTCCTGGCGCGCCAGGTGTTGGGGGGAGTGGACGGCCGGAAGCTGATCCGGGTGCTCGCGCAGACGGGCATGCTGCTCCTGGCCTGGTCAGTGCTCACCGGGATCGGGCTGGCGCTGAGCCGGTTCACCTGAGTCCGGAGCGACCCCCTCGCCGCGCAACCGGGCCCGCAGGGCGGCGCGTTCCGCGGACCGCCGGCTTCGACTCTCCGCGAGCGCGCCGTCGAGACGGCTGCGGAGCCCGCGGAACAGGACCATGGACAGCGGCAGCGCAACGATCAGGCCGACCAGCACGGCGATGAGGAACGGCGTGCCCGCCAGAAGCATGAGCACCGTCACGACGGCGACCAGAGCCAGGCGCGCGAGCGCGTAGAGCCCTACCGTGGCAGCAAGACCCGGCCCCTGCCCCGTGGCCGGCTGTCCGGTGGGTGGCGAGGTCATGCCACGAGCGTACGACCGAATCGAGGGCGCCGCTGCGGTGCCCGATTCGTGTCCGGTTCGTCCTTGAAGAGCCCTTTACCTCCGGACAACCGTTCGAGTACTCGGGGTCCCAGGTGTCACGATGGCCCGGAAACGCCCCGCGGTTCTGGAGGTCCACATGACAGTCACGACACAGGCCAGCAGCAACGAACGTCTGCTTACTCCCGGGGAGGTGGCCGCTCTCTTCCGGGTCGATCCCAAGACCGTGACGCGCTGGGCGTCGGCGGGCAGGATCGGCTCGATCCGCACCCCGGGTGGCCACCGTCGCTTCCGCGAGTCGGAGGTGCGCAGCATGCTGGCCGAGCTCACGAGCGAGGCGACGCTACCTCCGTCGCGTCCCTGAATACCTGGTCGTAGCGTCCTCGCGTGATGGAGCGGACAGCGGGCAGGCACTTCACCACCCTGGTCCCCGCGCTCCGCTAACCTCGACGACGGAGGTGGTTGGAGTGTTGTTCCTCATCGCGTTCGTCGGCGCCGCGATCATCGCCCTGGTGCTGTGGAAGGCGATGAGCACCGGAGGCCCGCGGCAGGTCCCGCAGCCGCCGCGACGCCCGAACACGGGTTCCGGCAGGCCACGGGTCAGCGGACCCGACGATGATCCCGACTTCCTGCGTCAGCTCGACGAGAAGGTCAAGCGACGGGACGATCCACCCGGCGCCTGAGCCGGTAGCCCCGGCCCTATGGGCCGGGGGCTCCGGGTCACGGCCGTCAGACTACGGCGCCCTCGAAGGCGTCGGCCACGGCAGCGGCCAGCTTGAGGAGCGCGAGCCGCGTCGCAGGCTCGAGGCGGTCGAGGTCGACCTCGGCGCCCTCCTCCAGGTGTGCGTCGAACGGGATCCGTACCACCGCGCGGCAGCGCGCGGCGAAATGCTCCGCCACGCGGTCCAGGTCCACGCCGCCCGACCGGTGCACGCAGTTGATCACTGCCACGGAGTTGCGCACCAGGTCACCATGCCCGTGCGCGTCGAGCCAGTCCATCGTCGCCGACGCGCTGCGCGCACCGTCGATCGATCCGGACGACACGATGATCAGCTGATCGGCCACCCCCAGCACGCCGTACATCGCGGAGTGCATGAGGCCCGTGCCGCAGTCGGTGAGCACGATGTTGTAGAAGTGCTCGAGCAAGGTGACGGTGCGCCGGTAGTCGTCCTCGCTGAACGCCTCGGAGACGGCCGGATCCTGCTCGCTGGCCAGCACCTCCAGCCGGGACGGGCCCTGTGAGGTGTAGGCCCGCACGTCGGTGTAGCGGCGGACCCGCTGGGCGTCGCGCAGGAGATGGCGAACCGTGGCACTCGTCTCCAGCGGGATCTTCTGGCTGAGCGTCCCGCGGTCCGGGTTGGCGTCGACCGCCACGACCCGGTCGCCGCGGAGTGAGGCGAACGTCGCACCCAGAGTCGCCGTCATCGTGGTTTTGCCGACCCCGCCCTTCAGGCTGAGCATCGCGATCTTGTAGCAGCCCAGCAACGGCTGGTTGATCCGAGCGGTGAGCTCGCGGCGTCGGATGTCGGCCGGGCTTTCCCCTGGGTTTACCAAACGCCCGGACAGCACGTAGACCAGGCGGCGCCAGCCCGACTGCGGCGGGCGTGCAGTCGGGCGCAGCAGTCGGGCCGAGGACAGGTCCGTCGCCTCCTGCTCGGTGCCGCTGCGAGCCCGCTGCGCCTCCTGGGCCGCCACGGCGGCCGGATCGGTCCACCGGGCGTTGCCGCGGGCCGGGGTGCGCGGGGCAACGCGCTCGGGGCCCATGGCCCCCCGGCCCGGCCTGGGCGGCACTGGAGCAGCAGCTGGACCGGTGACGGGCGGGTAGGCAGCAGGCGGAGGAACGGCGGGGCGCGGCCGCGCGGGCGGGACCTCCGGTGCCCCGGGGAATGCGATGTTGCTCACGCCCGGGGCGGGGCGGGTCGGTGCGGGCGCGACAGTTTCGGCCTCGGGCTCCGGCTCCGCCGAGGGAGGTTCGGGCGGAGTGGCGCCGGATGCGCGGGCCGGAATGGCTCCCCACCGCTCGCGCACATAGCGGCCGACTGAGCCGTCCGGGTAGTCGCGATCCTCCGCGAAATCACGCTCCGTCATCACGACATCCCGTCGAACCGAACGCGTCCACCACTGATCACGTGCACGGAGGCCGACGGTAGTCGCGCGGCTGCTCGGGGTCGAGACGCGGATGGGTGGCCGGGCGTCAGACGCTCGGTCACCCGAGCCCGGCGTAGGAGTGCAGACCCGAGACCACCATGTTGATGAAGAACAGATTGAAGATCACCGCGGCGAAGCCGGCGACGTTGACCCACGCGGCCGGCCCGCTGCGCCAGCCTGCCGTGGCGCGGGCGTGCAGGTAGGCGGCGTAGATCACCCACGCCACGAACGCGACGGTCTCCTTCGGGTCCCAGCCCCAGAATCGGCCCCATGCGGCCTCGGCCCAGATCGCGCCGGCGATGATGGCGAACGTGTAGAGCGGGAACGCGATGATGGTGAGGCGGTAGGCGAGCCGGTCGAGTACGTCGACGCTCGGCAGTCGATCGGCCACGCCGCTCAGCCGCCCGGAGCGGCGCAGCAGGTACAGCAGGCTCGCCACGCCGGGGACCATCAGGAGACCCGATGCGATGGTGACCGCCGTGACGTGCACCACGAGCCAGTACGACTGCAGCGCGGGCATCACCGGTGCAGCCGGTGCGTAGAGGACCGTGCCCCCGAGGAACAGCAGGATGACCACCGGCAGCAGCACGAACAGTCCGACCGGTCGCGACGCGGGCGACCGGCGCAGCACGACGAGCCACGCGACAACCGCCGCCAGGCTGATGGCCGAGGTGAACTCGTACATGTTGCCGAGCGGCCAGCGCTGCGCGGCGAGACCACGGGTGACGATCGACGCCGCCAGCAGCACGGCCCCGAGCACGACCAGCGCCACCCCCATGCGGCCGAGTCGCTCGGACCGGCTGCGGACGGGCGTCCCGTCCGGGTGGGACTCGTGCTCGTCGAGGGCTGGGCCCCCGGCTCCGACGAGCACCGCCTTCGCCGACCGCTGCACGGCGTACTCAGAGCCGTGCAGGACCATCGCGAATACGAAGACGCCGACGGCCGCCATGAAGAGGCGGTCGCTGTAGAGGGCGAGTTCGGTGAGCATCAGTCGTCCTTCGCTGCCGTGATCGGGCGGTCGACATCGGAACCGTCGGTGTCGGGAATGTCCAGCAGGTCCGCCCGGAGGCGGTCGAACTCCTCGCCGTAGCCCGCCCGGTCCGTGCGGGCCAGACCGCCGATCTCCACGACCGTACGGGTGCCGTCCTCAGTGGGCGTGAGCCGTGCCCAGAAGCGGCGCCTCCGGATGCTCAGCGACAACCCCAGCCCGACGAGCATGAGCACGGCGAACACGAGCACGACATCCTGCCCGGGGTCATGGCTGATCTGCAGCGCGATCCACTGCCGCACGTCGTCGAACGTGATGATCGTTCCGTCGTCAAGGGTGATGGACTGACCGGGGACGAGGTTCGCGCGCGCCACCCGCACCAGCTGGCCTGAATCGATCTTGCTCTGGTCGACCTGGAAGATCGACTGGCCGCGCCCGTCGTCGAGCCCGAGGTCACCGCGGAGCACGTCGACCGCCACCTCGGGGTCGTTCAGCGCGGGGTACACGGAGGTCACCACCTTGCCCCCGGAGCTCGTGGGCGCCAGCAGCCCGGTGATGGCCAACTGGCTGGTGCGGCGCTTCTGCTCGTCGGTGACACCGGGCGGCTCGAACTTGGTGGCGCCCTGCGAGAGGTAGGTCGTCGCGTCGACGGGCTGCCACTGGATCTCCTCCGTGCGCTTCTGCCCGTCGGGGAACGTCACGGTGAACCGCGGCGCATAGCCGTGGTTGATCAGGTAGACGCGGCTGCCGTCGAGGCGCAGCGGGCTGTTGACGGCCAGCGGGTACGGACGCCACTGGTCCACACGGCCGGCGTTGAGGTCGTCGGTCGTCTGGTAGCCGATGGCGGCGCGGTAGCTCTCGGGTTGGCCGTCGGGCAGGTACGTGGCCTCGAAGTTGTCCACGCGGAGGCAGAACGGCGTGAGGTTGGTGCCGTCCACGCGCAGCCCGGCCTGGAACGAGTCGTAGCCGAGGATTCCGGTGTTGCAGAACTGGCCGCCGTCGGAAAGCACGATGACCTGCCCGCCGTAGCCGTACAGCTTGCCTGCGGCGAACCCGAGGAGCAGCCCGATGAGGCTGAGGTGGAACAACAGGTTGCCGGCCTCGCGCAGGTAGCCCTTCTCGGCGGAGATCGTGCGCCCTGGGCCGTCCTTCGTCTCGAGCATGCGCCAGCGGCGCAGGCGGCCCCGGATCCGCTCGGCCGCCTCGTCCGGACCGACGTCGAGGGTGGCGGTGGCGTGGTGCGGCAGCCGGGCGAGGTTGCGCGGGGTCACGACGGGCGCGGCGCGCAGGTTCTTCGCGTGCTCGATCGTCCGCGGCAGCACGCATCCGACGAGCGACACCATCAGCAGCAGATAGATCGCCGCGAACCAGGGGGCCGCGAAGACGTCGAAGAAGCCCAGGCGGTCGAGCACCGGGGCGATGGCCGGGTAGTCGGTGAAGTACTGGTCGACGAGGCGCTGGTTGAGCGAGCGCTGCGGCAGCAGCGCGCCCGGCAGCGCTGCCACTGCCAGCAGGAACAGCAGGATGAGCGCGGTCCGCATGGAGGTGAGCGACCGCCACGCGTTCCGCAACACCGCGAGTAGCCCGGCCCGCGCCCGCGAGTCGCCCGTTTCCGGCGGGCGAGTCGCCATCTCCGTCGACGCCATCGCTACAGGACCGGAGTGAAGCCGGCGACGGACGTCTGCAGCTGGGCCAGCAGCCCGCCCCACAGCCCGCTGACGAGGAGGAACCCGACACCCACCATGAGCACCCCGCCGGCGATCTGGATCGCGCGCGTGTGTCGGCGCAGCCATCCCAGGGCGCGGACCGCCCGCGACGCACCCAGCGCGATCAGCACGAACGGCAGCCCGAGCCCGGCGCAGTAGGCCACCGTGAGCACCACGCCGCGAAGCGAGCCGCCGCCCGTGCCCGCAGCCACCGCGACGACGCCCGCGAGCGTCGGGCCGATGCAGGGCACCCACCCCAGGCCGAACACCGCGCCGAGGAGCGGCGCCCCCCACAGGCCGGCGCGCGGCACCCAGTGCACCCGGCGCTCGTTCTGCAGCACGGGGATGAGCCCGACGAACGCCAGCCCCATCGCGATCATCACGACCCCGCCGATGCGTTGCAGAGCGGCCTCGTTGGCCACCAGCGCGTCCGACAGCCAGACGACGCCCACCAGGATCGCACCGAAGACGACCGTGAACCCGGCGACGAACAGCACCGCCGCCCCGGCGACGCGCCACCGTCCGGTACGGCGCTCCCGGGCCTGGGCGAGCGTCGCAGGGGGGGCGTCGGCGCCGACCAACCCGGCGAGGTATGCGAGGTACCCGGGAACGAGCGGGACGACGCACGGCGACGCGAAGCTCACGGCACCCGCCAGCACGGCGACGGCCACCGCGAGCAGCAGCGGGCCGGAGACTGCGAGGGTGGTCGTGGGGTCCATCACCGACGAGGGTAGGCCGGGCGCCCCGCTTCCTGCGCACGGGGTTCTACAACGTGTAGTGAATCGGCACGTTCCGGACCGGACGACCGTAACCGCAAAGCGCGGGGTCAGGCGGGCTCGGCCTGCAGGCGCTGTATCAGCGGGACCAGTTCGGGGACCCGGATCGTGGTCAGGTACACGGCGGCCACCCGGTGCTGCCGGTCGAGCACGAGCGTGGACGGCACGGTGTTGCGCGGATAGCCGCGCAGGGCTGCCAGGGTGCGGCCGGGGGCATCGAAGATCGAGTCGAAGGTGATGCTGCGGGCGCGGACGAAGTCGGTGGCGGCAGGGCGGTCGTCGCGGACGTCGATCCCGAGGACGACCGCTCCTGTCTGGTCCTGCACGGACTGCAGCTCCGGCGCCTCCGTCCGGCACGGGCCGCACCACGAGCCCCAGATGTTGAGCACCACGACCTTTCCGGGGTAGTTCTCCAGCCCGACCGTCTGGCCGTTGTGCAGCAGACTCTCCCCGGTGACGCCGTTCACCTGCCCGCGGCTCGCCGGTGGGTCGTAGGTGATCGTGGTCTGCCCGCCGGGAGCGACGAACTCGAAATTCCCGGTCTGGGCCACTGCATCCTTGCTGGTGGAGCACCCCGCGAGCAGCAGCACCGCGGCGACGCCGATAGCGATAGCGATCCGTCTCATGCCCCGGTCTGCCCCGGCTCGCTCGCGCCCGCGGGCTCGCTGTAGCGCAGCTGAGTCAGCTCGGTGCCGGTGAACACGAGCGAGGTGAGCGACGCGAGGGAGCACTGCCGGCGGCGCGGGTCGTGCCACAGCCGCTGGCCGGTGACGAACCGGCGCAGCGTCCAGATGGGGAGCTGGTGCGAGATGCACACCGCCTCGTGGCCTTCGGCGGCCATACGCGCGCGGTGTACAGCGGCGAGCATGCGGTGCGCGATCTGCAGGTAGGGCTCCCCCCATGAGGGGGTGAACGGGTCGCGCAGCAGCGGCCAGTACCGCGGGACGCGCAGCGCGCCGCCACCGACCGAGACCGTCTTGCCCTCGAACCTGTTGTCCGCCTCGATCAGGCCCTCGTCGGTGACGACCTGGAGGTCGTGAGCGGCCGCGACCGGCGCGGCTGTCTCCTGCGCGCGCTGCAGCGGAGAGGCGTGGACAGCGACGATGTCGGTCTCGGCGAGGGACTTCGCCACGATCTCGGCCTGGTTGCGCCCGTGCTCGGAGAGCCGGAACCCGGGCAGCCTGCCGTACAGGATCTCGCTCGGGTTGTGCACCTCACCGTGACGCAGCAGGTGCACCACCGTCCGGACGCCGCTCACGCCCCACCCCTCGCCGCAGACCCGAGCCGTGTGCGCGGGCCCTCGGCAGCCGGCCCGACGGCCGCCGTCGGGGCCCGGAACGCGCGGGTGAGGCGGCTCATTGACCCGCCTCCGTCGGCGGCGTGGCCGTTGCCGCCGCGCGGGCCGCCGCCGGCAGGGCCGCCTCGATCACCGACCAGGCGCTCTCGTCGAGCGCCGCAGACACGAACCACGCCTCGAACGGGCTGGGCGGCGGGTAGACGCCCCGCTCCAGCAGCGCGTGGAAGAACGCCGGAAACCGCCAGGTAGCGGCGGCCTGCGCCCCCGCGTAGTCGTGTACCTCATCCTCGGTGAAGAAGACCGAGAGCAGGTTCCCCGCGTACTGGACGCGGTGCGGCACGCCCTCGGCGCGGAGGGCGTCGCCGATCAGCGCTCCGAGCCGGGTCGCGTTCGCGTCGAGGGCGGCGTAGACATCAGCGGTGGCGTTGCGCAGGGTCGCGAGGCCGGCGGCGACAGCAACCGGGTTCCCGGACAACGTCCCCGCCTGGTAGACGGGTCCGGCGGGCGCGAGATGCGACATGAGCGCGGCCGGTCCGCCGAACGCGGCCGCAGGCAGGCCGCCGGACATGACCTTGCCGAACGTGTACAGGTCGCCCGCGACCGCGTCGAGGCCGAACCAGCCGGCGGGCGACACCCGGAAGCCGGTCATCACCTCGTCGATCACCAGCAGTGCGCCGTGGTCGTGGCAGACGTCGCGCAGCCCGGCGTTGAAGCCGGGCCTCGGCGCGATCGCCCCCATGTTCCCCGCCGCGGCCTCGGTGATGACGCAGGCGATCTCGCTGCCGCGCTCGGCGAACACGGCGCGAACGGCGTCGAGATCGTTGTAGGGCAGCACCACCGTGTCGGCGGCCTGGGCGCCGGTGACGCCGGGGCTGGTCGGCAGACCCAGCGTGGCGACGCCGGAGCCAGCCTGGGCCAGCAGGGCGTCCACGTGGCCGTGGTAGCAGCCGGCGAACTTGACGATCAGCCGGCGGCCCGTGATGCCGCGCGCGAGCCGGACCGCACTCATCGTCGCCTCGGTGCCGGAGTTGACCAGTCGGACCTGTTCCACCGGGCCGACCCGCCCGATGATCTCCTCGGCCAACTCGATCTCGGCGGGCGTCGGCGCACCGAAGGAGAGACCGTCGCCTGCGGCCGCGCGCACGGCGTCGACGACGGCCGGGTGCGCGTGGCCGAGGATCATCGGTCCCCACGAGCTGATGAGGTCGACATAACGGTTGCCGTCGGCGTCGGTGAGCCACGCGCCCGCGGCGGACACCATGAAGCGTGGTGTGCCACCGACCGACGTGAAGGCGCGCACGGGGGAGTTCACCCCCCCGGGGGTCGCCGCGCAGGCACGCTCGAACAGGCGACGGGAAGAGTCGGTGCCGAGACCGGTGACGGACGAGGTTGGCGTGCTACCCACGACCGCCAGTCTGACACCGGTGCCGGGATGAGGTCCGCGGGGTGGGGATCAGTGGCGCGCGGCGGCGAAGTAGCGGCGGGCCTCCGGCATGAAGAGGATGACCGTGCCGGCCACCGAGAGGACCGTCACCACCAGTGTGAACAGGAGGCTGGCGGTGTCGGTGGCGAGGCCGGTGAACGCCGTTCCCAGCGCCAGCAGAGTGAACCCCGCCGTCATGATCGTCAAAATGATCCGAGCCCAGTTGAGTCCGCGGAAGGCCAGGACGGCGAACCCGAGGTACACGACAGCGACGGCGACGATGCCCGCGCCGAGGATGCGCACGAACTCCGCAGGTGAGATGCCGGCTGCTTCGAGCTGTTGGATCTGATTCGCGTCGAAGACCTGCGCTCCGTTGTCCGCCGCGAGCACGAGCAGTAGCCCGAGGGCGAGGAACGGCAGCGCGCTGAGGATCAGGAGCAGCAACGACAAAATCATGATCTTGGGACGCCCCACGGGGGCGCCGTCGCCCTCGTCCATGCCGGCCGGGTAGGACGTGTACGGGTTGTATGCGTAGCCCGCCGCGCCACCGTACGGCTGCGGGCCCGCGTAGGGCTGGCCGCCGTATGGCCCGGGCTGGCCGTAGGGCGGTGATCCGTACTGGCCGGGCTGACCAGGCTGGCCGTACTGAGCAGGCTGGCCGTACTGGCCGGGCTCACCGTACTGGCCGGGCTGCCCGTACGGACCGGGCTGGCCGGGCTGACCGTACGGACCGGGCTGACCGGGCTGGCCGTACGGACCGGGCTGGCCGTACGGACCGGGCTGACCGTACTGGCCCGGCTGCCCGGGCTCGCCCGGCTGTTGGCCGGACGGCGGCTGTTGCGTGCCGTCCGTTCCGTCGCCGACGCGAGGACCGTCGTCAGGCTGCTGGTCCCCGCGCTGCGGATCGGACGGTGTACTCACGCGGCTACCGTAAGGCCCGCCTGATTGGCTGTCCACGCAACCAACTCTCAGCGCCGGTGGTGGATGTCCTCCGACATGCGGATGACGGCGTAGTAGAACTCGAGGGTGATGCGGAACAGCGTCAGGTACAACAACGCGATGATCCCCCCGCCAATCAGCGCGAGCAGGCCCGGCCCGACGCCCTGCGTGAACCCGGCGATGACGGCGACGACATAGACCAGGCCGAGGATCACCATGCCGACGACATAGATGACCTTGACGACGGACGGTGTCGCGAAGCTGGTGAACCCGAAGTCGAACAGCGCGGTGAAGAAGCCCTTCGCCTGCGTCTGCGGGCTCCCGGTCGGCCCGAAGGACGTCGGGGCGCCCCCGTAGCCCGGCTGGCCGGGAGGAGGACCCCAGCCGGGAGGCGGCTGCTGCTGGCCATAGGCCCCCGGATAGGGCGGCTGCTGACCGCCGGACCAGCCCTGGCCGGCAGGCGGCTGGGGCTGCTCGCCGGGGTTCCCGGGGTCATACGTCATCGCGAGCCTCCACATGATCAAGCGGGTCGCGATCGTATCGCCGGTTCGGCGCATTTCGGATGATCCGCGTCGACAACCAGTGTTGCGAACCGGTCACGACACCACGGTCTACTCGATCGTGAGCCTGCCGGCCACCTCGGTGGCCCAGTAGGTGAGCACGATGTCCGCACCCGCGCGGCGGATCGAGGTGAGTGTCTCGAGGACCGTGCGGTCGCGGTCCAGCCATCCGTTGGCCGCCGCCGCCTCCACCATCGCGTACTCGCCGGACACCTGATAGGCCGCCACGGGCACGTCGGCCGTCTCGGCCACGGCGCGCAGCACGTCGAGGTAGGCCAGCGCAGGCTTGACCATCACCAGGTCGGCGCCCTCCTCGAGGTCGAGCGCGAGCTCGCGCAGAGCCTCCCGCACGTTGGCGCCGTCCTGTTGGTAGGTCTTGCGGTCACCCTGCAGCTGCGACTCGACGGCCTCCCGGAACGGTCCGTAGAACGCCGACGAGTACTTCGCCGTGTACGCGAGGATGCCGGTGTCGAGGTGGCCTGCGGCGTCGAGCGCCTCGCGGATCACGCCGACCTGGCCGTCCATCATCCCGCTGGGCCCGACCAGGTGCGCCCCGGCCTCGGCCTGGGCCACAGCCATCTCGGCGTAGACGGCGAGCGTGGCGTCGTTGTCGACCCGGCCGTCCGCGTCGAGCAGGCCGCAGTGGCCGTGGTCGGTGAACTCGTCGAGGCACGTGTCGGCCATCAGCACGGTGGTGTCCCCGACCTCGGCGCTGACGTCGCGCAGGGCGACGTTCAGCACACCGTCGGGATCCACGCCTGCGGAGCCCGTGGCGTCACGCCGCTCGGGGACACCGAAGAGCATGAGTCCCCCCACGCCCGCGGCGACCGCCTCGGTGGCCGCCTTCCGCAGCGAGTCGCGGCTGTGCTGGACGACACCGGGCATCGACGCGATCGGCACCGGCTCGCCCGCACCCTCCTTGACGAACATCGGAAGCACGAGGTGCCGGGGCCGGAGGTCGGTCTCGGCGACGAGGCGGCGCAGGGCGGGCGTGGACCGTAGCCGCCGCGGCCGATGCAGGGGAAACGCCATACGACCAGCCTACGACTGCCGCGGCCGGGCACGACGCCGGATGACCCCGGACACGGACCGCCCCGACGCCTCCGGATGACTAACGGCGCTGGGAGCGACCACGCCCACGCCGCACCCGTCGGCCCCCACGGCATCCCCCGCCCGAACGACGCCTTCGGTAGCCCGGATCCCGTCGGGCCGGCAAGGATCAGCGCCGGCGCGCCTTCGCCTTCTTCGGAGGCGGGAGCGCGCCCTCCGCCCGGAGTCGCGCAGCGTGCGCCGCCAGTGCGTCGACCAGAGCGGGCACGCGAGCCTCGTCGGGCTGCACGTCGACCCGTAGGCCGAACTCGCGAGCCGTCTCGGCGGTCTGCGGGCCGATGCACGCCACGATCGTGCGGGCGTGCGGCTTCCCCGCGATCCCCACCAGGTTGCGCACCGTGGACGACGACGTGAAGCACACGGCGTCGAACCCGCCGGTCTTGATCGCCTCCCGGATCGGGGCGGGCGGCGGCGCCGCCCGCACCGTGCGGTACGCGGTGACGTCGTCGATCTCCCAGCCACGGTCGCGCAGGCCGGCAGCGAGCGTCTCGGTGGCGATGTCGGCGCGCGGCAGCAGCACGCGGTCGACCGGGTCGAGCACGTCGTCGTAGGGCGGGAAGATCGACAGCAGCCCTTCGGACGACGACTCCTGCGACTCCTCGGCCGACGGCACCAGCTCCGGCACGATGCCGAAGCTACGCACCTTCTCCGCGGTCGCCGTACCGACACAGGCGATCTTGACGCCGGAGAAGGCGCGGGCGTCGAGACCGAACTCGGCGAACTTCTCCCACACCGCACGCACCGCGTTGGTGGAGGTGAAGACCACCCACTGGTAGCGGCCGTCGACCAGGCCCTTGACGGCCCGCTCCATCTGCGTGGGCGAGCGCGGCGGCTCGACGGCGATCGTCGGCACCTCCTCAGCGGTGGCGCCGTGCACAGCCAGCCGGTCGCTCATGGCACCCGCCTGGTCCTTCGTGCGGGGCACCAGCACACGCCAGCCGTACAGCGCGCGCGACTCCCACCACGACAGCTCGTTGCGCAACCCCACCTCGGCGCCGACGGTGATCACCAGCGGCCCCTCGAGTTCGGCGGCCTCCGATGCCATCGTCGCGAGAGTGGCCTGCACGGTCTTCTGGGTGGTCGACGTGCCGCTCGCCGTGACGGCCACCGGCGTCTGCGCGGCGAGACCGTTCTCGGTGAGCGCGCTCACCACCTCCGACAGGTGCGACGGGGAGGCGTGCAGAACGAGCGTTCCCGGCGCTGCGGCGAGCCGTTCCCAGTCGACGCCCGCCCGGACGTCGGCCTCGATGTGCGCCGAGCCCAGCGGCACGCCGGCGTACGCGGGGACGGCCGTGCCGGCCGGGACCCCGGGCACGACGTCGAACGCCACGTCGGCGCCGGCCACCGCGATGGCCTCCTGCACGACCGAGTCGACGGTCAGCGGGTCGCCGCTGACGAGCCTCGTGACGGTGCGGCCGGAGCGGGCCTCGGCGACCAGGTCACGCGCTACATCAGCGGGCTGGCCGACCGCGGGGCGCACCTCGGCTCCGTCGGCGACCAGCGCAAGGATCACCTCGGGAACATCCGGGTCGGTGACGACCAGCGGCGCGTTCGCGATCGCCTCCCGCGCGCGGACGGTCAGCAGGCCGGGGTCGCCGGGGCCACTGCCCACGAAGGCGACCCGTCCCGGGGTACTCGGTGCTCGGTTCATCAGATCTCCCGATCCAGCGGTTCTCCGAGGGCGGCGAGGCCCCCCATGTCGAGCAGCTCTGCGGCCAGGGCCGATCCGAGCTTCTCGGCGTCGTCCATGTTTCCCGTGACGGAGGCGCGCAGGAGCGCTCCGTCGGTCGTGCCGACCACCGCGCGCAACGACACGCGGTCGACCACGCGCCCGTTGTCGTCCCCCTCGGCGTCGCCGGATACCGGTTCCCAGTCGGAAACCACGTCGGCCAGCGCGCCGACGGGCGCGTGACAGCCGGCTTCCAGCATGGCGAGCACCGCGCGCTCCGCGATGACGGCGGCCCGGGTGTGCTCGTCGTCGAGCGCCAGCGAGAGCGCGCGACCCAGTTCCAGGTCGCCGGCCCTGCACTCGATGGCCAGCGCACCCTGGGCGGGCGCGGGCAACATCTGCAGAGGGTCGAGCAGCTCGGTGGCCTCGTCGATGCGCCCCAGCCTGCGCAACCCGGCCGCAGCCACGACCACCGCGTCGAGCTCGCCGGACCGGACCTTGCCGATCCGCGTGTCGACGTTGCCCCGGATCGGGACGACGTCGAGGCCGAGCCCGAGCGCCTCGAGCTGCGCCCGGCGGCGTGGTGAACCGGTGCCCACCGTGGCCCCCGGGGGAAGCTCGCCGAGCACCATCCCGTCGCGGGCGACCAGCGCGTCGCGGGGGTCTTCCCGCTGTGGCACGGCCGCCATGTGCAGCCGCGGATCGGGCGCGGTCGGCAGGTCTTTGTAGGAGTGCACGGCGACGTCGACCTCGCCACGCACCAGCGCCTCGCGCAGCGCCGAGACGAACACGCCGACGCCGAGCTCCACGACGGGTGCGCCCGAGCGGTCGCCTGACGTGGTCACCGTGACCAGCTCGGCCGGGTGCCCGGCAGAACGCAGCCGTTCGGCGATCGTGCCCGCCTGTGCCATGGCGAGCGCGCTGGGTCGGGTACCGATGCGAAGAGTCATCGCGACTCCTCCTGCGCTGGGATGTCGGTCCGGGCCTCCAGCGCTGCGATCACGTCGCCGCTGCGCTGGAT
>JAODNO010000377.1 GCA_025465235.1 Pseudonocardia sp.
CGACTCGGGTCGACCCTCCGCGGATTGGCCTCATCCCACAGACGAGGCTCGGCACCCGGCGCATCCTGTGCGCGGAGTGCGCCGGTGCTGCCGTCACGAGCACCCCGCGCCCGCGCGTCGGCGCTGCAATGCGGTAACCACCGATCGCCCGTCATGTCTGCCGCGGACGATTCCGACGGATCGCGAGCACGCCGCCGACACCCTCGGCCGGTTCAGGGGGACGACATGCGCCAGTGCAGCGATTGGGGGCGGGCATCGAGGCCCTCTCCCCCCGCTGCTGCGCAAGGGCAGGCTCACCGAAAGCGCCTCGCGAGGCGGTAGCCCGGTTCGGTCGCACCCGCAGTCGCCCACCCCAACTCAGCTGCCGACTGATACCCCCAGCGGCCAGCTGGCTTACGGCACCTCCCTTCGCATCGCAGGCCGGGTCGACGGTCAGCCGGGCTGCAGCGGATTGTCATCACCACCTCCCGGCCGGACTCCGTCAGGACGGCGCACGCACCCACACCTGAATCAGAGAGGTTTGGTCCGGCATGTCCACGTCTCGTGCCGCGCGCGGTTGGGTTCCCGCGGCGGCCGCGCTGTCCGCTGCCGGATGGGGCGCGAACCAGTTCACGCCGCTCGCGGTCGTCTACCGGACACAGGCGCACTGGTCCGCGGTCGGAGTTGCCGCCATGTTCAGCACCTACCTGCTGGGCCTCGTCCCCGGGCTGCTGCTGGGCGGCCCCGCCTCGGACCGCTACGGCCGGCGCATCGTGCGTTGGGCGCTGGTCTTGTCCGCCGCCGCCAGCGGCGTACTGGCGCTGGCGGTCGTGTTCCAGATCGCGGTGTATGTGAGCCGGTTGGGGACCGGCTTGGCGACCGGCGTCGTGCTGTCCGCGGGCACCGCCTGGGTCAGGGAACTGTCCGCCGAGAGCCGACGCCCGATGGCCGGCAGCCATCGCGCGACCTACGCCACCGGCGGGGGCTTCGCGGCCGGCGCGCTGACCGCAGGCGCCTTCGCCCAGTGGCTGCCCGACCCGATGGTTCTCCCGTGCCTGCCGCAACTCATCGTCGCCCTGGTTGTTCTTGTCGCGACCCGACACACCCCGGAGACCGCGCGGTCGGCCGCGGCGCTCGTGCACCGTCCGCCTGCCCGCGGTCAGCGGTGGACGACCGCCCGCAACGCGCGGTTCGTGCGGGTGGTGCTGCCCGCGACCCCGGCGGTGTTCGCCGCCGCCACCGTGGCCTACGTCGTGCTGCCGCCGCTGGTCCAGGACCGGGTCGCCGGCTACGCTCCGCTGTTCAGCGGCCTGGTCACGGCGCTGACCCTCACCATGGGCATGGCTGTACGACCCGTGGCGGCCTGGCTTGATCACAGCGGCAGCGCGCGGGCCACGATCGCGGCGATGGCCACCGTGATCATCGGACTGCTGGTCGGCGCCACCGCGGCTTACCGGAACTCCGCCGCCCTCGTCCTGGCCGCGGTGATCTTCCTCGGCGCGGGCTACGGCCTTACCCTGGCCGCCGGGCTCAAGGAAATCGAGCGGCTGGCGCCGCCGCGCACGGTGCACTCGACGGTTTCGGTGTACCACGGCGCCACCTACACCGGCTTTCTCACTCCGCTGCTGCTGACCGTCACGGCAGGCTTCGCCTCATATCCGGCGCTGCTCGCGGGTTTGGCCGCCGTTGGCCTGCTGTGTCTGGCGTTCACGGCTCGGCACAGCCGGTTTCGGCTGTCCTGACCGCGCCGGGCGGAGGACGCCGGACCGAGCCGAGGCATTCGCGGCGCAGGGGTTCGCGGATCAGCGACGGAGCGGACGAGGCGACGCCGAGGCGGCCGCGTCGAGGGGGAGGGTGAGTGGCCGGGGCTGGACTCACTCGTCGTACGGGTTGTCGAGGACACGCCACCCATCCAGAGCTGGCGCTGCTGGTGATGGTCCGTACCCAGGTCCGGATCAGGTTCACGAGGCAGGCCAGGCGCCCGGCGAGTTCGGGATCTTGGGTCGTCGTTTGCCGAAGACGGCATTCCACGCTTTCGCGGTAGGTGATGTGGTAGGCGCCCAGCAGTAGTTCGATCGCCAGTCCCTGGAGTGCCCGCTGGCAGCCGAGCTCCCGTGCATGTCGGACGTGTTCGGGCCGCGGGAGTTGCTGCTCGGCGATCCCGGCCAGCAGGACGCGCGCGGTGTCGGTGACCCATTCTTGGTGCTCACGGACAGGCACCAGGGCGTAGTCGGGGATCTCGCGCACGATCTCGTATGCCAGGGTGGACAGGCCCGCGGCGACTTGTTCGCAGGTGTGGGCGACCCGGCGCCGGATGTCCGGTGTGAGCGGTTCCAGGTGCGCGGGGTTCGTGGATTCCACGAAGTCCAGCGTCGCAGATTCAGGTTTCTCCCACAGATCCGCGGTGCCTATTGGGAAAAACTGGAGGTGCCGCCGCAAGGCATCGAGCCGGCGACGCGCGATCCGCGCGCCGGCGAACACGGAGGCAATCATGCTTCGCAGCTTCACTGTGGGCGACTATCTGCTCACCAGGCTGGCCGAGATCGGCATTCGGGACCTGTTCGGTGTCCCGGGCCCTACAGCGTGGAGTTTCTCGACCACGTGCTGGACAACGAGCGTGTCCGTTGGGGCCTATCTGACCACCGGCAACGCTACCGGCGAGATCGACCGGGTACTCGCTACCAGCCTCCGCGAGCACCGCCCTGGATACCTGGTGATGCCCACCGATGTCGCCGCCAGCCCGGTCGACCGCCCGACGAGCCCCTGACGGCTGCCGCCCCGGATTCCTTCACCGGGGTGGTCGAGGCTTTCGTGGCACAGGCTGCGCTTCACCGACAACACCACCACTGGGTTCAGCCAGCAGATCGCGCCGGAGCGCACCATCGACGTGCAGCCCTTCGCCACCCAGATCGGCGATCGCCTGTTCGCCCCGCTGCCGATGAAGGTCGCGGTGCAGGAGCTGACCGGGTTGGTCTGCGAACTCGGCCAAGGCTGTCAGCCGAGCGAGTTTCCGGCCGATGTGCGCGAGCCGCAGACCGGGGAGGCCTTGCGGCAGGCGCAGCTGTGGTCGGCGGTCGAACGGTTCCTGCGGCCCGGTGACATCGTGGTGGCCGAGCAGGGCAGCGCCTTCTTCGGGGCGCAGTCCGTCCGGCTGCCCGCCGACGTGACCTTCACCGGCCAGCCGCTCTGGGGCTCGATCGGGTACACGCTGCCGGCGGCCCTGGGCGCCCAGACCGCGGCGCCTACGCGCCGGACCATCCTGCTCATCGGGGATGGGTCCGCGCTGCTCACCGCGCAGGAACTGGGCACGATGCGCGAAGGACGCAATCCGGTGATCGTGTTGATCAACAACGACGGCTACACCGTCGAACGCGCCATCCATGGTCCCGAACAGCGCTACAACGACATCCCGCGGTGGAACTGGTCGCTGGTGCCTGCCGCGATGGGTGCCGGCGAGCACACACGCACACTGCGCGCCACCACGCCGGCCGAACTGTCCGTGGCGCTGGAGAGCGTCGCCGACCCGCGGGGTCTGGTGTTGCTCGAGGCAATGCTGCCCACAATGGATCTACCGGAAGCGCTCGCCGCAGCGGCCCGTGCCATGGCTGCCGCGAACGCCTCGGCCTTACGACCGGCCGTCGGCTCGAACTGGCGACGACACCACCAACGCCGCGCCCGCACCAGTGATTACCAGCGCCGAGAGGCAGCACCCGCATGGACATAACGTCTACGGCCGGGAGTACCAGCGCCACGAATGGGGTTGGGCCTGCCGGAATCGGGCGTTCCTGCTAGCTGCAATGACGGCGGACCGATCGGGCATGCATCCTCATGCGCGACCGTGCACGCCGTGATCGTCGATGACAACCTCGAGCTGCCCGAGGCGGTCAGGCGCTTGCTGTGCGCGCCGAAGGAGCCAGCGGCCGAACCGGGCGGCGAGCGTGCATCCGAATCACCGTCACCATGCAATTCAACGCCCATCGAGCCGGGCCGCTGCCCTGACTCGGCACCCAGCACCACGAGAGGAAATCATGGCCTACACCGTTGCTGATCAGATGATCGATGTGCTCGTCCAGGCGGGGGTCGGTCGGGTCTACGGGCTGGTGGGTGACAGTTTGAACCCGCTGGCCGACGCGATTCGGCGGAACCCGCGCATCGAGTGGGTACACGTGCACAACGAGGAGGCGGCCGCACTCGCGGCAGCGTCCGAGGCGCAGCTGACCGGACAGCTGGCGGTGTGCGCGGCCAGTTGCGGGCCGGGCAACACTCACCTGGTGCAGGGCCTCTACGACGCCCATCGCACGGGGGCACCCGTGCTGGCAATCGCCTCACACATCCCGTCCACCGAAATCGGTACGAACTATTTCCAGGAGACCCATCCGCAGCAGTTGTTCACCGAGTGCAGCGCGTACTGCGAGCTGGTGTCGCGCCCGGAGCAGCTGCCCCGGATGCAGCGGATCGCGATGCAGGCCGCGCTGGCCCGTCGCGGTGTCGGCGTGTTGGTGCTGCCCGGCGACATCAGTGCCGAGCCGGCTGCTCATCCGACCGGAGCCAGTGACCTGGTTGTGCCCAGTGCCATCGCCCAGCCGGCCCCGGAGAAGGTGAGGGCACTCGCCGACAAGATCAACTCGGCCGGAACGGTGACCCTGTTCGTCGGAGCCGGAGTGCGCGACGCCCGGGCGGAGGTGCTCGCGCTGGCCGAGAAGGTGAACTCGCCGATCGGGCACTCGCTGGGCGGCAAGGAATGGATCCAGTACGACAATCCCTACGACGTGGGGATGAGCGGGCTGCTCGGCTACGGCGCCTGCTACGAGGCCACCCACGAATCCGACCTGCTGATCCTGCTCGGCACCGACTTCCCCTACGACACGTTCCTCCCGCAGGCGCGCACGGTGCAGGTCGACCGGGACGCCGCGC
>JAODNO010000384.1 GCA_025465235.1 Pseudonocardia sp.
GACGGCGTCGTCGAGGGTGCCGCGGTACAGGGCGCCGGCCACGGAGCCCGCGGCGGTGCCCGCCACCAGCTGCCCGCTCTCGACCGTGCCGAAACCGTGGCGGTCCAGCACGCGGACGACGCCCACACCCGTGGTCGCCCATTCGCGCAGCGCCACACCAAGGTCCCGTAGTGGCGAAGATCCCGGTGGCGTCGTTCCCGTCCCGGAATCGGTAGTCACGTCGCTCACGATCGCCAGGGTAGCCATCGATCAGGCTGTACCGGCGGAACATGGCGGCGCGTCAGTGGTCAGCAGCCGGTGTCCGGCCGGAGCAGCACCTCAGCGACGTTCTCCCGGCCCTCGACGATGCGATGGGCGTCGGGCGACCGCTCCAGGTGAAGCACCTCGTGGACGAGCGGGCGGAGGCGGATGCGCAGTTGGCTGACGTCGGCGGTGGCGCCCGCACCACAGAGCCCGAGCAGAATCTCAATCGTCGTCGACTTGCCGGCGCCGTTGGGCCCGAGCAGCGCGACCACTTCGCCGGGGGCGATCGCGAGGTCGACGCCGTCAACCGCCCGGACCCCGCCGTAGCTGCGATGCACGTCCCGGATCGACACGGCCGCACCTGTGGTGGCGGCAGCAGGGGGACGCCCCGATCACCCGTCACGACGGATGTCAGGGACGCCCCGTCGAACGAACGGCACTCGCGTCCGATGGGTCTGGCCGAACGCACCGCCCGTCCGGAAGCCCGGGCTCCTGCTCGCACCGGGCTCCGCACCCGATCATCGGACCGAGCGGCCCGTCGATCGGGCATCAGGAGGTCACCGTGAGCGACGTGGCGCAGTAGCCGAGAATCGCCGTACTGTGACGCACTCGCTGCCATTCCGGGAACGAGCCATGCCGACGGCGCGTTCCTCCTGACGACATGCCTATCCGGGCCGCCTACAGAACAGGACCGATGGACCCCTCCGACAGTACCGGCACCGTCCTCACAGGACGGTTCCCCGCCCGGGCCGGTCGCCCGTGACCACCTTCCTCTCGGTAATGCTCGGCATGCTCGTGGTCGTCGCGATCACGGCGCTCACGGGATACTTCGTCGCCCAGGAGTTCGGCTTCATGGCCGTGGACCGCTCCCGGCTCAAGGCCCGCGCGGCCGCCGGCGACGCGGCCGCGGAGCACACACTGGGCATCACCCGCCGCACCTCGTTCATGCTCTCGGGCGCACAGCTCGGCATCACCGTCACCGGGCTGCTGGTCGGGTACGTGGCCGAGCCGATGATCGGAGACGGCATCGGCGAGCTGCTCGGTGGCGTCGGTGTGTCTGCCGGCGTCGGCCTCACGATCGGCGCCGTGTTCGCGCTGCTGTTCGCCACCATGGTGCAGATGGTGTTCGGGGAGCTCTTCCCCAAGAACCTGGCGATCTCGCGCCCCGAACCGGTGGCGCGGGCGCTCACGCTGTCCACGTCGATCTACCTGATGCTGTTCGGTTGGCTGATCCAGCTGTTCGACGCCGCGTCGAACCTTCTGCTGAAGGTGCTGCGCATCGAGCCGGTGCACGACGTGGAGCACGCCGCCACGCCGCGCGACCTGGAGGCCATCATCGACGAGTCGCGCGACAGCGGTGACCTTGATGACGAGCTGTCCACGCTGCTCAACCGCGTCCTCGACTTCACCGACCGCACTGCGCGCGCCGCGATGATCCCGCGGCCCCGCGTGACGTCGGTGTCGGCCGACGAGACGGTCGACCATCTGGTCGCTGTGATGGCGTCCGGCCACTCCCGGCTCCCGGTGATCGGCAGCCACGCCGACGACGTCGTCGGCGTGATCTGCCTGCGGGACGTGCTCGCGCTGGAGGGGCGGGACCTGGCGACGGTGCGCGTGGCCGACGTGGCCCGCCTGCCGGTGTTCGTGCCGGCGTCGCTGCCGCTGCCCGCCGTGCTCGTGCGGCTCCGCGAGGCCGACGACGAGTTCGCCGTCGTCGTCGACGAGTACGGCGGCCTCGCGGGAATCATCACCAGCGAGGACATCGCTGAGGAGCTCGTCGGGGAGATCACCGACGAGCACGACCCGGCCGGGGTCGATCGCACCCGGATCAGCAACGGGCAGTGGACGGTGCCGGGCACGATGAGCGTCGACGAGGTGGAGCGCCTGCTGGACGCCGACCTGCCCGATGGCGACTACCAGACCGTCGGCGGCCTGCTGATCAGCGAGCTGCAGCGGCTGCCGAATGCGGGCGAGACGATCACGATGGCGGTGCCCCGGGTTGCAGGCACCGACGACGAGCAGGAGCCGCGGCGGCTCACTGTCACAGTGTGCGCACTCGAACGCCGGGTGCCCGCGACGGTACGCCTGGCCTGGGCCGACGCCGCCTCGGATGTGTCGGCATGAACACCGGAGCGGCGATCGCCGTCTCAGCAGGCCTGATCGGGCTCAGCGCGTTTTTCGTCGCCGTCGAGTTCGCGCTCGTGGCGGCGCGGCGTTACCGCCTCGAGGAGGCCGCCGCGTCGAGTCCCGCGGCGCGCGCGGCCCTGCGCAGCGCGAAAGACCTCTCGCTGCTGCTCGCCGGGTCGCAGCTCGGGATCACGCTCTGCACGCTGGGGCTCGGCGCAATCGGCAAACCCGCGGTCGAGCACCTGATGGCGCCGTTGTTCACCGGCCTCGGCGAGGGCGCCGCCACCGTCGTGTCGTTCGTGCTGTCGCTGGTCGTGGTGACTTTCCTGCACCTGGTCGTCGGTGAGATGGCGCCGAAGTCGTGGGCGATCGCGCACCCGGAGCGCTCGGCCACGATGCTGGCCCTGCCGATGCGAGCGTTCATGGTCGTCACGCGGCCGGTGCTGCTGGCGCTCAACAGCATGGCGAACTGGTGCCTGCGCCGCGTCGGCGTGCAGCCGGTGGACGAGCTGGGAGCCGGGCGGAACCCCGACGACCTGCGCGAGCTGGTGGACCACTCGGCAACAGCAGGCGCGCTGGACGCGGAGCGCCACGACCGGATCGTCACGGCGCTGGAGCTCGACAGCACCCCGCTGAGCGAGGTCGTCAGGCCCCGCGCGGAGGCGGCGGGCGTGCCGGGCGGCGCCGGGGTGGAGGCGATCCGGGCGGCGGCACGCGCGAGCGGGCATCTGCGGCTCGTGGTCGGCGATCCGGACGGCCGCCCCGTCGGGGTCGTGCACGTCCGCGACGCGCTCGTCCAGCCCGCCGGCACCACCGCGGCCGACCTGATGCGGCCGGTGCCGACGCTCGACGCCGCCACGCCGATCCACCACGCGCTCAGCGCGATGCGGGAGCGGCGCAACCACCTGGCGCTGGTGGAGGCCGACGGCGAACTGCTCGGCCTCGTGACGCTGCAGGACCTGCTGGACCGGCTGTTCCCGGCGCCGACGCGCGGTTAACGCGTTCGGGCCCCGGCCGGGTGGTTCTGCTCGCCCGGTCCCGGGGCCGGTCCTACCATCGGCCACCACCGCCCACCGGAGGCCGAACCCGATGCATGCCCCGACGCTCCGCCCCGCCGAGCTCGACGACTCCGCGTTGGCGAAGATCCGCGCGCTGGAGCAGCAGCTGGGCTGCCCGCTCGTCGCTTACGCGCCGGAGAGCCCGTACGCGCCGCTCACGGACGAGCAGGTGGCCGCGCTGCAGCGCGCGGAGGCCGAGCTGGGCGTGCGGCTGCTCGCCTACCACCGCTGGCCCGAGCCCGCCCCTCAGCAGCCGAGCAGCCGGGCCGCGAGGTAGCCCTCCACCTGGTCCAGTGCCACCCGCTCCTGCGCCATGGAGTCGCGCTCGCGGATCGTGACCGCCTGGTCGGTGAGGGTGTCGAAGTCGACCGTGATGCAGAACGGTGTGCCGATCTCGTCCTGGCGCCGGTACCGGCGGCCGATCGACTGGGTCTCGTCGTAGTCGCACATGAGGTGCGGCTGGAGCAGGGCCAGCACCTCCCGGGC
>JAODNO010000399.1 GCA_025465235.1 Pseudonocardia sp.
TCGCCGAGCAGCGAGAGGTGACCCCGGTCGAAGACCCGAGCCGACTTCCGCTGGAGGCCGACCCGGCCGACGTCGCCGAGCAGCGACAGGTGGTCCGGGAGTACGACGACGAGCCCAGGTGAGCCGCGGCAATGCGGGCACCGGTCGCCACCCCCGAAGATCCCAGCATGTGGACGCATCCGTCATCCGACCGGGTGACTTTTCGCCAGAGCCGAGCCGCAGCGCGCCGGACACGGCCGCCCTGCACCGCATAGGACCAACTCGTCGGGGCGGGGCGGTGGGTGCGCCGCCGGCGTCTGGGCCCCTTCCCTGTCCGCTTCCCGCACCCTGACGAGCCCATTGACGACGGCTGGCACAGCGACACGGCCCCGAGCACCCGTCGACGCCCACCGAACGAGCGACGCGACACGCTATGACCTAGGAGCAGGCCCGTTTGGGCCATATGGCATCGTTCCCGCCGCGTGACGCGGGGAGGAGAACGGTGAAGGTCATTTCGATCATCAACCACAAGGGCGGCGTGGGGAAGACCACCCTCACCGCCAACCTCGGAGCCGGACTGGCTGCCCGGGGCGAGAAGGTGCTACTCGTCGACCTCGATGCGCAGGCCAGCCTGACCGTCTCGTTCTTCACCCAGAGCGAGTGGACGGCGGACCTGCTCCCGAGCAAGACCATCAAGCACTGGTTCGACGGCATCGGCACGGCGGAGGCGATGCAGGACCCCGCTCCGCTCGTCTCGTCGCCGCCGCGGGTCCACGACAAGCTCGCCCGCAGCCGCGGGACGCTCGGCCTCATCGCCGCGCACCGGGACCTCTCCGACGTCGAGACGTCGCTCGCCGCCGAACTCCTCCTGGGCGACCCGGACCGCTTCGGGGAGCTACACGGGCGGCTGCGGGACGGCCTGACCCACCCCGCGTTCGCCGACTACGACACCGTGCTGATCGACTGCGCGCCCAACTTCGGCCTCATCGCCAAGAACGCGGTGGCGGCGAGTGACCTACTGCTGATCCCCACCAAGCCGGACTACCTGTCGACCAACGGGATCGACTCGCTCGGACTGAAGATCAGGTCGTTCATCGAGGAGTACAACGAGTACTCGCCGGTGCCGGTCCAGCGGCCGGCCGCCGCGGTCGTCTTCACGATGGTCCAGAACCACGACGGAGCGCCCATCGAGGCCCAGCGCAGCGTCATCAGCCGAATCGTGGCGCGGGAGGTGCCGACGTTCTCCACGACGATCAGGGACAGCAAGTCCGTGTACGGCCCGGCGCCGGAGCACGGGGTGCCGGTGATCCTCGGCGGCACAGGCCGGGCCCAGACCCGGGAGCTCCGGGATATGGTGTCTGAGCTCTCCGGCAGGCTCGCGGGCAGCGCCGCGTGACCGCCCCGACCGGGTCCGCTCCGCTCACCGCCGCGCTGCAGCAGGCCGCGGCCGTGCTCCAGGCACTCACCCCGCAGCAGCTGGACGACCTCGCCGCCGGGCGCGGCCAGCTCGTCTTCCGCCCCGCTCCCCACGCCGCCAGCACGCGCTCCACCGCCCCGACGCGCCGCCCCCGGGCCGAGGTCGACATCACGGCCGACGTCGCGGAGATCAACCGGCTCGGCACCCCCGGCGAGGTGGACGACTACTTGCACCAGCACGACGCCCGGTTCACCGTCCCGGTGCTGCGTCAGATCGCCAGGGCACTCGGCCCGACCGTCACGACTACCGGACGGACCAAGGCCGAGATCCGCCGCGACATCGTGGCGGGCACCGCCGGGTTCCGGACCCGCTCCGCGGCGATGTCGGGAGGGGCCTGGTCGTAGCGCTGGCCGGCTAGTGGTGGTCGGGTCGCAGCGGGCTCCGCTCCCCCGCCTCCACGGCCACCGCGAGCACGTTCTCGGCGGGCGGCAGTGGGCAGGTGGCGAAGTCGGTGAACGCGCACGGCAGGTTGACCACCCGGTTGAGGTCGAGGGTGATCGTCCCGTCCGGGGCCGGATCAGCGGTCCGCACGCTCCGGCCGCCCGGGTAGGTGGAGTCCCCGGACGTGGCGTCGCGGAAGTGCAGCGACAGCCCGCCGGTCTTGCCTGGCAGCGCGACGAGCTCGTGCTCCTGCCCGTCGATCTCGAAGGTCACCACGCCGAGCGCGGTGAAGTAGTGGTTCAGCCCCTCGACCACGGCGTCCACGGTGATCGGCCGGGGCTGCGGGTAGGGCTCGAACCGGGCGTCCAGCACCCAGCGCTCCTCCACCGGGAACACCGGCACTCCGGAGAACGCGGTGCGCGTGACCGCCTCCGGGTCGCGCACCCGGATCGCGTGGGTGTCGGTACGCCGGACGACCTCGATGACCGCGCGGCCCATCTCGACCAGCGTGCCCGGGAGTCCGTCCACGGGGTGCAGGGTGACCGTCCCGTCGATTCGGCGCGGCTCGCGAACCGTCCGGACCACCAGATCGTCGGCGGCGGTCGCCGTGATGACCACACCGTCGGGGGCGGCACTCCACCGGCCGGGGATCCCGTCGAACCGGGTGGGCTCCGGGGTCAGCCAGTGCAGCGCTGTGAGGCTCAGCCAGCCGTGCGGAGCGCGCAGCTCCTCCTCGCGCTCGCTGTGCCAAGCGCTCCAGCTGCGCTCCAGGTCGGTCCGGGTGCTCGTCATAGGGGCTCCATCATCGCGCGAGGTCCGTTCATGCCGTCTTGTCCCACTCATACTGCCGCCCACGCCTTGGCGAGCAGCTCGTAGCTGCGCACCCGGTCCGCGTGCTCGGTGGTGATGGTCGTCACCACGAGCTCGTCGGCTGCCGTCACCCGCGCCAGCACCTCCAGCTTCGCCGCCACCGTCGACGGAGACCCGACGAACTGGGTGGCCACCCGGTCGGCCACCGTGGCGCGTTCCGTATCGGTCCACTCGCGGGCCCTGGCCTGCTCCGGCGTCACGTACGGCTGTGCGCCGCGGCCCGTGCGGATGTCGAGCACCCACTGTCCGTAGGGCGCCGCGAGCTCCTCCGCCGTCGCCTCGTCGTCCGCCACCACCACATCGGCCGAGACGGCGACGTACGGCCGCTCCAGCCGGCGTGGACCCACCCCCGGCCGGAAGGCGGAGCGGTACGCCTCGACCGTCTGCAGAACGGCCTGCGGGAACACGTGGTAGGCGGCGGCGAGGGGCAGCCCCGCCGCACCCGCCACCTGTGCGCTGGCACCTGCGCTGGACGCGAGCACCCAGACGTCCAGATCCGCACCCTCGGCCGGCAGCACGTGCAGTGGGGCGCCGTCGGCGTCGACCGCCGTGCCGTCCAGGTAGGACAGGATCTCGGTCACCTCCTGCGCGTAGTCCGGCGGCGAGTCGTCCACGCCGATCCCGAGCAGGCTGCCGAGCAGCCGGAACTGCGCAAGGTCACCCGACCACGGGGCCGGCGCCGGGATCAGCACCCCGTCGACAATGCGGCTCTCTGCAGCGGGCGGCCCGCCCGTCCCGGCGGGCCCACCGCCCTTCGCGGCCAGCGTGAGGATCTTGTGGAGATCGAACCGGCCGAGGCCGAGGTCGATCCGTCCGGGATGCAGCGCCGCGACCGTGCCGAACTGCTCGGCGACCAGCAACGGCGGCGTGTTCGGCAGCAGCACGGCGCCGGACCCGACCCGGATCCGCTCGGTCGCTTCCGCCAGGAGTGCGACCAGCACCGGGGTCGACGACGACGCGACGCCGGTGGCGAGGTGGTGCTCGGCCACCCAGTAGCGGTGGTAGCCGGCCCGCTCGGTGGCCCGGGCGAGGTAGATCGTGTTGCGCAGCGCGTCTGCCGCGGTGCCGCCGACGGGCACCGGCGAGAGGTCGAGCACCGACAGCGGGATCGACGCGCGGCTCGTCATGCCCTCACCCGCCGCTGCGTTCCGCCGGGGACGACGGCGTCGACGGCCTGTCGTCCGGCCGGATCGGCTCGGCCAGCGGGCGACTCGGGATCTCCGTGCGCAGTGCCGGCGCCACCTCGGTCTGGAACAGCTCCAGCGCCGCACGGTGTTCGGCCGGGGTGAGCCCGTCGCCGTCTGCGTGCAGGTGCGTGGCCTCGTGACCGAGTTGCGCGTGGTAGCGCAGCACCTTCTCGATCACCTGCTGTGGACTCCCGACGAGTGCCGAGCTGCGCTCGACGAAGTCCTCGAGGGTGGTGAACACCGGGTCGAGGCCGACGGCGGCAAACATCTTGAGCCGCGACTCGTAGATCGGCCGGAACATGTCGTAGGCCTCCTGCGACGTGCGCGCCAGCGCGAAGCCCGCGGTGCCGGCCCCCACGACGGCGTCGGCCGGGTCGTTCCCATGATGTACCCAGCGCTCCCGGTAGTACCGCACGAGCTCGGCGTAGGGCTCGATGGGATTGGTGACGTTGGCGGAGAACAACGGATCGCCGTACTGGGCGGCGAGCTCGACGGAGTCCTTGCTCGTCGCGCTGCCGTGCCACACCCTGATCGGCTGCTGCAGCGGCCGCGGCCACGTCTCCGCCTCGGTGAGCGAGGGCCGGAAGGAACCCTCCCAGGTCACCCTGTCCTCACGCCAGAGCCGCCGGAACAGCTCGTAGCCCTCCTTGTTGCGCGCCCACTGGTCTTCCGTCGTGACATGGAACAGCTTGGCCTGCGCGGCGCCGTTGCCCTTGCCGATGATCAGCTCCAGGCGCCCGTCCGACAGGTGGTCGAGGGTCGAGTAGTCCTCGAACGCACGTACGGGGTCGAGCAGGCTGAGCGTGGTGACGCCGGTGAACAACCGGATCCGCGACGTCCTCGCCGCGATGTGGCTGAGCACCACCGGCGGTGCTGAGGAGAAGAACGGGCGCTCGTGGCGCTCGCCGACCGCGTACCCGTCGAAACCCAGCTCCTCGGCGAGCACGGCGTTCTCCACGACCCGGTGGAACCGCTCGTAGGGCGACGGCGTCCGTCCGGTGACCGGATCCGGCCCGTTCGAGATGAGCGTCAGGATCAGGAACTTCATGATGTGCCCGCTTCCAGGGTCTGCGCACTGTGTCGCCGGCCCGCGATCGCAGCCAGCAGCTCTCGGGTGTAGTCCTCTCCGGGGGCGTCGAAGAGCTCCTCGGTCGGGCGCAGCTCCAGCAGCCGGCCATCCCGCATGACGCCCACGCGGTGCGCGACCCGGCGCACCACGGCGAGATCGTGGGAGATGAACAGATAGGCGAGGCCGGCCTCGGCCTGGAGCTCACCGAGCAGGTCGAGCACCTGCGACTGGACGGATACGTCGAGTGCGGACACCGGCTCGTCGCAGACCACGAGGTCAGGAGAGAGCGCGAGGGCACGGGCGATGGCGACGCGCTGGCGCTGACCGCCGGAGAGCTCGACGGGCCGTCGCGCGAGCACCGACACCGGCAGCGCCACCTTCTCCACCAGGTCGGCGGCACGGCGCCGTTGCTCGGCGGCCGACCCCACCTGAAAGGCTCGCAATGGCTCGGTGACGACCTCCTCGACGCTGAACTTCGGGTCGAGGGACGCGTAGGGGTTCTGGTAGACGAGCTGGGCGCGTCTGCGCAACGCCCGCCAGGCGCTCCCCTTCGCCGTGGTGATGTCGGTGCCGTCGAAGAGCACCTGCCCCGCCGTCGGGTCGGCCAGCCGAAGCACGAGCCGCGCCGTCGTCGACTTACCCGAACCCGACTCGCCGACCAATGCGAGCGTCTCGCCCCGGTGGATGGTGAAGCTGACCTCATCGACGGCGCGCAGCACGCCGCGGCTGCCGTTCACCCGGGGCAGCGGGAAGTCCTTCACCAGGTTGCGCACCTCGACGAGCGGACCGTGCGCGGATACGGGTGCCGGAGCCCTCGTATCCGCGCACGGGGGCCGAAGGCCTGGTGCGCTCGCGATCAGCGTCTGCGTGTACGGGTCGGACGGGGAGCCGAGGATCGCAGCGACCGGACCGTCCTCGACGATCCGCCCACCCGACATCACGAGGATCCGGTCGGCCCGGTCGGCGGCCACGCCCAGATCGTGGGTGATGAGCAGTACCGAGGTGCCCGACTCCCGTGTGAGGTGCTCGATGTGGTCGAGGATGCGGCGCTGGACGGTGGCGTCGAGCGCACTCGTCGGCTCGTCGGCGATGAGGAGCCGGGGGCTCGCTGCGATCGCGATCGCGATGAGCACGCGCTGGCGCATTCCGCCCGACAGCTCGTGCGGGTACTGCCCGGCCCGCACCTGCGGCTCGGGCAGCCCGGCTCTGGCCAGCAGCTCGACCGCGTCGATCGGCGCGCGGCGCCGGTCGGCAAGCCCGTGCACCCGCAGCGCCTCGGCCACCTGCGCACCGATCTTCTGCACCGGGTTCAGCGAGACCGTCGGGTCCTGCGGGATCAAACCGATCCGGCGGCCGCGGATCGACCGGAACGCCTTCTCCGACAGGCCGGCGAGCTCCTCGGCCGGTCCCTGCTGCCGGGCCAGCCGGATGCTCCCCCCGTCGACCGAGCCGTTGGCCGGGAGCAGCCCGATCACGGCCTGCGCGAGCGTGGTCTTGCCCGACCCCGACTCCCCCACGATGGCCACGACCTCACCTGGCGCGACGGTCAGCGACGCGCCCCGGACGGCAGAGAGCGACCCGCCCGTCGTCCGGTAGGACACGTCGAGGCCCTCGACCCGCAGCAGCGGTTCGGCCACGCTCTGCGCCGATGATTTGCTCGCATGCTCGCTCATCGCGCCCTGCTCCACTCGCCGTCGAGCGCCCGCGAGATCCGGTTGACCGACAGCACCGTCGCGGCGATCGCGAAGCCCGGCATCGCGCACAGCCACCACGAGGCCGCGATGTAGTTGCGGCCCTCCGCGATGAGCGATCCCCACTCCGGCGCCGGCGGAGGCGCCCCGTAGCCGAGGAAGCTCAGCGAGGAGACCGCGAGGATCGCGAGCCCGAACTCCAGCACCGCGAGCACCAGCACGGGCCCGGCGGCGTTGGGCAGCACGTGGCGGCGCAGCGTGACGTACCACCGCGTGCCGACCGAGCGCGCGGCCTCGACGTAGGTCGACTGCCGGATCCGGAGCGTCTCCGCCCGCATCACCCTGGCGAAGTTCGCGACGCTCGCGATGCCCACCGCGATCGCGACCTTGACCGTGCCGTAGCCCAGCGCAGTGATCAGGGCCAGCGAGAGGAGCACGGCCGGGATCGCCATCAGCACGTCGACGAGCCGCATCAGGCCCTCGTCGACCCAGCGGCCGACGAACCCGGCGAGCAGCCCGAGGAGCCCCCCGACGACCAGCGCCACCGCCACCGCGATCACCGTGGCCTGCAGGGACAGTGCGGCCCCGTGCACCACCCTGGTGTAGACGTCGCGCCCCAGGTAGTCGGTGCCGAACATGTGGGCCGCACTCGGCGCCTGCAGCTTGTCGGCCGGGACGCCGACGTTCGGGTCACCGGGCGCGAGCACCGACGGCACGAACGCCGCGACCAGCACGAGCACCACGAACACGATCGAGGCCACCAGCCCGGGCCTGCGCCCGAGGAAGCGCAGGGCGCGGACCACCCGTTCCCTCCGCGTCGCCGCGACCGGCTGTGCGGTGGCCGAACCCGGCGCAGCCTCCCCGATCGACTCGCGGATCAGCAACTCGGTCATACCACCGCTCCCGTCGCGATCCGGGGGTCGAGCACCGGGTAGATGAGGTCCACGAGCAGGTTGACCGCCACGAACACCGCGGCTGCGAAGACGACGATCCCCTGGACCACCGGAATGTCCTGGATCCCGACCGCCGCGACGGTCAGCCGGCCCAGCCCGGGCCGGGTGAACACCGTCTCGACGACCACCGAGCCCGCAAGCAGGTTGCCCACCACGTAACCGAAGACGGTCAGGGCCGGGAGCGCGGCGTTGCGCAACGCGTGCCGGAGGTGGATGGCCACCCGCCCGACGCCCTTGGCCCGCGCCGTGACGACGTAGGGCTCGTCGAGGACGTCGGAGAGGCTCTTCGCGAGCACCTGCGCAACCAGCGCGCCGGTCGGCAGCCCGAGGGTGACCGCCGGCAGGACCAGTGACTCCGGCCCCTTCGCCCCGACCGACGGCAGCAGCCCGAGCTGGAAGGAGAAGAGCTGGACCAGCATCAACCCGACCCAGAACACCGGCAGCGACACCGCGAGGGACGGCAGTGCCATCAGCAGTTGCCGCAGCCACCGCACCGAGGTGTAGGTCGCGACCAGTGCCACGGCGCCGCCGAACACGATCGCGAAGGCCAGGCCCGCCAGCGAGATCTGGATCGTCGGCGGCAGCGCCTCGCGGATCGCCGCCCCCACGTCCTGCCCGTTCTGGATCGAGGCCCCGAAGTTGCCGTGCAGGGCGTCCCACAACCGGGTTCCGTACTGCACGATCAACGGCTGGTCGAGGCCGTAGCGGGCGCGCAGCGCGTCCAGCGCCGCGGGGCTCATCGGCTCGCCGTCGAGCCCACCGCTCGCCATGGTGGCCACCGGGTCACCGGGCAGCAGGTAGAGGACGACGAACGAGACCGTGAACGCCGCCCAGAGCACCCCGATCGCGAGCGCGACTCGTCGTACCAGGTACCCCGCCATCGTCACGACGACTTCCAGGCGTCGTAGAGGTAGATCCGGGAGGAGGCGTCGAACCGGACGTCGTGGGTGCCCCCTGCGAAGCCGAGCAGCGTGGTCAGCTCGACGACCGGCACCACGGAGTGGTTCTGCAGCAGCAGCTCCTGCGCCTGGCCGACGAGCGCGGTGCGCTTCACCGGGTCGGTCTGGGCCGCTTGGTCGGCGAGCAGCTGGTCGAGCGGGCTCGGCGGCAGCCGGTAGTAGTTGTTGCCCGCGGTCGAGAACTGGCTGCGCAGGATGTCGGGGTCGGCGCGGGTGAGGTTCCCCCATGAGGCGACGAAGTCGCCGCTCTGCTGCACCAGCGAGGAGTCGGCGATCGGCCGCTCCCGCAGCTGCAGGTCGATCCCGACCTTTCTGACCTGCTGCTGGATCAGCTCCAGCGCCGGCTTGTTGGTCGCGGAGTTGGAGTAGAACGTGAGCTCGATCGAGAGCGGCTGCCCCGCCTTGGCCCGGATTCCGCCCGGGCCTGTGACCCAGCCGTCCGCGTCCAGGGTGGAGGCAGCCTTCGCGGCGTCGAACGCCAGCTGCCCCGACTCGTCGGCGAAGGACGGCGTGCTCGACGCGAGCGCGCTGGTGGCCGCCTTGGTCTGGGAGGTGAAGACCGCGCTGACGACCTCAGGCCGGTTGATCGCCAGCGAGAGCGCGGCGCGCACGGCCGCGTCCGAGACGATCGGCTTCTGGAGGTTGAAGCTGATGCTGTACGGGATGCCGGGGTTCGCCCTGCCGAGCAGCTGGACACCTGCGGCTGTCAGCGGTGCCTCGTCCTGCGGGCCGATGCTGCCGATCGCGTCGACCTCGCCGGACTGCAGGCTGCCGGTCCGCACCCCCGACTCGGGCACGACGCGGAACTCGATCCGGTCCAGGTAGGCGTCACCGGTGTGCTTCGACAGCGAGGAGCCCCAGTTGTAGCCCGTCCGCCTGGTGAGGATCGTCGACTGGTTCAGCGCGTAGCTCTCGATCACGAACGGTCCCGACCCGATCACCGCCGCGCAGCGCTCGTCGTCGGTCTTCGCAACCGTGGCGGGCGAGAGGATGCCGAGGCTGTGGGTCGAGGTGCCCTGCAGGAACTGCACGTTGGAGTGGCTGAAGGTCACGGTGAACTTCGTCGGGCTCTCCACGGTGGTGCCCTGGTAGCTCGCCAGGTAGCCCTTCGGGAGGGTCCCGCGGGCGCCGAGCTGCGGCACCTTGTCGAAGTTCGCTTTGACGGCGGCGGCGTCGAGAGGAGTGCCGTCGCTGAAGGTGACGCCGGGGCGCAGCTCGAAGGTGTAGGCGGTGGCGTCGGCATTGACCTGCCAGCCGGTGGCCAGCCACGGCTTGATCTCCCCCGTGGCGGGGTCCTGGTCGGTGAGCGAGTCGACGATCTGGCGCAGCGAGTAGATCGAGTCGTTGCTGGTCACCTGCTGCGGGTCGACGCAGCCCTGGTCGCTGCCGACCGCGAAGCGCAGCGTGCCGCCGGGCTGTGGGGGGCCGGCCGCGGCGGGG
>JAODNO010000289.1 GCA_025465235.1 Pseudonocardia sp.
CCGCAGCTTCAACGACATGCTCGGTGCGCTGGCCGCCTCCCAGGAGCAACAGCGCCGCCTCGTCGCCGACGCCGGGCACGAGCTGCGCACGCCGCTGACCTCGATGCGCACCAACCTGGAGCTGCTCGCGGCCGCCAGCAGGCCCGGTGCCCCGATGCTGCCGGAATCCGATCGCGCAGAGATCCTCGAGGACGTGCAGGCGCAGGTGGCGGAGCTGTCCACGCTGGTCGGGGACCTCGTCGAGTTGGCCCGCGACGACGTACCGCTCGTAGTGCACGAGCCGCTGGAGCTGACCGACGTGGTGCTGCGCTCGCTCGAACGGGCCCGGCGGCGGGCCGGCGATGTCGAGTTCGTGCCGATGCTCGTGCCGTGGACGCTCATCGGCGACGCGACGGCGCTCGAGCGCGCCGTGCTCAACCTGCTCGACAACGCGGCGAAGTGGAGCCCGCAGGGCGGGAGCGTCCGGGTTCAGATGCGCCCCCTCGACGAGTGGTCGATCGTGCTCGAGGTGGCCGATGCGGGGCCTGGCATCGCCGAGGAGGACCTGCCCCACGTCTTCGACCGCTTCTACCGCTCGGCCACATCCCGCACGATGCCGGGCTCCGGCCTGGGGCTGGCGATCGTCCGCCAGGTGGCGGTGCGGCACGGCGGCGCGGTGTGGGCAGGCCGGGCGCCGGAGGGCGGCGCGTTGCTCGCGGTACGGCTGCCGGGCCGGCAACCGCGGTTCTGAGCCGGTCACCCGGTCGGCGGGAGGGCCGGTGTCCTCCTAGGCTCGGTAGCCAGGTTCCCGGAACTCGGACACGGTGATGGCATGGCGAACGAGACCCCCGACCCCGACGCGACGCCCACCGGCCCGAACGAGCGGGTGACACCGGGCGGGGCCGGCAGTCACGGTGGCGGGTTCTCCTACCCCGAAGGCCCCTACCCCGGCTCGCACGGCACCGCGCAGTACCCCCAGCCGAACGCCCCGTGGTCCGGGCAGGCCACCCCACCTCCCGGACGGAGGCGGTCGTTTCGGATGGCGGCCTTCGGCCTGGTCGGGGCGCTGCTGGCCGGAGGTGCCGGCGGCGCATTGGGCTACTCGCTCGCCGAGAGCAGGGACGGCCGCGCTTCTTCCATCGGGGTGCTCGGCAACCCGCTCCCTCCGGTCGACGCAGCGGCGCCGATGGGGCCTGTGGAGGCCGTGGCCGAGCGCGTGCTGCCGGGCGTGGTGCAGCTGCGCGTGGACAGTGGCGGCTCGTCCGGCGAGGGCTCGGCGATGGTGCTGAGCGCCGATGGCCTACTGCTCACCAACAACCACGTGGTCGAGGCTGCAGCGAACCGCGGCCAGGTGACCGCCGTCTTCCAGAACGGTGACACCGCACAGGCGGCGATCGTCGGCCGCGACCCGAGCTCGGACCTCGCGGTGATCCGGGCGCAGGGCGTCTCCAGGTTGACCCCGATCGAGCTCGGCAACTCCGACTCCGTACGCGTGGGCCAGCAGGTCGTGGCTTTCGGTGCGCCACTGGGGCTGGGCGGCACCGTGACGACCGGGATCATCAGCGCGCTGAACCGTCCGGTGAGCGTGGGCGGGGACCAGGCGGCCAGCGAGGCCACGGTGCTCAACGCGTTGCAGACCGACGCCCCGATCAACCCCGGTAACTCGGGTGGTCCGCTGGTGGACATGCAGGGCCGAGTCATCGGAATCAACTCGGCGATCGCCACGACCGGCCAGCAGGGCGGTTCGATCGGCGTGGGCTTCTCCATCCCGATCAACCAGGCCAAGCGGGTGGCCGAGGAACTGGAACGCACCGGGAAGGCGTCCCGTGCCGTCCTCGGGGTGAGCGTGGGGGACGACCCGCAGGTCTCGGGAGCCCGCATCCAGAGCGTCGCGCCCGGCAGCGCCGCCGAGGCCGCCGGGATCCGGGCGGGCGACCTCGTGATCGGTTTCGACGGCCAGCGCATCCTGGCGGGCGACGGCCTCCAGGCGGCGGTGCGGTCCCGGGCGCCCGGGCAGGTCGTCGGGGTCCAACTAGCCGACCGGTCCGTTTCGGTGACGCTCGGCGCGGCATCCTGACAGTGACCGCTCATGCGCCCGGAGTTGTTGACGGGGGCGGTCCGGAGATGATTCCGTTCCTGAGGTCCCGCCTGCGGTGCCCCGCGGAACGGACCGTCTGGATCGCGTCGGCGCCGGCACCCCCTCCCAGCGCCGGCGCGGTTCACAAGCCGACGACCAGGCTGAGATCGACCGCGAACGGGCCGGCCCCGCGAGGCGCGGAGCTTCGCCCTTACCGACCCGTGACGTCGTCGGAGCCGCCGTCCGCATGGAACGGGCGCGGTTAGCCTCGATGACGTGCGAGGACCGCGATGACCGAGCGACCGGCCGCTGGCCGTGGTCGTCGACGACGACGACGGTGCGGGAGGTCGTCACACGTTGCCTCGATCGCTCGGGCTACCGGGTCGAGGTGGCCGGTGACGGCGAGCAGGCGCTGCGCGCGGTGGCTGTGCAGGCGGCTACGCCGTGAGACGACCGGCATGCCGATTCTGATGCTCACCGCGCTCGGTGAGGAGGAGGACCGGGTGCTCGGCCCCGAGCTGGGCGCCGACGACTACGTGACGAAGCCCGTCAGCCCGCGCGAGCTGGCACTGCGGGTGGCGTCGGTGCTGCGACGGTCCCGGGAGGTGCCGGGCCGTGACGTCGGCATCGCACCGGCCGTGGACGGCGACCTGGGCGTAGACGTGCTCGGCAGGCGCGCGTCGCCGGCCGGGCGCCCCCTGGCGCTCACCGCGCGCGAGTTCGACCTGCTGGCGTTCCTGGCGCGTCACCCCGGGCAGGTGTTCACCCGTGCGGAGCTGCTGGAGCTGGTCTGGGGCTGGGACTTCGGCGACCAGTCAACCGTCACGGTCCACCGAAGCCTGCGGGAGAAGGTCGAGGCCGATCCGACGAAGCCGACGCGCATCCCCACGGTCTGTGGGGTCGGCTACCGCTATGACGGATCTCCGTCGCCATGATGGAGCAGCTCCACGCGGTAGTGCCGGTGGCATTGGCGTTCTCGGTGCCGATCGCCGGGCTCGGCGCTGTGCTGCTGCACCGGATGCGGCGACGCTCGATCATGGCGGCGGTCACCGTGCTGGTGCTGGTCCCGGTGATCGCCGCGCTGGTCGGTGTGATCGGCGTCAGCCGGTTCATGTACACCCCGCAGCTCGCCGGGGCCGTCGTGGCGTGCGGGGCCGTCGCGATCGTCACGGTGCCAGCGGCGATGATGCTCGGGCGGGGTATCGCCAGAGACGTCATGTGGCTGCACGAGGCCCGTGACGCCGAGCGTGCTGCGGAGGCGTCCCGCCGCGAGCTGGTGACCTGGATCAGCCACGACCTGCGCACCCCGCTCGCCGGGATCCGCGCGATGAGCGAGGCGATCGCCGACGGGGTCGTGGCCGACGTCGACGAAGTGACCGACTACGCCCGCCGGATCCGGGGCGAGAGCGTGCGCCTGTCCGGGATGGTCGACGACCTGTTCCAGCTGTCGCGGATCACCTCCGGCGCCTTGCAGCTGACGCTCTCCGCGGTGCCGCTGCGCGAGGTGGTGTCCGAGGCCGTGGCCGTGGAGGGGGTGGCGGCCTCCCGCAAGGGCGTCGTCGTGCGAGCCGAGGAGCACGGCGACTGGCCGGTGGTGCTGGGCAGCGACCCCGAGCTCGCGCGGGTGGTCCGCAACCTGCTGTCCAACGCGATCCGGCACACGCCCCCGGGCGGTGCGGTCGTCGTGGCGGCCGGGGCCACCGGCGACAAGGCCTGGCTCCGCGTCGACGACGCCTGCGGCGGCATCCCCGAGGACGACCTGCAGCGCGTCTTCGACGTCGCGTTCCGCGGGGTCACGGCCCG
Source organism: Pseudonocardia sp. (assembly GCA_025465235.1). Lineage (GTDB taxonomy): Bacteria > Actinomycetota > Actinomycetes > Mycobacteriales > Pseudonocardiaceae > Pseudonocardia. The sequence continues at coordinate 3,860 of JAODNO010000289.1, forward strand.
CACTCCGGAGGAGCGCTCGGGTGGTGGCCTCGGGCTGGCGATCGCCCGCGGGCTCGTCAAAGCGCACGACGGCGACATCCACGCCCACAACGTCGGCCCGGGCTGCCGTTTCGAGGTGCTCCTGCCACTGGCGTCGACGGGCGTCCCCGACCACTGACCGGCTGGGCCCGGTCAGGTGAGCCGCCAACCCCGCCCCGCCCGTGATCAGGATGCGCAACTCCGGACTGGGCGCCCGGGCATGGGACCGCGCCCCACGGCAGCACACCGTTCGCGGTCTGTAAGTGGACGGGGTGCCGGAGGGCCGGTGCTCGTCCCGCTACGGTGAGCGCATGGAGATGGCGCCGCCCCAGATCGGACGAGCCCTCGTGGTGGTCGTGGACGACCGAGTGAGCCACGGTGAACGCGAGGATGCCATCGGGCCGCTGGTCACCGAACTGCTCGAGGAAGCGAAGCTGGTGGTAGACGCCGTTGTCGTGGTGCCCGGCGACCCGGTGGCGATCCGCAACGCGCTCAACACCGCCGTGATCGGCGGGGTCGACCTCGTGGTCACCGTCGGCGGCACCGGCGTCTCTCCGCGCGACGTCACCGCCGACGCTACGGCGGGCGTGCTGGACCGCCCGATCCCCGGCATCGCCGAGGCCATTCGGGCGTCCGGGCTCGCCGCCGGAGCGGTGGACGCCGGGCTGTCCCGGGGGCTCGTCGGGGTGTCGGGCAGCACTCTGGTGGTGAACCTCGCACCGTCGCGCGCGGCTGTCCGGGATGGCATGGCCACGCTCACGCCGCTCGTCGCCCACGTGATCTCTGAGCTGTCCGGGCTCGACTGACGACGCGAGCGGGGGCGTCAGCCCTTCGGGCCCGGCGTGCTGCCGGTATCCGTGGCGCCGGGCTTGGTGGCCTCGGGGTTGGTCGCCGCGGGGGTGATCGGCTCTCCAGCCTGTCCCGCCACGTCCGGCGAGGCGGGCGGGACGATGACCGGCCCGGGCGGCTCGTCGGGGCCGCCGGTGGGTGCCGCGCTGGTGTGGCGAGCCCGGTCGAGCGACTCGCCCACCTTCGTCGACGCGCCCTCGATCTGCTCGTGGAACCGGCCACCGGTGGCCTTGTCCACGCCCGCTGCCGCGCTGCCGACTGCCTTGCCGGCCAGCTCCGCGGCGCGGTCGAGGTAGCCCGGGGCCTTCTCCCGCGCCACGTCCGAGAGTTCGGCGGCCTTGGCAGCGGCCTTCTCCGAGTACACCCCCGCCTTCTCCAGCGCGACGTCGGCGAGCTCCTTGGCCTTCTCCGTGAGTCCCATGCCTCCCATGGTGGCACCAGTGCAGGATGGTGGGGTGGACGAATTGTCGGATCAGGCTCGCCGCAGGCTCGACGACGTGTTCGGCGACGTCCTGCCCTCCACTACGGCGGACGAACGGGATGAGCGTGACGAGCCTGCCCCTGCGGGGGCCGACGATGAGCTGCTCGCCAATCGGCCGCCTCATCACGACCGCGAATGAGGTCTCAGCCTCGGCGCTGCGACTGCTCGCGGAGCAGGTCGCGGATCTCGGTCAGCAGCTCCACGTCGGTGGGCTCGGTCGAGCCGGCCTCGACTCCTCGCTTGCGCCGCTCCTTGAGCGCGTTCAGCGGGAAGACGATCACCAAGTAGACCACCGCGGCGACGATGAGGAAGTTGAGCGCAGCACCGATGACGGCCGCGAAGTCGATGTAGGTGCTCTCCTTGCCCCCGACGAGCTGGACGCCGAAGCCGGGGCTGCTCGGTGGTGTGACCGCGTTGATCAACGGCTGGATGATGCCGCTGGTGAAGGCGGTGACGATCGAGCCGAACGCTGCGCCGACGACCACCGCCACGGCAAGCTCGACGACGTTTCCGCGCAGGACGAAGTCCTTGAAACCCTTGATCACGCTAACGGAGGGTAACGGCGACCTGATCGGTGAGCGCGGCCGCCGCCACTCGGGCCGCCTGGCCCGGGGCGGTCGCGACGAGCACCAGCCGTCCGGAGGTGCGGCTGTCCTCCGGCAGCACCGCCAGCACGGTGGCCGCGGCGGCGAGCACGAGCGGCTCGTCGGTGCGCGCCCCGACGGTGACGAGGTCGACGCGGTTGCCCGGGACGAGCACCGCAGCGACTCCGGCGTCGGCCAACCGGACGGGCACGGCGGCAGCCCCGGCGCCACTGCCCAGCCCGAGCCCGGCCCCGGCCAACCGGACGTCGGTGAGGGGTTCACCGGACCGCGCAGCCCCGACGAGGATGCGCCCGGCAGCGCCCGCCACCTCGCGCACCGCACCGGTGGGGGTGAGCCCGGCGGGCCACTCGCGGATCGCGAGCTGCTCGGCCCGCAAGGTGCTGCCGGCAGGTAGATCGACCGCCGCGACCACCAGGGGAACACCACCCGCCCCCGTACGCGGCGCGAGCGCCAACACCAGCGCCACCGCGCCGAGCACCGCCGCGGCCGACCTGCGGAGCAGGGCCAGCCTGCGCCAACCGGGGCCGACCAGCAGCGCGCCGAGGCGATCCCGCAGCCGCGGCGCGAGCCGGACGTTCGTCATGGCGTCGACGCTAGGGCGAGGAGACGCTCATGGCGTGGTGATCACCGAGTCTGTGGACAACGGTGTGGGGATGTGGACAAGCCCACCCGCTCCGGCGTGATCAGGAGGCGGCGGTGGCCGGAGCAGTGCTGGAGGACGAGCTGCTCGAGGAGCTGTCCTTGCTGCTGCCGGACGTGCTTGCCGCGCAGTTGCCACCGGTCTTCGACTCGGGCTTCGACTCGTACTTCGACTCGCTCGTCGTCTCGGTCTTCGCCGCCTC
>JAODNO010000409.1 GCA_025465235.1 Pseudonocardia sp.
TCGCCCCGGTGAGGGCGGGCAGCCGCATCTCGCGGAGATCATGGCGCCCCGACGCGCAGCCGTGGCCGTGCGTGGCAACCTTTCCCCGTGAGCACCAGCACCGCCGCGCAGGCCGCCGCGCCGACCGAGACCCCCGAGGCCACCGCCGTGCGGGAGGCAGCCCAGCGTGCTGCTGCCGCGGCCCCGGGTGTCCGTGCCGCGGGGGGTGCCGTGATCGACGACGCGCTGCGGACAGCGGCCGAGTTGATCCGGGAGCGCACGGGCGACCTGCTCGCCGCCAACTCCGCCGACGTCGAGGCCGCCGAGCGGAACGGGATGGCGGCCGGGCTGCTCGACCGTCTGCGCCTCGGTCCGGAGCGGCTCGCCGAGATCGCCACCCAGCTGGAGGTGCTCGCCGGCACACCGGAGCCACCGCTGGAGCGCGAGGTGCGGACCCTGCCCAGCGGTGAGCGGGTGTTCGAGCGGCGTGTGCCTGTGGGGGTCATCGGCGCGGTCTTCGAGGCGCGCCCGAACGTGACGGTCGACGTCGCCTCGCAGGTGCTCAAGGCGCGTAGCGCCGCGGTCCTGCGCACCGGGTCGGCGGCGCTGGGGTCGGCCCGCGCGCTCGTCGACCTCGTCATCGCGCCCGCGCTCGAGCGCCACGGTGTCCCGGCGGCCGCCGTACAGCTCGTCCCGACGCCCGGACACGCCGGTGCCGAGGCCCTGGTCGCGCTGCCCGACCTCGTGCCGCTCGTGGTGGTCCGCGGCAGCGGCGAGGTCACGCGCAAGCTGTCGACGCTCGGCGCGAGCGCGGGCACTCGCGTGCTCGCACACGCCGATGGCGGCGGCGTCCTCTACCTCGACGCCAGTGCCGACGATGCCGACGTGACGCGGTTGGTCACCGAGAGCACCGACCGGCTCGGCGTCTGCAACCGGCTCAACCTGCTGCTCATCGACCGTCCGGCCTACGGCCGGCTGTGGCCCGTCGCCGAGCAGGCCCTCCAGGCGCGCGGGATCACCCCGAGCCTCCCGCCGCACGCCCACCCGCTGGGCCACGAGTGGGCGCTCGACTCCGGCGCCGAGGCCCACGTCACCGTCGCGACGGTCGACGGTCCGGTCGACGCGGCCGGCACCGCCGCCCGCGAGACGTCCGGGCTGGCCGCCACGGTGTGTGCCACCGACCGGGAGGCAGCGGAAGCGTTCATCGACGCCTACACCGGCACCGGCGTCTTCTGGAACGCCACGACCCGGCTGCTCGACGGCTACAAGCTCCTCGGCCTGCCCGAGACCGGCATCAACGTCGACCACACACCCGGCCCGCGCGGCCCGGTGACCTACCTCGACCTGTCGCTGCGCCAGTTCGTGGTGCTGCCGCCTGCCTGACCGAGCCGGACACACCGAGTCAGATCAGGTCGCTGCGGCTGAGCACCCCCACCAGCCTGTCGCCGTCGACTACCGGCACCGTGCGCAAGCCCCGGTCAGCGATCAGCGCCCTCGCCTCGCCGACGGTCGCGCCGATGTCGACCGTGATCGGCGTCCTCGTCATGACGGCGCCGACCATCGTGTGCTCCGAACTGCCTGCCAGCGGGTCGGCCAGGATGTCGGCCTCGCTCAGGATGCCGACCAGTCGACTCTCGCCGTCGACGACCGGGAGTGCGGTGTGCCGGTGGTGCAACATCAGCTCCGCGGCCAGCGCGAGGCGTTGCGTCGCGCCAACCGTGATCACCTGGCGGGTCATCACCTCGCGTACCGGGGTGGCGGCGGCCGGGGTGGGTCCGGCCCGACGTGCCCGCGCCAGGGCGAACAGGGCGTCGTCCTCCGCCTTGTCCCGGCCGCCGAAGAAGCGCCGTAGGCCGGTACGCCGGCTGGCCCCGTCGCGGTGTCGCAGCAGGTCGCCGCGGGTGACCACACCGACCAGCCTGCCGCCCTGCACGACCGGAAGCACCCGCAGCTCGCCGTGGCTGCGCAGGCGCTGCGCCACGACCGCTGCGTTGGCGGTGGGCGACATCGACAGCACTTCGGGACTCATGATCTCCTCGATGAGAACCTGCCCGTCGGCCTCCACCCCCTCGGCCTGGTGCTCCTCGCGATAACGCAGGACGTCAAGCAGACTCACGATGCCGACCAGCCGGAACGATGCGCTGACGACCGGCAACGCGCTGAATCCGAACCGGGTCATCCGTTCGACCGCCGCCGCTATCGGCTCGTCGGAGCGCACGGTGACGACGCGGGCGGTCATGAGGTCTCGAACGAGTCGTCCCATCCGGATCACCGTAGCGGCTGCGGAGTCGCGTGGAGCTCCGCGGCGACCAGCCCGCGGCAGGCCCGCTCCGGGCGTTCGCTGAGGATCCGCTGTGACCGGCTGCGCAGACCGGAGGTGAACCAGATTCCGGACGGACTGAGCACCTGCCAAGCTGACCGCATGGCGACGACGGTGGGGACGCAGCCGACCTGGTACCTGTTCCGCAATTCCGGGGAGGCGCGTCCGAGGGCGTCGTTGCGCACCAACGTCATCACCACGGTGTTGTCGGTGTGGTTCACCCTCGGGCTGTTCCTCGACGCCTATGCGCACGCGAACTTTCCGCAGCTCGAGACCTTCTTCACCCCCTGGCATGCCGTTTTCTACAGCGGTTTCGCGGCCACGGCCGGGTGGGTGTTGTGGACGGTCTGGACCCACGTCCAGCAGGGCAGGCGCGGAATCGCCGCGGTACCCGCGGGCTACGGGATGACGATGGTGGCGCTGCCGGTGTTCGCGGTGTCCGGCGGCGTCGACCTCGTGTGGCACGAGGTGATCGGCATCGAGACCACCACCGACATCTTCTTCAGCCCGAGCCACCTGGGCCTGATCGGCTCGATGATCGTCATCCTGACGAGTCCGCTGCGTGCCGCATGGGCCGACCCGCAGCTCCCGCAGCGGCCGTCGCTGCGAGCGTTGCTGCCGGCCGTGCTCACGTTGTCGTTCGCCGCAAGCCTCGTGCTGCTGTTCCTCACCTACAGCAACGCGCTGCTGTTCTCCTCGCGCAACGTCGTGGCGATGTTCTCCACCGTCGACAACGGTGGCGCCGGTTCGCTCGCCGGGCGCATCGTCGTCACCAACCTCGTGCTGCTCGCGCCGCTGCTGCTGATCGCCCGCCGTTGGCACCTGCCTGCTGGCGCGGCGACGATCGGCTATGCCGTCGCGGCGCTGATCTCTGCGACCCTCACCGGCTTCGAGCGGCTCGCCGTCCCGCTGGCGCTCGTGGTCGCTGGCATCCTCGTCGACCTACTGGCCCGGTGGCTGCGTCCCCGCGCCGATCGTCGCGCGGCCTACTGGGCCTTCGGCGCCGCAGCGCCGGTTGTCACCTGGGCTGTGTACCTCGGGGTCGCCTCCGCCGCCGAGGGCGCGCTCCCCGCCATCGTCGAGTTCTGGACCGGTATGCCGATCATCGCGGGCCTGCTCGGCTGGTCGCTGGCTGCGCTGATGCTTCCCAACCCCATCACCGTCGCTGAGCCCGCCTTCTCCGAGCGGACGGCGACCACCTCGGGCTAGATTCGGGCCCGTGCCTGCCGCAAAAGTGCCCAACATCGACCTTCCCGGGGTCGAACTGCACAGGACGACGCTGCCCAATGGGCTGCGGGTCCTCATCGTCCCCGACGCCACCACCCCGGTCGTCGGCGTCGCACTGCACGTCGACGTCGGTTTCCGCTCCGAACCGGAGGGGCGCACCGGTTTCGCCCACCTGTTCGAGCATCTGATGTTCCAGGGCAGCGAGAGCCTGGAGAAACTGGCGCACTTCCGGCACGTCCAG
>JAODNO010000427.1 GCA_025465235.1 Pseudonocardia sp.
TTGGACGCTTGACCTCGTACGAGGCACGGTGTACTGGATGAGCTCCGATACCGACCACCCGCGTCAGCGCACTGTCGCCGAGTTGCTCGCTGAGCACGGTGACGCCGGTGCGACCGGTCGTCGCCGCCGTCGGCGCGCACCCGACGAGGTGTCGGGTGAGGAAGCCGCGGGGCCCCCGCTCGGCAACGGAACCGGATCGTTCACTCCCGAGTGGCGGCCGGCGCAGGCTCCGGAGCCCGACCGTTCGATGCTGCGCGAGCGTGTTCCCCCAGTGCCGGTCCAGTCGCCGGGGCGTAGGCAGCCGGAGCCGTGGGAGTCCGTCCGCGAGCCTCCCGAGCGTCAGGCGCGGGAGTCGCCGCCGCGCGAGCGGGAGCCGTGGGAGGCTCGGCAGCGCGAGCCGTGGGAGTCGGTGTCGCGCGAGTCGCGGGTGCAGCAGCCGCCGCCGTGGGAGCAGCAGTCGCGGGTGCAGGAGCCGCCGTCCTGGGAGCCGCGGGCGCGGGAGCCGCAGCCGTGGGAGGCGCAGCCTCGCGAGCGCCTGCGGCCCTCGGAGCCCCTGTCGCCGGAGCCCCTGTCGCGGGACCCGCTGGCGCCGTGGGACTCGCAGCCACGTGACCCGCGGCCGCGGGAGTCGCAGTCCCGCGAGTCGCAGTCCCGCGAGGCGCAGTCCCGTGACGCACCGCCGCGAGAGGGCCGGTCGCGCGAGGCCGTGTCGTGGGAGTCCCGGCCGTGGGAGTCCCGGCCACCGGTCAACGGTGCCGAGCGTGAGCCGGATGCCGCTCGTTCCGGGCCGCCGCTCCCTCGGGCAGGCGAGCGCACGGGTTCCCCCGCGGTTCCGGGCGCCCGCGCCCCGCTCGAGCCGGTGCGGGAGCGTCCAACCGAGCAGATGGCACCGGTTCGGAGTGCCCGCCCGGTACGGAACGACCAGGCCCCGAGCGGCCGGGTGGGCTCCCGCCGTCCCGGTGCCCCGGATGCCGCAACAGACCTTGCCCCCGCTGCGCCGGAGTACCACTCCGACGTCGATGGGCGGGGTCCCGACGACGGGCCACCCACCGAGATCGGTGCTGCACCGGTAGGCGCCGAGTCCTGGCACCGCAAACGCACGAACGGGCGGCGCGGCCCAGTACCCGACGACGGAGGGCCGCGGACCGAGGCCTCCGCCCCGGTGGACTTCGATGACCATCCCGCCGGCCTCGGCGGCGCCGATCTCGACGATTTCCGCGGCCACCCGGACTACGACGGCGATCCCGACTACGAGGGCGACTACGACCACCCGGATGACGGCGACGCGGACGAGGCCGACGAACGGACCGGACTGCGTCAGCGGCTGCGCCTGCCGAAGCTCGCCGACTCGGCCGGGCAGGTGTGGGCAGCGGTGGTCGCACAGTGGATCATCGGTGCGGTCGGCGGCGCGGCCCTGTGGGTAGGCTTCCGTTTTCTGTGGCGGAGCCTCCCCGTGGTGGCCCTGGCGGCGGCGGTGCTGATCACGGCAGGGCTCGTCGTGGTCGTCCGGGCGCTCCTGCGCAACGACGACACGCGCACCACGGTGTTCGCGGTGCTCGTGGGCCTGCTGCTGACCGTGTCGCCCGCGATCCTCGTACTGCTGGGGAGATGAGGGCGGTGCCGCCCGAGGTCTGGCGGGGCACGCCCGTCGCCCTCTCCACCGCGTCGGTCTATCCCGAGCCCACGGCGGCGGCGTTCGAGTTGGCCGCTGAGCTCAGGTACGACGGCGTGGAGCTCATGGTCTGGTCCGACCAGGTCAGCCAGAACATCCCCGCGGTGGCAGGGCTCGTCGAGCGCTACGGCGTGCCGGTGCTGGCCGTGCACGCCCCGTGCCTTGCGGTGTCGCAGCGCGTGTGGAGCGCCGATCCCATCGTCCGCATCCGTCGCTCGGTGGCGGCCGCAGCCACCCTGCAGGCGCGCACCGTCGTGCTCCACCCCCCGTTCCGGTGGCAACGCCGGTACGCCGCGCAGTTCAAGGACGAGGTCGCGCGCGCCGGGGAGCACGCCGGCGTCGCGCTCGCGGTGGAGAACATGTTTCCCGTCACCCGGTCCGGGGTGCGCACCGTGCCCTACAGCCCCGGGTTCGACCCCACTGACGTCGGACACCCGCACTACACGTTGGACCTCTCGCACACCGCTGCCGCAGGATCCGACGCGCTCGCCATGCTCGACAGGATGGGCAACGGGCTCACTCACGTCCACCTCGCCGACGGCAGCGGAGCGGCACGCGACGAGCACCTCGTCCCGGGGCGCGGCACCCAGCCCTGCGCGGAGGTGTGCGAACGGCTCACCGACACCGGCTTCGGAGGCGTGGTCGTCATCGAGGTCAGCACCAGGCGCTGCCGCACCCGCTACGACCGCACGGCCCTGCTGGCCGAGTCGCTGCTGTTCGCCCGGCTGCACCTGCAGCCCACGGCAAGCCGCGCGGCGCCGAAGCCCGGGGCCGCGCACTCCGGGCGTCGGACCGCGCATTCCTCGCACTAGACGCAGCTCACACCCGCGTCGGCTGGGGCTCAGGGCCCGGCGGTGATAACTCTGGACCGTGCTTCTACGACCTGCGCGTCCGGCTCCCCCCGACGGCAGCACCAGGTGACCGCCGTCGATGTCCGGTCGAGCGGCGCGGCCGCCCGGCCGTTCCACGACGCCATCGGGATCGAGCCCCTCGGGGATGGCCGGTACGCAGCTGAGCTCGGACCGCTCTGGACCGTGGGCACGAAGACGCACGGCGGCCTGCTGCTGGTGCTGCTCGCCAAGGCCGGCCTGGCCGGGATCGACGCCGAGGCGCCCGGATCCGCTCCGGACCCGCTGTCGGTGGCGGCGGATTTTCTCCGGGCGCCCGACATCGGCCCCGTCGAGCTGGACACCGAGGTTCTCAAGGTCGGCCGCACCGCCTCGGTGGTGTCGGTGCGGATGACGCAGGGCGGCAGGGCGATGCTGGCGGCTACGGTGACCGCGGGCCGCCTCTCCGACGATGAGCCGCGCTGGGCCGACCTGCCCGACCTGGCCGCCGAACCGCCGGAGGACGCGACGGACCCCGGCGCAGCCGGCCTGGCCGGCTCCTGCGAGCTGAAGTTCGACACCCCGACGTTCGCATTCGCCCGCGGAGAACAAGGGCCGCCCGTGCTCCGGGGCTGGGCGCGCCCCCGCGGCGAGCCGGTGGACGTCCTGTTCGCGCTGCTGGCTGGGGACATCCTGCCGCCGACGGTGTTCAACCTCGGCGGCCGGTTCGGCTGGGCACCCACCGTGCAGCTCACCGCCCTCCTGCGGGGGCGCCCGGCGCCGGGGTGGCTGCGCGTCGAGTCACGGTCGAGCACCGTTGCGAACCCGTGGTTCGACGAGGACGTCACCGTGATCGACGCGGCGGGCCGCCTGGTCTGCCAGGCGAGGCAGCTGGCCCTGTCTCCGCTCGCTCGCTGACCCGGTCCCGGCTCCCCCTCCGGCAGGGCGAGGCGTCAGCGCGGGGCCGGGCTACCGTCACCGGCATGACACGGATCGCGGTGCTCGGGGCGGGGAAGATCGGAGAGGCACTGTTGGCGGGGCTGCTCGCCTCCGGCCGCCCCGCCGAGGAGCTGGTGTTCACCGAGCGGCACCCGGAGCGGGCCGCAGAGCTCACCGAGCGGCACGGGGTGGGCGCCGTCGACGTGCCCACCGCCGGAGGCTCCGACATCGTGGTGGTGGCCGTCAAGCCGCAGGACATCGCGCCCGTCCTCACCGAGCTGGCGCCTGCTCTCCGGCCAGGGACCCTGGTGGTGTCGCTGTGCGCCGGGCTACCGACGGCGCTGTTCGAGGGCGCACTGCCGGCAGGCACGCCCGTCGTCCGGGTCATGCCGAACACCCCGATGCTCGTGGGGGAAGCGATGAGCGCGATCTCGCCGGGCACCCACGCCACGGACGACCACCTCGCAACCGTGGAGAAGCTGCTCGCCGCGGTGGGCCGGGTGGTCAGGGTGCCCGAGTCGCAGCAGGACGCCGTCACGGCCCTGTCCGGCTCCGGTCCGGCCTACTTCTTCTTCCTGGTCGAAGCGATGATCGACGCCGGGATCCTGCTCGGCCTGCCCCGGGCGGTCGCGGCGGACCTCATCGTCCAGTCGGCGTTCGGGGCGGCCCGCATGCTGCGGGAGTCGAACGACCATCCGGTGATCCTGCGCGAGGCGGTCACCTCTCCCGCGGGCACGACGATCGCCGCGATCCGCGAGCTCGAGCGCCACGGGGTGCGGGCGGCGCTCATCGCGGCGATCGAGGCCGCCCGTGACCGCTCGGTCGAGCTGGGCCGAACGGCCAGCGTGATCATCCCTCCGGGGAGCGCAGGCCAGCAGAACTGACCCTTCGGGCGGAGCGCTGGCCCGAACGGAGCAGCGGCGTCACCCTGACGCGGGGCTGAATTGCCCCGCAGGGTGCAACGGGGGTGTCGAAGCCGTCACAGCCGCACCGCTAAGCTCACGGGGAACATCTGGAGCCGTACCCGGCCGCGGAGCCCGGGAACGTCCGGTGAGACCACGAAAGCGGTGATCGGATGCCGTCCGAGCCCCCTGAGATCCACCTCGCACAGGTGCAATTCCTGACGGTGGCCGAGGTCGCGGCGATGATGCGGGTGTCGAAGATGACCGTGTACCGCCTGGTGCACGGCGGCGACCTGCCTGCCGCACGTGTCGGCCGCTCGTTCCGGGTTCCCAAGCGCGCGGTCGAGGAGTACCTCCGCACCGCGTACTTCGACGCGGGCTGAGGCCGCGGCGCGCATCCGTTCGCCCGGTCGGCGCGGAGCGGTGGAAACTGCCCGGTAGAGTGGGCCACCGGTCATTGCCCGGCCAGACGCGCGCCCATCGCGCGGTAGCTGGTCGAGCACCTCACCGCACATCGGTGGCCCAACTCGGGCCGCGCCACGACCAGAAAGGGTCGCCACGCATGGGCTCAGTCATCAAGAAGCGCCGCAAGCGGATGTCGAAGAAGAAGCACCGCAAGCTTCTGCGCAAGACCCGCGTGCAGCGTCGCAAGCTCGGCAAGTGACGGCGGCGGCCGGCGTCATCGCGCCGGCCGCGCCGTGTGGTTCACCCGCACGTGGTGCATATGTCGCCTAGCCCGGTGTGCCCGCTCACCTCTTGCCCCGCGCGGCTCCGCGAGGTCTAACATCGGTCACTCGTTGCATCCGATCGCATTCCTGGGGTAGAGCCATGGCGCCGTCCGTCGTGCTCGTCACCGGGGTCAGCCGTTTCCTGGGTGGTCATCTTGCTGCCCGTCTTGCGGCCAACCCCGCCATCGAACGGGTCCTCGGTGTCGACACGGTGCCGCCTCCGCGGGACCTGCTTCGCCGGATGGGACGCGCCGAGTTCGTGCGCGCCGACATCCGCAACCCCCTGATCTCCAAGGTCATCTCCTACGCCTCGGTCGACACCGTCGTCCACGCATCGCTCTCGGCCAACCCGGGCTCCGCGGGAGGCCGCACGGCGATGAAGGAGATGAACGTCATCGGGACGATGCAGCTGCTCGCGGCCTGCCAGAAGGCGCCGTCGGTGCGGCGGATGGTGTTGAAGTCGACCACCGCCGTCTACGGCTCGAGCTCGCGCGACCCCGCGATCTTCGACGAGTCGATGACGCCCAAGGACCTCCCGTCCGGTGGCTATGCCAAGGACGCAGCCGAGATCGAGGGCTATCTGCGGGGGTTCGCCCGCCGCCGTCCTGACGTGTCGGTCACGGTGCTGCGGTTCTCCAACTTCATCGGGCCCCGGATCGACACCGTCTTCACCCGCTACTTCGCGCTGCCGGTGGTCCCCACGGTGCTCGGCTACGACGCGAGGGTGCAGCTGTTGCACGAGGAGGACGCGCTGGCCGTGCTCGAGCGCGCAGCCAGCGAGGAGGTCCCCGGTGTCTTCAACGTTGCGGCCGACGGTGTCCTGCTGCTGTCGCAGGCCATCCGCCGGGCCGGACGCATCCCGATTCCCGTGCCCAGTTCCGCGGTCGGCCCGGTCAGCCGGGTCTTCCGGAGCGCTCGCCTCGTCGACTTCTCCCCGGAACAGATGCGGCTGCTGAACTTCGGCCGCGTGGTCGACAACGGCAGGCTCCGCCGCCAGTTCGGCTTCACCCCGCGCTGGACCACCATGCAGGCCTTCGACGACTACGTGCGTGGCCGCGCGCTGCGCCCGGTGATCCCCCCGGCACAGGTCGAGTCGCTGGAGCAGCGGATGCTCGCTGCAGCGAGGGCGTTGCGATGACGCCACGTCGCTCCGCAGTCCAGGAGTGGAGCAAACTGCTTCTGTCGGGTACTCCCACTGCAAGTCCACGAGCAGGGGAGGGAACATCCGTGTCCGAGGCCCGCATCATCCCGTTGCACGCCGACGGCGATGGCCACACCCCGTGGCATCCCAACGGGCAGTCGAACGGCGGCTCCCGCGCCGCTGCGGACACCGAGCCCGAACTCGGCCCCGATTCCGAGGCCGCCGAGCCCGTGCCGTCGCCGTGGGAGGAGGCGGTCACCGAGACGCTCGCGTTCCTGCGGCGGCGGTTCGCCGGTGACTACGCCGTCGACGACTTCGGGTTCGACGCCGACCTCACCGACAACCTCCTGTTGCCTGCCCTGCGGCCGCTGTACCAGAGGTGGTTCCGCGTCGAGACGATCGGGATGAAGAACGTCCCCGACGTCGGCGGCGCCTTGGTGGTGGCCAACCACTCGGGCACGCTGCCGCTGGACGCCCTGATGACGGCTGTGGCCCTGCACGACGACCACCCGGCGCAGCGGCACCTGCGGATGCTCGGCGCCGATCTGATGTTCCGGTTGCCGGTCGCGGGGACGCTCGCTCGTAAGCAGGGCAGCACCCTGGCCTGCATGCCCGACGCCGAGCGGCTGATGTCCGCTGGGGAGCTCGTCGGCGTGTGGCCGGAGGGTTTCAAGGGCATCGGCAAGCCGTTCCGCGACCGGTACAAGCTGCAGCGGTTCGGGCGGGGAGGCTTCGTGTCGGCCGCGCTCCGCACCGGCGTTCCGATCGTCCCGTGCTCCATCGTGGGGGCCGAGGAGATCTACCCCAAGATCGGCGACCTGAAGCCGCTGGCCCGGTTGTTCGGTGCCCCCTACTTTCCGGTGACCCCGCTGTTCCCGCTGTTGGGTCCGCTCGGTCTCGTGCCGCTGCCGTCGAAGTGGTACATCGAGTTCGGCGAGCCGATCCGCACCGACACGATCGGCGCCACCGAGGCGGACGATCCGATGACCGTGTTCAACCTGACCGACCAGGTGCGCGAGACCATCCAGCACACCCTCTACCGGCTCCTGAGCCAGCGCCGGAACGCGTTCCTCGGCTAGGAGCGCGGGACCTGCTCCGATCCGCGTCAGCGCTTGCGGGCCGCGAGCCCGGCAGCGACGGCACCGGCGATGGCGCTCGCGCCGATCACCGACGGGACGCCGATCCGCGCGGCCTTACGCCCCGTGCGGAAGTCGCGGATCTGCCAGCCGCGTTCCTTCGCGACGTCCCGCAGTTCCGAGTCGGGGTTGACGGCAACGGCGGTGCCGACGGCGGAGAGCATCGGCACGTCGTTGACCGAGTCGGAGTAGGCCGTGCAGCGGCGCAGGTCCAAGCCTTCCGTGACGGCCAGGGCGCGCACAGCATGAGCCTTCGCCGGACCGTGCAGGATCTCGCCCACCAGGCGCCCGGTGTAGTACCCGTCGACGCTCTCGGCCACCGTGCCCAGCGCGCCGGTGAGCCCGAGCCTGCGCGCGATGATCAGGGCGAGCTCGACGGGCGTGGCGGTGACCAGCCAGACGCGTTGCCCGGCGTCGAGGTGCATCTGCGCCAGCGCCCGCGTGCCTGCCCAGATGCGGTCGGCCATCAGCTCGTCGTAGATCTCCTCGCCGAGCTCGGTGATCTCGGAAACGGCGCGGCCGGCCACGAACGACAGCGCCGTGTCGCGACCAGTGGTCGTGGAGTACGTGGTCTCGCGGCCCCCCACGCGGAACTTGATCTGCTGCCACGCGAACCCGGCGAGATCCGCGGTGGTGAAGAACTTCCGTGCAGCCAGCCCGCGGGCGAAGTGGAAGATCGACGCGCCGACCATCATGGTGTTGTCGACGTCGAAGAACGCAGCCGCGGTGAGGTCGGTCAGCGGAACGTCCGGTGGTCCGCTGTCCCCGGCAGCGACGGCGGCGGCCGCGGCGGCCTCGCCTGCGCGCACCGCCGGGTCGGCAGAGGTGGCAGAGCGCAGCACCCCGGGTGTCTCGGTGGCGCCCGTCAGCTCACCGGAACCCGTGGGCGAGAGCGGCTTGCCAGGCTCTACTTCTCCATCCACGTGCGGGCCTCCGGGTCCGGGTCGGGTCCTTTGCAGCCTAGTGGGCGGGTCCGTCCGGTCGGACGGTGCGTTTCAGGCGCCGGCACGGACGGCCAGGCCGCCGCGGAGGTGTTCTCCCGCGGCGGCCTGATGCGCGTTCTCCAGTCAGATCGTCGGTCAGCCGATGGTGATCCCCGGCAGCCCCGGCAGCAGCGGGGGCAGCGTGATCGGGGGGAGCAGCGGCGGCGGCGGTGGCCAGCTGCCGTCCGACGACTTCTTCGGGGTGGTGGGGGACGTCGAGTCCTCCCCCGAGCCGTTGCCGGAGCCGCTGTCGGGCGCCGTGCTGTCGGTGCCACCGAGGTCGGGCAGCAGCCCTGGCACCTTGTCGGTCGACGACGTGTCGGGCACAGCGGCGGACGACGAGGGATCCTCGGTCCCCCCCTGCGGGGTGGAATCCGGGCTGCGCTGGGTCGAGTCCTGCTTGTTCCCATCCGTCGACCCGGATCCCGGGGCCTTCTGGCGGGCCGGCCGTGGATCGCACGCGCCCACAGCGGGCAGCGGACCCAGGTCGTCGGCCGTGCCGGAGGTCACCTCCGTGCAGGACGAGCGGGCGGTCAGTGCCTCTGTGCGCCCGCGGAGCCGGTCGAGCAGCTGGATCGCGCCATCCGCATCCGCCGCGGCAGGCACGGGCAGAGCTGGGCGAAGTGAGGTGAGCCGGTCTGCCTGCTCGCCGGCCCAGGTCTGCAGGTTACCGAGCGCGGCGGCGCCAACGGTGTCATGCGTCGCGAGCAGGATCCGCGAGCCCTGGCCGGTCGCTGTGTCGAACTCCTTGATCGCGGACGTGAACAGTTCGGGGCCGGCAGGCGTCTGCGGGTCGCGCGCGACCAGCCGTTCCATCTCGTCGAGCCTGGTGGATGCGATCTGGAGGTGGCGCTGGGCCTTTCCCGCGTCGTCGAACGTGAAGGCGAGGCCGGCCGACTCGGCGACCCGCTTGAGCGCGTAGAGCTGGTCGCCCGGCAGCGCGTTCCGGCTGGCGAAGATCCCGCCGCCGGCCAGCGCGAGCAGCATGACCAGAGCGGCGGAGCCGACGAGTACGGCGCGGCGAGGCAGGCCGATCCCGGCGGGTCTGCTCGAGCCGCGGGACCGGCCGGCCGGCCGGCTCGGCGAGCTGTGCCGCGAGCTGTGGCGGCGACCAGGGCGGGCGGATGTGGTGGTCGCAGCATCTGTGGTCGCTGCATCCGCCTCGATCTCGCCCACCGGCTCCGGCCGCCGGGTGTAGGCCGGCATCTTCTGGGTCACCGAGGACGCGTCGGCGTCCTGCGGCGCCGGGGGGAAGGCGGGTTCGAGGATGCGGGCGAGGGGAGCTGTCTGCTCCTCCGCCGACGGGGGCGCGAGGGGCGGGCGTGGACCGCCTCCGTGCCGGTCGGCCTGCTCCGCGACGAGCACCGCCATCAGTCGCTGCTTCGCGCGAGCCTTTGCGTCCGGGTCCGGCGCGAAGGCCGCTCCACGTGACCGCAGCATCGCCACGATCTCGAGCTCCCGTGCGAGGTCGTCGTCGCCCGCGAAGCCGGGGGGTGTCCCCTGCTCCACGGTGGCTGCGAACCGTTCCGCGTCTTTGCCCTGTCCGGCGGGCATGTTGGCCGTCCTCACTGCATCCCTGCGCTGTCAGTCTCCGCGCCGCACGCGGCGCGACGTTCAGCTGTACAACGAGCCGCCATGCGGCCGGTTACGGGCTTGAAACCGTTCACCGCATCGAGTCGTTCATTCGTCGCAGCCGTAACGCCGGCGGCGGTTCGTGCGATAAGGCGTCCATTCATCGGAGGCCCTCCGGTAGCAGCTGGGCGAGCCGACGGACCGCCCGGTGCTGTAGGGCCTTGACGGCCCCCTCGTTGCGATCCATGATCTCCGCCGTTTCGGCGACCGACAGCCCTTGCAGGAAGCGGAGCTGGATGCATTCCTGTTGGTCGGGGTTCAGCTTGCGCACGCAGCGCAGCAGCTCGTCGTTGGTGGCGCCGTCCAGCACCTGCTGCTCGGGGCCGCTGGTGCTGGGTGAGAGCTCGATGATCTCGTTGGTCGTCTGCTCCAGCCTGTAGCGACTGGACTTCACATGGTCGAAGATCAGGTTCCGGGCGATCGTGACGAACCATGCCCCGATGTCCCGGCCCTGGTAGCTGACCGAGGTGATCCGACGCAGGGCACGGACGAACGTCTCCTGCGTGATGTCCTCGGCGAGCGTGCGGTCTCCCATACGGAAGAGGACGTAGCGGAAGACCACCTCGTAGTAGCGATCGAACAGCTCGCCGAAGGCGACCATGTCGCCGGTCTGGGACGCCTTGACCAGCGCCCACGCGCCGCTCTCGTCGGGGTGGTCCGCCGGTTCTCCGGCGTGCGCGGTGGCGGTCACGGCATCATCCGTGCTGTGGTCGGCGGCGAGGAGATCGGTGCCGCGGTCGTGGGAAGCAGTGGACGCGTGATGGGGGTGAGCCAGGACGGCACCGGCCGAGGCCGGCTCCTCCGAGCTGTACGGCCGCTGCCGGGGGAGCGGTGGGCCGTCGGCGTGGGGTGGCCGAGGTGGCCCGGGTGGTGCACCGACGCGGGGAGCGGTGGTCGGGGGCATTTCTACCTCTCCAGCCGACGGGGAACGGGCGGGCTCGCTGGGGAGCAGCCGGGGCAGACGCGAGGACCGGGTCATGACTCCCGGCTGGCCCTGTCGCCGTGACGGACAGGACGCCGCGGGACGACCCGCGGTGTGCTGGCGGCAACAGGTTGCATACCACTCCCTTGGGTGAGTCTCGGGGGCGATCACGAGTGTCGAGGCGTCGAGCTGGGTGTAGCGGCGGAGCATACGACCGGAGCAGTGTGTCGAAGCAGGCAGCACCGCTCGCCGTCGGCGTGTTCCGGTGAGCGGCCAACTACACGCGGTCAGCGTCATGACTGGGTGCGTGTCGTCCGGCGACGGGCTGAGCGAGTTGCGATGAGCGTCGTTGCGGCCGCGCTGCACGGTTCGTGCCAGACTCGCCACGACGCCAATCCGCCCGTCGCGCCAACCCCTGGAGAACTGTGGACAGCCCGACCGACCGCCCCGAGGAGTGGGCGCAGGCACACGTGGCGGATCTGGTGAGCCAGGCTGCCGCCCGGGTGCCGGACAACCCCGCGATTGTGGACGTGACCAGCGAAATCACGCTCACCTGGCGAGAGCTGGACGGTGCCGTCTCCGCCGAGGCCGCCCGCCTGCGCGACGCCGGGGTGGCTGCCGGCGACCGCGTGCTGGTGCGGCTCGGCAACGGGGCGGAGTTCTGTGTGGCGGTGCTGGGCGCGTTGCGGGCCGACGCCGTGACCGTGCCGTTCGGCTCGATCGGCGTGGCCAGGGAGCTGGAGATCGTGCTCTCCGACTGCAGGCCTGCCGTCGTCGTGGCTGCGGACGGTGACGACACCGCTCGGGCGAGCGCGGCAGCGCTGAACTCGGCAGTGATCACTCCGCCCGACCTCGGGGCGCGCGCCGAGGGGCCCTCGCAGGGGGACGCCCGACGGGGCGGGGAGGAGATCGCGCTTCTCGTCTACACCTCGGGCACCACAGGCAGCCCGCGTGGTGTCCGGCTCTCGCATCGGGCGCTGCTCGCCAACCGTGCGCAGACCGCGGCGCTGCGTCCCGCGCCGGTGATCCCCGTGGACCGGGTGCTGCTGTCGTTGCCGATGTTCCACATCTTCGGCCTGGCTGCCGGGCTCCTGCAGGCGTGCTGGGTGGGGGCCACCGTCGTGCTCGTCGAGCGGTTCGAGCCCGCCCACATCGCCGAGGTGCTCGTCGAGCAGCGGGTGAGCGGGCTGGCGGGAGTCCCGTCGATGTTCCGCTCGCTGCTCGACCTCCCGGCAGGCGAGCTGCGCGCCGCCACCGCGGGCGTCCGGCTGTGCACGTCGGGCGGCGCCCCGCTGCCGGCGGAGTGGCTCGCGGACTTCCGCGCGGCCACGGGCCTGACGATCGTCGAGGGGTACGGCCTCACCGAAGCCGGGCCAGTGCTGACCACCACCCCGACGGCCGGCGTCGCCAAGCCCGGATCGGTGGGTCGCCCGCTGCCCGGTGTCGAGCTGCGGCTCGTCGACTGGGAGGGCACGCCGCTCGACAGCGGATCCGAACCCGGCCCCGACGATCTCGACGATCTCGACGACCTGGACGGCCTCGACAGCGACGTCTTCGACGCGCAGGACACCGGGCTGGTTGCCGTGCGGGGGCCGAACCTGTTCTCCGGGTACTGGCCGGACGGGGCCGGTGGGCCGGACGACGAGGGCTGGTTCCGTACCGCCGACGTCGGCTTCCTGGATGCCGACGGCGACCTGCACCTCGTCGACCGCTCGTCCGACGTCGTGATCGTCAACGGCTTCAACGTCTACCCGCGCGAGGTGGAGCAGGTGCTGGTGGAGCTGCCCGGGGTGGCGGAGGGCGCGGTCGTCGGGGTGCCGGACGACCGTACCGGCGAGGCTGTCAAGGCGGTTCTGGTGAGAGTCCCGGACGCCGAGCTCACCGAGGAGGACGTGCGGGCGCACTGTGTCGAGCGGCTGGCCCGGTTCAAGGTTCCCACGGTCATCGAGTTCGCCGACGCGTTGCCGCGGACGCCCACGGGCAAGGTGGCGCGGCGGCAGCTGGCAGGACAGTCGTGACGACGCCGCACGAGGTCGCCCGGGAGCAGGCCGACCCGACGAGGGTCACCGTGTACACGCGGGCGGGGTGCACGGCGTGCGCCACTGCGGAGGCCGAGGTGGAGCGGATCTGCGGTGAGCTGGGCCACGGCTGGGTGGCCGTCGACGTCGACTCCGACGTCGACCTGCGCGCCGAGTACGGCGACCGAGTACCGGTGATCATGATCGACGGCCGCGAACACGGCTTCTGGAAGGTCGAGGAAGCACGTTTCCGGGCTGCGCTGGCCTGATCCGGCCGGACCGTCAGCAGATCGTCACACTTCCGGGGCGAACCGACGGGCCTGGCGGGCGAAACTTCCTGCGTGAGCACGACCGACGCACCACCTCAGCCCGCGCGCCCCACGCGACACGGCATCCCGAGCCGGTTCGCCGCGCTGATCGGGGTGCTGGCCGTCGGTGCGGCGATCGGCGTCGGGCACCTGGTGGCAGGCATCGTCTCGCCCGCGTCCTCGCCGTACCTGGCCGTCGGCGACACGGTGATCCGCTTCTCGCCGCAGTTCCTCACGGAGTTCGCCAAGACCACCTTCGGGACGTCCGACAAGCCGGTCCTGCTGGTCGGCATGGGTGTGGTCCTCCTCATCGTGGCCGTTCTCGCGGGCCTTGCCTCGCGCCACAGCCGGACCCCCGGTGTGGTCGTGGTCGGTGTGCTGGGTGTGCTCGGTCTCCTCGCGGTGGTCAGCGCGCCGGTCTTCGCCCCGCTCGACGTCCTCGCTCCGCTCGCGTCGCTGGCCGCAGGCCTCACTGTGTTCCGCAGGCTGCACGCGCTCGCCCTGCGGCTCCAGGACCCGCAGGATGCACCGGTTCACGGCACCGGGGTGTCCCGGCGCACGGTGCTCATCGGCTCGTCGGCGGCTGTGGGCGTGATGTCGCTCGCAGCGGCCGTCGGTGGCCAGTTGCTCGGCCGGGGCATCGCCGACTCCCGGCAGGGGGTGACGGCGCGGCTCGCCGGGGCCCGGCTCGCCGAACGTCCCCCCGCGATCCCGGCGACCGCGGCCTTCCCCGAGCTGGGCACCCCGACGTTCCTCACCGCGAACCCGGACTTCTATCGGATCGATGTGGCCCTGCGGATCCCCGAGCGGGCGGCCGAGGACTGGTCGATGCGCATCCACGGGATGGTCGACAAGGAGAT
>JAODNO010000438.1 GCA_025465235.1 Pseudonocardia sp.
GGGAGCCGAGAGAGGGAGCCAGGCCTGCAATGTCGTGCCCTGACCCGGTGGGATGTGCACGGTGATCGTTCCGCCGAGCGCCTCGACGCGGTCGGTGAGCCCGGTCAGCCCGGATCCGTTGGCTGGATCTGCGCCGCCGATGCCGTCGTCGCGCACGATCAGCCGCAGGCGGCCGTCCACCACGTCGGCCGCAACCCATATGGCCGTGGGTCGCGCGTGTTTGGCGGTGTTGGTGAGCGCCTCTGCGACCACGTAGTAGGCCGCGACCTCGACATGGTCGGGGAGGCGGCCGTCGAGGTTGAGGTCGAGTTCGACCGGGAGCGGCGAGCGGCGGGCCAGCGCCTTGAACGCTGGACCCAGGCCGCCTCTGACAATGGCAAGCAACGGCGGGTGAATGCGGCGGGAGACCTCCCGCAGGTCATCCAGCGCGGCGACCAGGCCGTCGGCGATGCCAGCCAGCTCGATCCTCAGCTGGGGCTGCGTGTCGGGGACGCTGGCCTGCGTGTTGCGCAGCTCGAGCACGAGTGAGACGAGCCGCTGCTGGGTGCCGTCGTGCAGATCGCGCTCGATGCGGCGGCGGATGTCGTCGGTGGCGGCCACCACGCGCGCCCGCGACGCCGTGAGGTCGGCCCGCGCCTGGGCGTTGGCGATGGCGGTGCCGACGAGGTCGGTGAAGTCGGCCAGCCTCAGCTCGATGCCCGAGGAGAGCGGCTTGTCCGCCTTGGAGAACGCGCTCATCGCGCCCCAGAGCCGCCCCTCAACCGTGATCGGGGCGCCGACGGTCGAACGGATGCCGTGTTCGCGGGCGATCGCGGCGACAGGCCCGGGAGCGTCTTGGTAGTCCTCGATGCGCGCCGGCCTGCTGCTGCTGCGCACCAGGGATCCGATGTTGCGCCCATCCAGCGCGATCCTCGTGCCCGCCGGGGCGATCGTCGGCTCACCCCAACTGGCGACGATGGTCGCCGTCCCGTCTGCCTCGTAGCGCATCAAGCGCGTGCCGTCGACGTCGAGCAGCCGGGCCACCTCCTCGTTGACCGCGGGGAAGACCTTCTCCGGCGGGGTGCCTTCGGCGACGACGGTGGCGACCCGGCGCAGGGCGGCCTGCTCGTCAAGCAGATCGGCGAGCTCCGATTGGCTGCGCTGCAGCGAGCCGGCCATGGTATTGAAAGACTTCTCGAGCACGCCGATCTCGGCGACTCCGGTCGTCGGCATGCGGGTCGACAGATCGCCGCTCGCGAGTCGGTGAGCCGTCACGGATGCCTGGCGGACCGGTCGTACGATCGCCCGGCTCAGGTAGGAGGCGAAGAAGCCGACCAGCACGACGGTCCCGCCCAGCCCGGCGATCGCGGCGATAGTCGCCTGGTTGGCGTTCTCACGCGCGCGGTCATCGCGCTCCGCGGCGACTCGCTGCTCGGTCTGCTCCAGTGTGTTGAAGTCCCACCGGATATCGTCGAACTTCACCCTGCCCAACTGCGCGTTCTCCACACTCCGCGCGGCCGGATCGCCGCGTTCCGCCGCCGCGACGAGCGGGCGGAAATAGTCCCGGATGTATGATTCGCCCTTGATTTTGATCGCCCGTGCTGTTCCTGACACGTGAATCGCAGTCAGCTTCCCGGGCGCCTCGTTCTGTTCCGTAATCTTGGTGAGGTCGACAAGCTCGCTGCTGGCCTGTGCGAAATCGGCTTCGCCGGCGTGGGCCGGTTGCAGGAACCGGTCATCGCCGGTCAGCAAGTAGCCGCGGGTTCCTGTTTCGATATCGACGAGGAGTCGCTCGACCCGAGCTGCGGCGACCAGCACCTCCTGGGAGTGTCGAGCCAACTGAGCCGAGCTTCGCTGATCATGGATCGCCAGCAGCAACACGGCGAATGCGGCGCTCGTCAGCAGCGTGAGCAGCGCGCTGGCGATGACCATACGGCGGGTCAGGCTGCCGCGCACGGTGGCTTACCTCCTGAGCTGTGCGACATGTGATCGCCCCATCGCATGCGCCTAACCCGCAATGTTTGCGGGGGGGCGAGCATGCGGATGGATAACGTGACTAAGAGCCGAGAAGGCCCCCCCGGGAGCCGGATGCGGGTCATTGTCGCGGATGACGATGTGCTTCTGCGTTCGGGCTTGGCGGGCTGTCTCGAGCGCAAGCCGCGATTCGCCGATTCCTCCAGCGCCGGTCAGCGCGACCAGGGGCGCAGTCCGGATCAGCGCGATGACCTCCGCAAGCTCGGCGGAGCGGTTGACGAAGGTCGTCGCGCGCCGAGGCAAGTTCGTCGGCGAACCGAGGGACCGGCGGCGCAGCTGCGGATCTTGCTCGAGCACCTGGCGGTGCATCGCCCGGGTCGACTCGGCCGGTTCCACGCCCAGCTCCTCGACGAGCAGGCGGCGCAGGGTGCGGTAGACGGCGAGCGCCTCGGCCTGTCGTCCGGCGGCGTAGAGCGATTTCATGAGGAGCACTGACAGCCGATCCCGCGCGGGGAAGGCTCGTACCAGAGTCTCCAGCTCGGGGACGACCTCGCGGCCCCGGCCCAGGTGCAGCAGCGCGTCCGCGCGCTCCTCGGCCGCGACCAGCCGCAGGTCCGCCAGCCGGGCAAGGTGGCCGTCGGCATCGATATCGGCGGCGTCGAACTCCGCCAGGGCCTCCCCACGCCACAGGGCTAGGGCCGCGTCGAGCAACTCGACGGCGTACCCGTGATCGCCCGCCTCGGTGCGCTCGCGGGCCTGTCCCACCAGGTCGCTGAACTCGTTCGCGTCGAGTTCGCCCGCACCGACCTGGAGCAGGTAATCCGGTGGCTGATAGATCGGGCGCCGTGATCCGTCGGGGAGGGTAGCGCGTCGCCGCGAGGCGTATGCCAGCAGCGCCCCCACCGCGCCCGGAGGTGGCGCCATGCCCCACAGCGCGCCGACCAGCCGGTCGGTGGACACGACGGAACCCGGCCGCAGCAGCAGCGCGGCGAGCAGGGCGCGCGGCTTGGGATCACCGAGCGCGACCGGAGAGTCGGCGGCGGTGACTTCCAACGGGCCCAGGATCCGGAACTCCACCATCCGCTCCGGCTAGCCGGGATCGGCAGGGGACCGGGGCGCAATCGGCGAGCGCGCTGGGTTCACCTGCTTAAGCCTGCGCCGGTCACGCCCGGGAGACCAGTCCAACTCTCGAACTGGGCTTCCGCGATGTCCGTCAGGTCCTGGTCTCCGCCGGCTGGGACGAGGATCCTGATTCGGATGCTGTCGCGAGCCAGGTACTTCCTGATCGAAGTAGGCGCCCTCACGTAGCGGCCGACATGCGATCGACAAGGAGTTGTCGGTGAAAAGTGCAATGACCTTCGCGGTGGCCGCCGTTGCCTCCGTAGCTTGGCTCGCCGGGTGTACGACGGCCCAGGAAACCCCGACGCAACAGTCTTCGAACACGCTGTCGACTCCGCCGACAACACCGCCGCAGGGCGAGCGACCGGCGTTGAGCACGACGAAGCCCACCAAGCCGGTCAAGATCGCGATCATCGCGATCGAGAACAATCCGTTCTTCGCGCAGGTGAAGAACGGATATGACGCGGTCAAGCCCAAGATTGAAGCCGCTGGCGGCACAGTCGACTGGATCACCGCCGGTACCGACGTGACGGTCGACGGGGTCGGTGACGCCATCAACGCCGCCGTCGTCGACGGCTACGATGCCATCGCCGCGCTGATGCCCGGCGACGGCATCTGTACCTACATTCGGCAGGCGAACTCTCAGGGCGTGCTCGTAGCGGCCTACAACGGCAATGCGTCCTGCGCTCAGAGCTCAGGTGCTCTCTTCTTCCACGGCCAGGATCTCCGCGCCGCCGGCGCGCGGGCGGGAAAGCTGATGTGCGCTGCCACGAAGGACCTCGCCAGCGTGAGCAAGCCCGGTGTCGTCGGCGTCGAGACCGAGTCGTTCACGTTCCAGGCGCTCGAAGATCGCCGGCTCGGGTTCCTTGACGGACTCAAGCAGAACTGCCCGTGGGTGACCCAGTCCGGCGGTGGGGTCGAATACCAAGCGTCGACCGACCGGGTGGCGTCAGCGACAAGTGACTACATGACCTCCACGAAGAACCTCGTCGGGATCTACGTGACCGGCGGCAACCCGCAGGTCGCGGCCCAGACCGTGGCGTCGGCGGGCAAGGCATCGATGGTCAAGGTGATCGGCTTCGACTTCACCGCGGAAAACGTGGACCAGATCAAGGCCGGCAACATGTACGCAGCCATCGGCCAAGACCCGTACGGCCAGTCCTACGACACCATCGTCTGGCTGTACAACGCGCTGGTCGACAAGCAGAAGCCGTCGCCTGACTACTTCATCCCAACGGCGGCCGTCGTCGGGACCCAGGCCAACATCACCACGGTCTCGGCCGCGAATTAGCCCCGTCATGGCCATCGACCCCCAGATCGCGCTGCGTACCGTCGGCCTTGGCAACAGCCTTCGGCCCGGTGCACGCGCTGCGCGATGCCCCGTCACCACAACGGTCACGAGACCGGCCGGTCCGACCACTGCGTGCAAGTCCTGGCCCGCCTGCCACCGGGCTGCGCGCTTGCGCCTCGGCGCACGCCGGGCGGCCAGCGCGCGGTTGTAGCCGAGCTCACCCATCACCGCGGGCCGCGGACTGCGACCGGTTACGGTGCCGAGCCCGACGGCTTCAACCACCGCATGACCCGCCGCGTTGTCCTTGGCGATCGCCCTGGGCGCTCGGCCGCCACCCACCTCCGCAGGGCAGCTCCGACTGCGAACGGGGTCAGCCGTAGCACGACGAACCGACGAACAATACGGCCTGCAGACGCGATGATGCCGTTGCCTCGCCACCGGGCCGCATCGAAAATCGTCGCTGCGCTGCGGCGTCCGGGACGACGCCTCGCCAGCGCTCTGCAGTTCGTCGCTGGCGTCAGGTTCGCCGCCCGAAGCGTGTCGTCTGCTGCGATGTCGCTGAAGACCTACTCGGTCAGCAGGTGCGGGTCGTCGGCGGTGTGGTGAGGCGAACCCTGGGCCGTCGACCACAGTTTGCGGCTGCGTCGGCTTCGTCAGTCAGTACATGTAGATATCAACAAGTAGGGCGCCGAGGGCGCCGAGCAGTGCTACGAGCGTGAGCCGGCGGCCGGGTTCGGTGCGTAGCGACGAGCCGCTCCCCGGACGGTGGACTGATCGCCTCACCATCACCGTTGATGGTCAACCCAGTAGGCGCCCGCGGGCGGGTACTCGGTGGTGAGACCGGTGATACACGAGGCCGACCCCCACCCCCGCACGCGCAGTTCACCTCCGGGTAGGGCAACGGCCCGGGGATGAACGGGACCCGGGCACAGTCATTTCCCGACAGCCTCAAGACCTGCGCCGCATCGCCGTA
>JAODNO010000461.1 GCA_025465235.1 Pseudonocardia sp.
GGGGCGATCGTGTCCGGTTCCGCGGGCACCGCGCAGGCGAAGAAGGAAGCCCTCGAAGCCGCGGGCGTCAAGGTCGGCAAGACCCCCAGCGAGACCGCCGCCCTGATGCGCGAACTCATCGCCGCGCTCTAGGAGGGCTGGACGACGCTGAACGACTCCACCCCCAAGCGGCCGGCGGTTGTCAGCGTGCTCCTGATCAGAGGTTTCCGGAGGCCACGTTGCTGCCCCAGCGGGCGGGAACGTGGCTTCCGCGCGTGGTCCCGATATGGGATTCTCCCGGGCACGCCTCCGCCTCCGCTATGGACTAGCGTTCTCTGTACCGCCTGCGACGGACCGCGGGAGTCCGCACGGAGGGAGTTCGTTCATGAGCCAGCAGCCCGGGACATCCGGGGCGACACCCGCCCACGGGGCCTCGTCGTCCACAGGGCCATCCACGCCACCACCCACGGGGGCGTCCTCGGCGGTGCCGTCGGCCGCCGCCGACGAGCCGGCGCGCCCGACGGGCGCTGCCGACGCCCAGCTCGCGCCGGGGCCGGCGCGGTTGCTGGCGCTCGTGGCAGCCGGCCTCGGCGTGGTGGTCTACCTGCTCGGTTTCTTCGACGACCTGGGCTTCGCGGCGTCCGTCGTCGCGCCGCTGCTGGTCGGTGGCGGGCTGCTGGCCGGTGCGGCGTTGCTGCCGAAGGTCGGACGCGTGCTCGTGCCGGCTGCGGTCGTGGTCACCACCGGCACCTTGCTGCTCCTGCAGCTGGTGACGGTCGGCGCGGCGTCCACCACCGTGGTCATCTCGCTGGTGCTCGCGATCCTGGAGACCGTGGCCGTCGTCGGCGCGGTGCTGCTCGACGCCGACATTGTGAAGGCACCGGCGCCCCGGTCGAAGACCGCGCCGGGCAGCGCGCAGCAGAGCTACGGGCAGCAGTACCCGCAGGGCTACGGTCAGCAGGGCGGCTACGGGCAGTACGGGGCCCAGCAGGGCGGTTACGGCCAGCAGCAGGGCTACCCGGGCCAGCCCGGTTACGGGCAGCAGGCGCCCTACGGGGCCCAGCAGCCGGGATACGGTCAGCAGGGATACGGCGGCCAGCCCGGCTACGGCCAGCAGCCTCCCGCCCAGGGTGGCTGGGGCCAGCAGGCGTCCGGCCAGCCGGACCCTGGTGCCCGGCCCGGCGGCGCTCCCTCCTGGTACGGCGGGGGTGGCCCGGCCGACGTGAACGTCGACACCCCGTCGTCGCCCGGCACCCCGGTCGCGCCCCCCGCCCCCGGGGCCGGCGACGTCACCGCCGCGTTCCAGCACGGGGAGCCCGCAGGCCCCCCGCCCGCTCGGCAGGACCCGGGCGAGGGACGCCACGAGCAGCAGCGCGACAGCGGCAACCAGGACGAGGGCCGTGACGAGCAGACCCGGTTCTTCCAGCCCGGCGAGCGACCGCCGAACTGACCGGGCCTCTCCCGACCCCGCGAGCCCGCGGAGGTCACTCCGACGTGGTGTGCTCGGCGTGCCTGCCCACTCGTTGGGCGCCGCGCTGAGACCCTGATGGGGTGTCCCGCACTCTCGCCGACCCTGGCACCGATCCGGATCCGGAAGGCAGCGGCCATCCGGATACAGGTAGCGCCGTGGGCCTGGACCGCCTGCGGCTGCTCCTGGCCGGCGCCATGGGCACGGTGATCGTCAGCTATGCCCTGCTCGTGCCTGCTGCAGCCGTCGTCATCGCGACCGGGGGCGGCGGGTTGTCGCTCGACGGCGCCTTCGCTGCCGCGATCCCGCTGTGGCTGGCCGCGCACCAGATCCCGCTCGCGCTGGGCGGCCAGCCGCTCAGCGTGTTGCCGCTGTTGCCGACGGCCATGGTCGCCTGGGTGGTCGTCATCGGTTCGGGATGGGCGGTGCGCCGCCTCGGGAGCCGGCCCCGTTCCGACGCGGGCGCGGTGCTCGCCAGCGTCGCGGGGGCGCACGCCTCCGTAGCCGTGCTGGGCAGTGCGCTGCTGCCGCGGGCCGAGGTGGCCGTGGCCCCGTGGTCGGCGATGGTCGGGGGTGCTCTCGTCGCGGGAGCGGCCGCGACAGTCGGCGTGCTGCGTGCATGCGGAATGCCCGCGGAGTGGGCAGCCCGTTTCCCCGGCTGGCTCCGACCCGCCCTCCGCGGGTCCGCGGTCGCGCTCGTCGGACTGGTGTTCACCGGGTCCGCGGTCCTGGTCGCCGGTCTCGTCCTCGGCGTGACGAACGTGGCCAGGGCGTACGGGGCGCTCGCCCCGGGATTCGGGGCCGGCCTGGGCGTCACGATGCTCGCGCTCGCGTACCTGCCCAACGCCGTTCTCGCCGGGATGAGCTGGGCGCTCGGCCCCGGTATCGCGGTCGGCACGGGCGTGACGACCCCATTGGCCGCGTACCCGACGGAGCGCTCGGTCTTCCCGCTCCTGGCCGCGCTCCCGACATCCGCGCCACCGATGTGGGCCGCTGCGGTGTTCGTCCTGCCCGTGGTCGTCGGAGTGCTGGCCGGACACGCGTGCTTCTCCGCGGCCGCTGCCGCCGAGCGGCTGCGGGCTCTCGCAGCAGCGATCGTCCTCACCTCGCTCGTCGCCGGCCTGCTGGCATGGCTGGCGGGCGGCAGGCTCGGCGCGGGACCGTTCGATCCGGTGCGGCTGCCCGGGGACCTGGTGATGCCCGCTGTCCTGTTGTGGGTCGGGGTACCGATGCTGGCGGTCGTGCTGATCCGTGCCCGTCGAGAGGGGGTGCAGGCGAACGGTGCCGGGACGGACGCCCCGACGGGGTGGTCGCGAGACGATCGGAAGGGGCTCGACCGGCCTGAGCGCGCACCGGCCGGGCACGGCCACACGGCCGGTCAGGGAGAGGCCGGTCATACCGAGGCGGGACACACCGAGGCTGATGATGCCGAGGCCGGTCACACAGAGGCTGGTCAGGTCGAGGCCGGTCAGGCCCGAGCCGGTCAGGTCGCGGCCGGCCACGTCGGGGCGGGCGAGGCCGTAGCCGGGGAGGGTCGGGCCAGGGAAGACGGCTCCGGTGACGTGCAGGCCGGCGGTACGGGAGCTGATAGCGCAGAGACCGACAGGGAGGGGCCCGGTGCGGGCCTCGACGACGTCGACGGTGACCCCGATGCGGGTGACAGACAGGCACGGGCGGACCGGCAACGCCCAGAGATTCCCGCGAGGCCCGGCAACCCGGCCTCCGGCCCAGCGCAGCGTCGGCGCGCAGCGGGTGGTGGAGGCGTCGGCAAGGCGGTTGGCGCCGATCGACCAGGCCGGGGGGAGCAGGAACGTACCGGCAGCGAGCGTGGGGAGGGCCGCGCCGGGACGCAGGACGAGGGTTCCGGCGGGCGTGCTCTCCCCCGCCGGGTCGGCCCGCGCCCGTCACCCGGGCCGGAGCGCGCCGGAGCGGGCCGGGGGAGCCGGCAGGTGACCCGGGAACAGGCGGAGTGGGATCGGAGTTGGGGACGGCCGGACCAGCCGGGCGAGGGCGGCACCGGCACGGACCGTGCCGGAACCGGAGGTGTGGAGAAGAAGCGGTGGTGGGGCAGGCGAGAGCCGACCGAGATGGGAGCCGGGGCCGCCGCTCCCGGGGATGACGTCGCTGTTCCCGAGCAACGGGGACCTCGCACCGTCGCCGAGCTGGTGGCCCTGCGGGAACGGCAGGCGGCCCAGCGCGAGGCCGCGGACCGCCCGGCCGACGGCGTCAGGAGTGAGGACGGGTCGACCGGCCCCGATCACCCCGACGAGGGCTGAGCATCGCGGTCCGCTCCGGCCCGTGGTGCCGGCGCCGTCAGGATCGGCGAACAGGACCGCGGCGCGCTTCGCCCGGCGGGCGGGCGCGCAGCCGGGCGGGCTCCGGGGACGGAGTGACCTGCGTCGCGGCCTACGCTGGTAGCCGTCAGATACTGGCCACCGACCCTCCGAGGAGTGCGCGCTTGCCCCCGTCGCCGAGCCGTTCCTACCGGGTGGAGCTCCCCGTGCCGGCGCGGGTGGTCGTCCTGGTCTCCGGTTCCGGCACGTTGCTGCAGGCGCTGCTCGATGCCACGGCCGAGCCGGGATACCCGGCGCGGGTCGTGGCCGTCGGAGCTGACCGCAGTGGGATCGAAGGGCTGGCCCGGGCCGAGCGCTCCGGTGTCCCCACGTTCACGGTGCGCGTGGCCGACCACGCCGACCGGGGCGCGTGGGACGCCTCCCTCGCGAAGGCGGTCGCCGAGCACCACCCCGATCTCGTGGTCAGTGCAGGGTTCATGAAGATCCTCGGGCCGGGCTTCCTGATCGGTGTCGGCAGCCCGATGATCAACACCCATCCGGCGCTGCTGCCCGCGTTCCCCGGCGTTCGCGGGGTCGCCGACGCGCTCACCTACGGCGTCAAGGTGACCGGAGCCACCCTGCACCTCGTCGACGACGGCGTCGACACCGGTCCGGTGCTGGCGCAGACCGCCGTCCCGGTCGAGCCGGGCGACACCGTCGACACACTGCACGAACGCATCAAGATCGAGGAGCGGCGGTTGCTCGTGGGCACCGTCGCCGCGCTGGCCCGACAGGGGGCCACCGTGACCGGACG
>JAODNO010000468.1 GCA_025465235.1 Pseudonocardia sp.
GCTCGCCGAGGAGTGCGGCCTCACCCTGGCCGGGTTCATCCGCAACGGCTCCATGAACATCTACACGCGCAGCGACCGCATCCAGCTACCGTCCGACCCCCACCAGACCCCGCGGGAACCCGACACCCACACCGCCGTCTCCGCCCCGTAGCCGCCTCCAAGGGGGACGAGCAGCGGTCAGCGTGACCCGGTCAGCGCGCCCGCCGCGGCGGACCTGTCGTCGGGCCCCTCGTCGAACACCTGTGCAGTACGCAGCGCCCATTTGCTCGTGGTCACCAGGCCGAGCACGAAGATCGCCACGCCGGCGCCTGTCATGATCAACCAACCGAGATGGGCTGCGGTGACGAAGCCCGTCGACAGCGGCCCGACGATGCGTGCAGTGACCACCGAGCCGAGCACCGCCACCCCGAGCGTCGCCCCCACCTGCCGGCTCGTGGACGCCACCGCGGCAGCGACCCCGGCCCGCGACGCGGGCATCCCGGAGACGGCGGCATTGGTGATGGGTGGGTTGATGAACCCGAACCCGACGCCGAACACGGCGTAGGCGAGGATCACTGCCCCGTACGACGAGTTCGCGGTGAGCCCGGAGAGCAGGAACGAACCCGCGGCGATCGCCACGCCGCCGGTCACCATCGGGAGCCGCGGCCCACGAGACCCGACGATGCGGCCCGACACCGGCGCCAACACTGCGGTCATGGCCGCCATCGGCAGCGTGAGCAGGCCGGCGTGGAGCGGCGAGAACCCGCGCACCTCCTGCAGGTACAGGGCGTTGAGGAAGAGGAACCCGACCATGACGGCGAACGAGCTCACGGCCACCAGCGCGGCGCCCGTGAACGGGACGCTCGCGAAGAACCGCATGTCCAGCAGGGGTTGGTCCTGGTGCTTCTCGTACCCGACGAACGCGGCCGCCGCGGCGACGGCGACGACAAAGCAGCCGATGATCACCGGTGACCGCAGGCCGAACCCCGGCGCTTCGATGATCGCGTAGGTCAGCGTGGCGAGCAGCGCCATCAGCAGCAGCTGCCCAACCGGGTCGAGCGGCCGGGCCCGGGCCGCGCGGGACTCGGGGACGAACCGCGCCGCGAGCAGCACGGCGACCACCCCGATCGGCACGTTGACCCAGAAGACCGATCGCCAGCCGATGCTGTCCACCAGCGCGCCGCCGACCAGCGGCCCGAGCGCCCAGCTCAGCCCGATGACCGCGCCCCAGACGCCGATGGCCTTCGCCCGCTCGCGACGGTCCGTGAACGTGTTCGTGATGATCGACAACGCGACGGGGTTCAGCATCGACCCGCCCACGGCCTGCAGCATCCGGAACGCGATCAGCCACCCGATGCTCGGGGCGATGCTACAGAGCAACGACCCGAGGCTGAACAGGACGAGGCCGGTCTGGATGACCCGCCGCCTGCCGATCCGGTCGCCCGTCGAGCCGGCCAGCATGAGCAGGCTCGCGAGCACGAGGGTGTAGGCGTCGATCACCCACTGCATGCTCGACACCGACGCATGGAGCTCCGGGCCGATCGACGGGAGGGCCAGGTTGACGATCGTGTTGTCCAGCCCGACGATGAACAGCCCGCAGCAGCAGATCGCCAGGATCGCCATCTGGTGGCGACGGTCAAGATCGGGCATGTTCACCCCAAGAAACGTCGTTATTTAGTTAGCAACGCTACAAGCGATCCGGCCACGGATGTGCCGCTCGGCCTAGGACATCAGTCACCCTCTGCTCGCCCGGAGAGCGGCGCCGATGTCGCCTGCCCGGCAACCGGGTACGGCAGGGCGAGCACCGGCCGCCGGCACAGCTGACATCAGCGCCTTGGGCAGTCGTGCGGTAAAGCCGTTGGAACCCGATCTCTTCACGCCGCTCCAGGTCGGCGTTGGTGAGCAGCAGCGCGCCGCTGCTCCGATTCGCGTTCGAGCCCTCAGACAGCCGGACCGAGCCGCAGCATGCTCCACGACACCGGTGGCAGCTGCACCCGCAACCGGCCGTCTGCGAGCTCGGCAGTGGTGTTCGGCCGCGGCACCACCCGGTCGGGCTGCTCCGCGGTGTTGCAGGCCGCCCGGTCGTCGTCGGCCAGCGTGAGGACCTCCCGCACCGCCTCGACCGGCAGTGCCCGCACGTCCACCTCCAGCACGAGCGGCTCCGCCTGGTCGCGGTTGACCGCGAGGACGGTCGCCTCGCGCGCGTCCTCGTCCCACGTCGCGACGGAGTCGAGGACGGGGACGTCCCCGAACCGGGCCGTCTCATACCGCGGCGACGACGGCTCCATCCGCAGCACGTCCCCGCGGGCGAAGCGGGACGTCAGCGCGAACGGGTGGAAGATCGTCTGACGCCACGCCGGTCCGCCGGGCTCGGTCATGATCGGCGCGATGACGTTCACCAGCTGCGCCTGCGCCGCCGACGTGACGCGGTCGCTGTGGCGCAGGAGCGAGATCAGCAGGCTGCCGACGACCACGGCATCGGTCACGTCGTACCGGTCCTCGAGCTGCCGCGGCGCCACCGGCCAGTCCTGCGGCACAGGCGTGCCCTGGAACCGGCTTGCGTACCAGACGTTCCACTCGTCGAACGACAGCATGATCTTCTTCGGCGACCGCAGCTTGGCTCCGATGTGGTCGGCGGTGACCACCACCGCCTCGATCATCCGGTCCATGTCCACGTTCGACGCGAGGAAGCTGCCGACGTCGCCGTCCACCGGCTCGTAGTAGGCGTGCAGCGAGACGAAGTCGACCTGGTCGTAGGTCTGAGCGAGCACCTCGGCCTCCCACCCCGCGAACGTCGGCATCCGCGAGTTCGAACTGCCGCAGGCGACCAGTTCCAGGTTGCGGTCCATCATCCGCATGGCTCGGGCCGTCTCGGCGGCGAGGCGCCCGTACTCGGCGGCCGTCTTGTGCCCCACCTGCCATGGGCCGTCCATCTCGTTGCCCAGGCACCACATCCGGATCCCGTGCGGTTCCGTCGAGCCGTTCTCCACCCGCTGGTCGGCCAGCGCGGAGCCGGCGGGGAGGTTCGCGTACTCGAGGACGTCGAGCGCCTCGGCGACGCCACGGGTGCCGAGGTTGATCGCGAGCATCGGCTCCACGTCGGCCTTGCGGGTCCAGCGGACGAACTCGTCAAGCCCCACGAGGTTGGGCTCGGTCGTGTGCCAGGCCAGGTCGCGGCGGCGCGGCCGCTGCTCGACCGGACCGACGCCGTCCTCCCACCGGTACCCGGAGACGAAGTTGCCTCCCGGGTAACGGACGGTCGAGACGCCGAGCTCGCGGGTCAGCGCCAGGACGTCGCCGCGGAAGCCGTCGGCGTCCGCGGTCGGGTGGCCGGACTCATGGATGCCGGTGTAGACGCAGCGCCCCAGGTGCTCGACGAACGAGCCGAAGGTGCGCCGGCTGACCGGTGCAACGCGGAAGGCGGGGTCAAGTGTCGCGGAGGCGTGCTGCACGGGTTGGTCTCTCCTGTCGTCGTGAGATGGGGGACGTCGAGTCCGCCGGTCATTCCTTGAGGCCTGCGCTGCCGACCCGGCGGATCTGCCATCACCGGGCATACTCCAGCTGGAACGAACCCTGCGCCGCCTGCAGCCCGACCGGGAACGTCATCAGGTCCGGCTCGAGGGATGGGGCCTCGTGCCACCGTCCACAGTGCATCCGCCGTTCGACGACGCGGCGCCCTGATAGCCGGGGCCGCGGGACAGGGCCGAAGAGGCGGGGCGGCCGACCAATCGTCATACCATCAGATCCCCATGACCGGGTGTACGACCCGAAATGTGAACTCACCAACCAGGATGTGGGTCCAGGTCGCGGGACGTCGGGACCGCGCCGATACGATGCGGCAGGTCACGGCGGGAAAGGGGTCGAGAGATGGCGGAGGATCACGGGCGTACGTCCGTCGTCCCCGTACTCGTGCTGCGCAAGATCACCCAGATCCTGCGTTCGTTCAGCGTCGAGCAGCCCGAGCTGACCCTGCAGCAGATCACGCGGATGACCGGCCTCCCCGCGAGCACGTGCCAGCGACTTGTCCGCAACCTCGTGGTCGAGGGGTTCCTGGACCGCGACGACGACGTCTATCGCATCGGCCTGGACTTCGTGCAATGGGCCGCGCCCGGCACGTTGGGCCTCGACCTCGTCCGGCTCACACGCCCGGCTCTGGTTGCACTGCGGGACCGCACGGGTGAGACCGCATGCCTCTACGTCCGTCACGGTCCCTTCCGGACAGTGGTCTCGATCGCCGACTCCCGGCATCCGGTCATCCGGCGGTTCGCGGTCGGCATGGTCATGCCGCTGCACGCAGGATCCGCAGGTAAGGTGCTGCTCGCCTGGGACCCAACCGCTCGCCAGGAGGCGGTCGGACACGGTCTGAGCAGGTTCACCGAGCACACGGTGGTCGACATCGATGTGCTCACCGAGCAGCTCGCTGCCGTCCGGCGAGCCGGGTTCGCCGCAAGCTTCGAGGAGCGGGACGCCGGTGCGGCGTCCGTCAGCGCGCCGGTCTTCGGGCTCAGCGGGGAGCTCGTCGCCACCCTCGGTATCGGCGCCCCGCTGCAGCGACTGGGTCCGACGGAGGCCGAACGCTGGGCGCCCGTCGTCGTGGAGTCCGCCCGCGACGCCTCACGTCGTATCGGCTTCCGCGACGAGCGGTGTGCCGCAGACTCCCCCGCTCCTGACCGGTTCGGCGTCAACCGCTGACACTGGCGCGCCACCAGCCGGCTGATCGCAGAACCGACACCGACCCACGAGGTCGCGGCGGCCCCTACCGCGGCGTCCGCTCTGTCGTCTCCCATCCTCGGGGAGTCTGAGACGGCCTTGACGGCCCTCGTCCTCCGCACGGAGCATGGCAAGAACCGCTTACATCGTGGGCGCCTATTGCAGTCGGATGTCTGACAGTCCGACCGTGCAAGGAGGATCGATGCTCAACGCACGTCAGACACGGGCGCCGCTGACGGGGGATCCCCGCGAGATGGCAGAAGGGGTCGCCCAGCGGATCGATCGGCTGCCCGTGACCCGCACCCAGCGTCGCGCAACGGTCGCCGTGGGACTCGGCCTGTTCTTCGAGCTCTACGAGGTCTTCCTCACCGGCGTGCTCAGCGGTGTACTCGTCGGCGAGTTCGGGCTCACCAAGGCCCAACTCCCACTGGTCCTCGCGTCGACGTTCATCGGCATGTTCCTCGGTGCGCTGGTCCTGGGCCGAGTGGCCGACCGCTTCGGCCGGCGTGGCGCGTTCCTGCTCAACCTCTGCATCTACTCGTTCTTCTCGCTGTTCGGGGCGTTCAGCATGAACGCGGTGTGGCTCGTGGGTAGCCGGTTCCTCGTCGGCGTCGGTCTCGGGGCCGAGCTACCGCTCGCCGACACCTACCTCACCGACCTGCTGCCGGCACGTCGGCGCGGCCGGTACATCGCCTGGGCCTACACGGTCGCCTTCATCGGAGTGCCGGTCGTCGGGTTTCTCGCTCATTGGCTCGCCGAGGCGACCCTGTTCGGTGTCGCGGGCTGGCGGTGGATGTTCGGCATCGGCGCGCTCGGCGCGTTCATCGTGTTCCTCCTGCGCCGCGAGCTGCCGGAGTCACCGCGATGGCTCGAGTCCGTCGGACGTGCCGAGGAGGCAGAGAAGATCGTCGCGCAGCTCGAGGACGAGGCCCGCGACGAACCGGCCGAACCCGCCGAGCCCGCCCGCGCCGTCCCGAACCGCGCGGTCGCGACGACCGCGCCGGCGAGCCGCGCCAACCACGCCCGACCCACGGGGTTTCGCGCCCTGCTGACGCCTCCCTACAACAGGCGCACGGGCATGATGGCCGTCTTCCACATCTTCCAGACCATCGGCTACTACGGCTTCGGGACCATGGTCCCGCTGGTGCTCGCGGCCAAGGGATTTCCGATATCGGAGTCCCTGCTCTTCACCGGACTGACCTACCTCGGCTACCCGATCGGGTCGGCCCTGTCGCTGCCCCTGGTGGAACGATTCGAACGCAAATACCTGGTGGTCGCGTCCGGGCTGGCGATGGCGGTATTCGGACTCGCCTTCGGCTTCTCGAACTCGATGCTGCCGATCATCGCGTTCGGGTTCCTCTACACCGCGATCAGCAACGTCTTCTCCAACTCCTATCACATCTACCAGGCGGAGATCTTCCCGACGCATCTGCGGTCGACCGCATCGAGCGGGACGTTCGC
The DNA here is from genome assembly GCA_025465235.1 of Pseudonocardia sp. Taxonomy (GTDB): domain Bacteria; phylum Actinomycetota; class Actinomycetes; order Mycobacteriales; family Pseudonocardiaceae; genus Pseudonocardia. The sequence goes on from JAODNO010000468.1 coordinate 6,151, forward strand.
GCTGTCCCGCCTTGCCACCGCGGCGATGCCCTTCGTCCTCGTACCCGTGCTGAACGACGCCGGCGTCGGTGCGCTCTTCTCGATCATGTGCGCTGCAATGGTCGTGGTGGCCATCGACATCACCGTCCTCGGGCCGCGCACCACGGGCCGACGCCTCGAAGTCGTGAGCAGCTAGCCGAGCATCGAGGACCTCACATGCTCTGCGTGTTCTTCAGCACTGCCCTATCGATATTCCCCGCTCGCTGAGTGGGGCATCCCTCCATGGGTGCATCTCACCCCCCCAGCCGCTGCAACCACCTCCTAGCGTGGAAAAGACGAATCGATCAGTTCTGATCGATGCGTTCTCGTTCGTTGACGAGGACACGACATGACGAAGGGCCGATGCGATCATGAAAGGGCAGCCGACGCGGGCCGGCGCATGCGCCGCCGAGCGCGCAAGCCTGCCGCGTGGGTTGGTGCTGCTCCTGGCTGTGGCCAGCGGGGCCGCGGTCGGGAACCTCTACTACGCCCAGCCGCTGTTGGATGTGATCGCCCAAGACCTGCGCGTCGGTCAGGGCACCGCGGGCCTGCTGGTGACCGCCACTCAGGTCGGATACGCAGTGGGCATCATGTTCATCGTCCCGCTCGGTGACGTCCACAACCGGCGACGGCTGGCGCCGACGATGATGGTGCTCTCGGCGGTATCGCTGGCCGCCTGCGCGGTGGCCCCGGGCATCGTCATCCTGCTCCTCGCCCTCATCGCACTGGGCCTGACCACGGTCGCCGGGCAGATCCTGATCCCGTTCGCAGGCGATCTCGCCGACGACGCCTCCCGTGGCCGGGTCGTCGGCACGGTGCTCAGTGGAGCCCTCACCGGCATTCTGGCCGCTCGCGTCGTCAGCGGCCTCATCGCCGCCGCTCTCGGATGGCGCGCGGTCTTCGTCATCGCCGCGGCGCTGATGCTGGTGCTTGGTGGGGTGCTGGCCCGGGCGATCCCTCCCGACATCCCTCGCGCGACCCAGCCCTACGGTGCGCTGCTGCGCTCGATCCTCGTGCTGGTCGGCCGCGAACCCACCCTGCAGATCGTCCTGCTCTACGGAGCGATCAGCTTCGGCACGTTCACGCTCTTCTGGACCGGCCTGACCTTCCTCCTCAGCGCGCCGCCCTACAGCTACCCGACCTGGGCGATCGGGCTGTTCGGCCTCGCCGGGCTGGTCGGTGCCCTCGCCGCGCAGGGCTCCGGACGCCTGCACGACGGGGGCTGGTCGAACCGAGCCACGGGCCTGTCCTGGCTGCTCGCGATCGTGGCCTGGGCGATCTGTGACGTCGGGCGGTTCTCCGTCGTCTGGCTACTGGTCGGGATCATCCTGCTCGACATCGCCACCCAGTCGCAGCGCATCCTCAACCAGGCCCAGATCTTCGACATCTCGCCGCAGGCACGCAGCCGGGTCAACACCGCCTACATCACCGGCAACTTCGTCGGAGGCGCCGTGGGATCGATCGTCGCCTCCATTCTCTGGGCCTCCGGCGGTTGGACCGCGGTCAGCACTATCGGAGCGGCCTCGTCCGCCGCGGCCCTCGTGCTGTGGCTGCTGGCAGCCGCCAGGGCGCGGGCCGTTCCCGCTTCTCGCAACCACTCTCGTTCCGCTCATCAAGAAAGGGGCGTCCCCATGAGGCACGCATCGCTGGGAAACCTGAACGTCTCGGCACTCGGTCTCGGGTGCATGGGCATGTCGGCCTACTACACCGGCGCCGGAACCGATGACACCGAGTCGATCCGCACCATCCACCGAGCCATCGACCTCGGCGTCACCTTCATCGACACCGCTGAGATCTACGGCCCCTTCACCAACGAGGAACTCGTCGCCCGCGCCCTCGTGGGGCGCCGTGACGAGGTGGTACTCGCCACCAAGTTCGGTCAGCTCTCCCACCGCGACCCGCGCACGGCCGGCGCCACGTCGGGCGACCTCGAGACGATGCGCAAGCTCGACAGCACTCCGGAGAACATCCGGCTCGCGGTGGACGGGTCGCTCAAGCGCCTCGGCACCGACCACATCGACCTGTACTACCAGCACCGGGTCGACCCCAGAACGCCGATCGAGGAGACTGTCGGCGCGCTCGCCGAGCTGGTGGCTGAGGGCAAGATCCGCTACATCGGCCTGTCAGAGGCGGGCGCGGACACGATCCGGCGAGCGCACGCCGTGCACCCGATCACGGCACTGCAGACGGAGTACTCGCTGTGGACACGCGACCCGGAGGCCGAGATCCTGCCGCTCGTGCGCGAGCTCGGCATCGGGTTCGTGGCCTACTCCCCCCTCGGGCGGGGCTTCCTCACCGGGCAGATCCGCACGATCGACCAGCTGGCGCAGGACGACTTCCGCCGGAGCAACCCGCGGTTCGCCGATGCCGCCTTCGCACAGAACCTGCGCATCGTCGACGAGGTCGAGGCCGTCGCGAAGGACCTCGGGGCGACACCGGCACAGGTGGCGCTCGCCTGGCTGCTGGCCCAGGGCGACGACATCGTCCCGATCCCCGGGACGAAGAAGGTCAGCCGGCTCGAGGAGAACGCCGCCGCCGCGAACATCCGGCTGACCAGCGAGCAGCTGGCCCGGCTCAACTCCCTGCAGCCGGCGATCGGTGACCGCTACCCCGACATGACCCCCATCGGACGCTGACCCATCTCACAGCACGAGCCCGGAAGCGTGGTGTCGCACGTCCCCCCAGAGCCCCCTCTTCCGGGGACTGGTGCGACCTACTCTGGCTGTATGGAGAAGGCGAACAGGCTCGGGGAGTTCCTCCGGGCGCGGCGCGCCCGGGTCTCGCCGAGCGAGGTCGGGCTCCCGCACGGGGGGATGCGCCGCGTGCCGGGGCTCCGGCGCGAGGAAGTGGCCTCCCTCGCGGGCTTGAGCATCGACTACTACGCGCGGCTCGAGCAGGGACGCGAGCAGCACCCGTCCGCCAGCGTTCTGAACGCTCTCGGGCGGGCGCTGCGCCTCGGCGCCGATGCCCAGCGCTACCTCTTCGCCGTTGCCACCCCCGGCCCCGCCCCCGCGACTGCCCGCGTCCACCGGCAGGTCGGTGCCAATCTGCTGGCGCTCGTCGACGACTGGCCCCACCACCCCGCCGTCATCATCGACCGCTGCACCACCATCGTCGGCGCCAACCAGCTCGGACGAGCCATGTACGCCGGGCACCGCCACAGCGACAATCTGGCCCGCCTTCTGTTCGTCGACGAGGACGCCCGGATCTTCTTCCGCGACTGGACCAAGGTCGCGACGGCCTCCGTCGCGAGCATCCGGGCGTCGGCCACCCTCGACCCGGACGACGCGGAACTCATGGCACTCGTCGGCGAGCTCTCTGTGCGAAGCGCCGAGTTCTCCAGGCTGTGGTCGAAGGCCGAGGTCCGGGAGAAGACCTCCGACTCCTTCCAGATCCGCCACCCCCAGGTGGGAGACCTCGATCTCGTCTTCGAGTCGCTGCGCCCCAACGGCTCCCCGGATCTGCTCCTGAAGATCTACCGCGCCGAACCCGGATCCTCCACTGCCGAGGCTCTCGCCGTGCTCGGCAGTCTCACCGCCGACCAGACCGTGGAGGCGCCCCGCATTCAGCGGGCGAGGCGGGCCACCAGCCTCTCGGACACGCCCGGCCACTCCTCGGCGGTCACGGAGTAGACCACGGTGTCACGCACGGTGCCGTCCGGCCGGATGCGATGGGCCCGCAACACGCCCTCACGCTGCGCGCCGAGGCGCTCGTTCGAGCGCTGGGAAGCCTCGTTGCGGATATCCGTTTCCAGAGACACCCTGTTGGCCCCGAGCTCCTCGAAAGCCCTACGCAGCATCAACAGTTTCGACTCGCTGTTGAGTGGGGTGCGTTGCCACGGCTTGCCGATCCAGGTGTGGCCGATCGACAGGATCCGGTGCGTGGCGTCGATCTGGTAGAAGGAGGTCGTGCCGGCGATCTCGCCGGTCTTGGCGTCCACCTGCGTCCAGGCGAGCCGGCTGCCGTCGACGAGAATCTTGTCGACGATCTTGCGCATCCCCTCGACGTCGTCGGGTTGGCGCACGGCCAGCCATGTCCAGATCGCGGGATCCGAGCCCGCCTTGTAGAGGCCTTCCGCATGCTCCGCGGTCAGCGGTTCGAGCCGGACATGCTCACCGGACAACGTCGGGCGGTCCTTCCAGGCATCCGTCACGCACGGCAGCATACTGTATGCAGTATCGCTCGCAAGACCGGCGATCACGCCGAGACCCGGGTGTTGGCCCTGCGGAGGGCAGAAACCCGGACCTCACGGCGATCAGCGGGACGCGACGCGTGTTCCTCGGAGGCCTGGTTGCTCCTCGAGCAAGGTCAGAAGCCACTCCCCCTGCCCGCATCCGGAGGTGCCCCCGTCTCCAGCAGCCGGCCCTCGGAGAGCTGCAGCCAGCGGTCCACCTTGATCTCCGCGAGGAACCGTTGGTCGTGGCTCACCACCACGAACGCGCCTTCGTAGGCACCCAGGGCGCTCTCCAACTGGCCGACGCTGACCAGGTCGAGGTTGTTGGTCGGTTCGTCCAGCAGCAACAGCTGGGGCCCCGGTTCGGCGAACAGGACACACGCCAGGGTGGCGCGCATCCGCTCGCCGCCGGACAGCACCCCGACCGGGAGGTGAATGCGGGAGCCCCGGAACAGGAACCGGGCCAACAGATGCATCCGCTGCGCCTCCGCCATGCCGGGCGCGAACGCCGCCAGGTTCTCCGCCACGGTGCGGTCGACGTCAAGCAGGTCCAGCCGTTGGGACAGGTGGGCGACCCGGCCGTCGGCCCGCCAGGTTGTCCCACCCTCCGGCTCCAGCTCGCCGTTGATCACGCGGAGCAGGGTGGACTTACCGGCCCCGTTGGGGCCGGTCAGAGCGATCCGCTCGGGTCCTCGGATCGCCAGGTCGGCGCCATCCCCCGCGAAGAGGGCCCGCTCGCCGTGGCGGACCTGCATCCGCTCGCCGAGGAAGACCGTGCGTCCGGCGGGCATGTTGGTCCCGGGCAGTTCCAGCGCGACCTTCTGCTCGTCGCGCAGGGCACGGCCCGCCTCGTCGAGCCGGGTCGTGGCCTCGCTGACCCGCGCGGCGTGCATCTCGTTCGACTTGCCCGCCGACTCCTGGGCGCCTCGCTTCATCGTCCCGGCGAAGATCTTCGGCAGGCCGGCGTTCTTCAGGTTGCGGGCGGCGTTGCCGGCCCGGCGCTCGGCCCGCTCGCGGGCCTGTTGCATCTCCCGCTTCTCGCGCTTCACCTCCTGCTCGGCGTTGCGGACTCCTCTCTCGGCGGCCTCCCGCGCGGCGCGCACGGCTTCGGAGTACGCGGTGAAGTTCCCGCCGTAGGACCGCACCTCGCCCCGGTCGAGCTCGGCGATCCGGTCCATGCGGTCGAGCAGTGCCCGGTCGTGGCTGACCAGCAGCAGGCAACCGTTCCAGTCCTCGAGCACGCTGTGGAGCTTGCGGCGTGCGTCGAGGTCGAGGTTGTTGGTCGGTTCGTCGAGCAGCAGGACGTCGGGCCGCTTCAACAGCTGTGCCGCCAGTCCGAGGGAGACGACCTGGCCGCCGCTGAGGGTATGCAGGCTCCGGGTGAGGGCGACATCCCCGAGGCCCAGCCGGTCCAGCTCCCCACGGGTGCGCTCCTCGATGTCCCAGTCGTTGCCGATCGTGGCGAAGTGCTCCTCGCTCACGTCTCCGGACTCGATGGCGCCCAGCGCCCTGATCACCGCAGCGATCCCCAGGACCTCGGCCACGGTCAGCTCGCCGGCGAGTGGCAGGTTCTGCGGGAGGTAGCCGAGTACCCCGTTGACGGACGTCGTCCCGCCGCTGGGCCGATACTCCCCGGCGATCAGCTTGAGCAGGGTGCTCTTACCGGCACCGTTCGGTGCGACGAGGCCGGTGCGCCCGCCGGCCACGGTGAAGGACAGGTCCTGGAAGACCGGGGAGTCGTCGGGCCAGGAGAAGGAAAGGTTGGAGCAGATGATGAACGCATCGGACATGCGATAGCCCTCGTGAGTGTGCGGGCGTACCCGGGGCCGCCCAGCAGTGAACAGGGATCAGAGGAACGACGGCATCGCCACGGCGGGCGCGCTCCTGCGCCTCTGCCGGTGGGCGATCACTTCCGGTATCACCCGGAGATGTCGTCGCCCACCATGTCTGGTCTCCCTTTGTTCCCGATCACTCGCAATCCACCATAGCAGCGGGCGATGTCGGGTTCGCCTCGCCCACAATGCCGGCGCAATGGCCGGCTGGGATGGCGCGGCGGGCTCGCCGGATCAGCTGCTCAGCTCGTGCAGCGCCCGTTGAGCGACTTCGAGCTCGGCACGCAGCCGCTCCACTCGTTCGAGCTGCCGCTGACGCGCCGCCTCCAGCGATGACTCAATCGCCTCGGCCACCGCGGAGGGCAACGACCGGGCAGCCTTGGCGACTTCGGCCGGCTGCACCGACGTGGGCCGCACGGTGCGCTTCTTGCCGATCATGACCTCGACGGTCCATTCCCCGTCGATTGTGGCGTTCAAGGTGATGGTCACCTCGGCTGGGCGGGCGGCTGAACGGCCCCCCACGGAACGCGTACGTTCCGGACTCTTCTCCGGCGGGTGCACGGACGGGTGCCGCATGGTCTCCGGCTGCGCCGGTGGCCGCGGCGCGCTCTCCAGCGAGTGCGCGGACGGCTGCCGCGGGCTCTCCGGCGGCACGATCCGCTCCGGTGGAGTCTGCTCCGCCGGCGGCTGGACCCGTTTGCGCGTCGGTCGGGTCCTCGTGAGCTCGTTCGGCGAGCAGAACATCGTGTCGCGCGTGCCTGCAGGTCTGACCTGGATGAAGTCACCCTCGGCCACGTCATCGATCGAGATGACCTTGGCCGAGCCGTTGGCCGGGACACCGACCGCGGCCGAGGTGAACCACACCGTGAGCGGCTTGCCGGCGGACAACTCCGTGCGTGCCTCCGCCAGATCCTGCTCCGACAGCGGATTCGGTGCGACCATCGTGCGTAGCTCCCCTTGCGTCAAGTGTGCCGCATTGTGCCCCGGCGGACCGACAGAACCGGTAGCCGCCCCGCGCAGGCACGTCAACATCCCTGCAGTCACCGGGTCTGATGCTTTCCTGGGTGTTGCATCGCCACCGGCACCCGTGCACGGTCCCGGATCACGGGCGTCTGCAGCAAGCGCCAGAGTGACCGCCGCACGACGGTCGCCGGGACGGTGGCCTGATCAGGGCCGGCCATTCCCCCATTCACGTCCGGACGTTATCCTGTCCCGCGAATGTCGACGGACACGCGCAGCGGGGGATGACGTGAGCCGAGTGATGTCGAAAGACCGCACAGAAATCGTGTACGAGCGCAGGGACAGCGGGCTGGCCGTCATTCTTGCGGGTGGCGCACTGGACGACGGGTCGGAGAATGCGGAGCTGGTTCCGGCTCTGGCCGAGAATTTCACCGCCGACAGCCCGACTGAGCACGATCACCCAACCGCCCGGCTGGTGAGTCCGGTGAGGCGAACCAGGGCAGCGAACCCATCGTCGGTACCGGGCCAGTGCGCGCGTACGGCTTCGAGACCGGCACGCCGGACGACGCTGCGCAGGACCATGGTGACGATGATGGCGTCGTCGGCGTAGCCGAGGACCGGGATGAAGTCGGGAACCAGGTCCGCATTCTCCGAGCGATTTCTGTGCGGTCTTTCGACATCACTCGGCTCACGTCATCCCC
>JAODNO010000296.1 GCA_025465235.1 Pseudonocardia sp.
GGTACTGTCGGGTCACATCTCGATCATCGGCCGGGGGCACCTCGACGGATAGGGCCGGATGCCCTGAGCCGGCCGGACGATGGGCCGTTGTGGAGCCCCGGCCAGGCATGACAGCTAGCTGTCGGGAATCGACCAGCGCAGGGTGGTGCCACGGGGCTCTCTCGGCCCGACATCGAAAGTCCCGCTGTGCCGCTCGGCGCGGCGACGCATGTTGGTCAGTCCGCCGCTGCGTGTGGTGGGCCGTATGCCGACGCCGTCGTCGTGGACTGCGAGGGTGAGCTGGTCGGAGCCGGATGTGACCTCGACCGCGACGGTGTGGGCGCGCGCGTGGCGGGCGACGTTGGTGAGGGCCTCGCGCAGGACGGCGACCAGGTCCTCGGTGATGTCGGTGCGCAGGGCGTCCACCGGCCCGTCGAACCGGACCGCGGGCTCGAATCCCAGCGCCTTCGTGGCGTCGGCGACGACGTCGAGCAGCCGGACCCGCACCCCGGCGGGGTTGGCTCGGGGCATGTCGTGGAGCTGGAAGATCGTGGTGCGGATCTGGCTGATCGTGGCGTCGAGGTCCTCGACGGTGGCGAGGACGCGGTCGGCCAGGGGGCCGCGCCCGAGGCCCATTGCGACGTTGTGCAGGGACAGCCCGGCGGCGAACAGGCGCTGGATGACGTGGTCGTGCAGGTCGGCGGCGATGCGGTCGCGGTCGTCGAGCACGGCGGCGCGCTGCTGCTCGGCGCGGGCCTCGGCGAGCTCGATCGCGACGGCTGCCTGGCTGGCGAAGCTGCTGGCCATGTCCAGGTCAGCGGCGGCGAAGGCGGTGCGGCCCCGCAGCCGCCCCGCGCTGAGCACACCTTGCACTCCCCGCGAGCCGAGCAGCGGCACGACCAGCACGGGGCCGATGTCCAGCTCTTCGGGCATCAGCGACCCGAGCCCGGCCTCGTCATCGGGGCAGGACAGGCGCAGCGGCTCCCCCGTGGTGAAGACCCGCCCCCACAGCGAGCCCGCCAGCGGCACGCGCCTGCCCGACAGGTCGTCCGCGCCGGATCCGACGGAGACCTCGATGCAGAGCTCGTTCCCGCTGGCGTCGGGGAGTGCGACGGCGACCAGGTCGGCGCAGGCGATCTCGCGGCTGCGCTCGGCGATGAGTTGCAGCGGGTAGGTGGCGCTCTCCCCGGTGTCGGGGGAAAGGAGCTGGCGGGTGATCGCAGCGGAGGCCTGCAGCCACTCCCCGCGGGTGTGGGCGGAGTCGTAGAGCCGGGCGTTCTCGATTGCCACCGCGGCTGTCGCGGCGAGTGCCGTGGTCAGATCCTCGTCCTCGGCGCTGAACTCACGCCTGGTGCTCTCGGAGAGGTAGAGGTTGCCGAAGATCTCCTCACGCAGCCGGATCGGCACCCCGAGGAAGCTGCTCATCGGGGGGTGGCCCGGTGGAAAGCCCGCGGAGCGCGGGTCGTCGGTGATGCGGCGCAGCCGGATCGGGTGTGGGTCCTCGATCAGCGCGCCGAGCAGCCCCTTGCCCCGGGGCAGGTGCCCGATCCGTTCCACGGCGCCCTCGGGCATCCCCGTGTGGACGAACTCGGCCAGTCCGCCGGCCGGCGAGATCACCCCCAGCGCGACGTAGCGGGCGCCGACGAGTTCGCGGGCCGCCTCCACGATGTGCCGCAGTACCGTCGGCAGCGCCAGATCACTGACGATCAACTGGTTGGCGCGTAATAGGCCTCGGAGCCGCCCCTGGGTGGCGATCACCTCCTGGGCGCGCTCGATCAGCTGTCCGAGCAGCTGGTCCAGCTCCAGGCGTGGCAGGTCCGGAAAGGTCAGCTCGGGCCGTGGCGAGCGGGCCCTCCAGCAACCTGGCCAAGACCGTCCGGACCGCCGCTCCTGCCGGGCTGTCGTGTGATGTGATCGACAGGCATGGCGCCTCCAGCGGTCGACGGGCGCGACGACCCATCCTTTCCGACGGGTCCCACACCGGAGTCCGGCCCGCATCCACGGCGCCGCCTGGCCTCGGCTCCCAGTAGCGGTTCCCGTCTGCTCTCGGGCGCCCTGAGGAAACCTCCGCTCCACCTCCGGCGGAGCGGCTCAGCGCCAGGCCCGGACATGTGTTCTTACCACCGGCCCGGATCGCGGGCAACGCCCTCCACAGACGGTTTCAGTGTCACCGTCCCGTGAACGCCCATCCGCGGATCCGGCTGGGCAGCCAGGTCGTGCGCGGCGGTCCCGCTGCCGGGACGACCGCGACCGGGCACCCGGCGGCGCGGATCAGCAGCTCGACCGGGGAGCCGGCGATGCCGGCGAGCGGGGCGCCGCGTGCGGATCGGCCGAGCACGAGCAGCCGCGCCCGCTGGGAGAGTGCGACGAGGATGTCGGCCCTGCGGTCCTGGACCACCAGCCTCTCCACGGAGACGTCCGGGTGGATGACGGTCCACGGCGAGAGCATGAGCTCGAGTTCCCGGCGGGCGCGTTCCTCGGCGCGGTCCCAGCGGGCGAGTCGGTCGGGACGGAGCCACCCGAGGTCGAGGCCTGGATCGGACCAGGCCCGCACGGCGAGCAGCGGGGCGTGGCGGTCGGACGCCTCCCGGAAGGCCACGGAAATGACCTCCTCGCCGGTCCAGGGCGCCGCCCCGAGCACGACCGGGCCGTTCTCGGCCTCCGGTGACGGCGGGTTCTCCGGCACCGTGACCACGGGGCAGCAGGAGTCGGCGACGACGGCTGTCAGCTCGGGCAGCGTGGACGGGACGACCACGGCTGCGGCCTCGGCGGACAGCTCGCGCAGTGCGTCGGCGACGGGCCCGTGGGAGGGGTGTCCCAGCACAGTCAGGCCGGGCACCGCGTCACGGACGGCCGCGAGCGCATCGACGAACGCCGCGTGCCGCTTGCGGTGGGAGTGCTGCTCCTGCGGGATGACGACCTGCAGGGAGAGGTTCCGGCGTCGCGCCTCCGACGCTGCCCACTGCAGGGCTCGGTGGCCCGCCGGTGAGCGGTCCGCGCTGACGGTCACGGCGCCGGTCACGGCGTGGGGCCCTGTGTATGCGGGGCCGCGGGGGCGATGCAGGCGAGCGAGCGGATGAGGTCGGTGGCCGTCACGATGCCGACCAGTCGGTCTCCGTCGGTGACAAGGACGGCGTCCGTGTTCTCGGTCTGCATCCGGCGGGCAGCGTCGGAGCGCCGGGCCGAGACCGGAACCGGCGTAGCCGGGCGCGTCAGCGTCCCGACGGCGACCGTCGCGTGGTCGAGCGATGACATGGAGCCGCTTGCGAGGTACGTGATCAGGTCGGCTTCCAGAACGATCCCGCGACAGCGGTTCCCCTCCAGCACTGGAAGGTGGCGCACGCCGGTGGACGCCAGCATGCGCAGGGCCGTTGACAGCGGGCAGTCGGGGGTGATGGCCACCAGGTGGGTGGTCATGACCTGGGTGATCAGCGGATCGTTGTCCAGGGCTTCCGGGGGTGCCGCCAGGTGTCGTGGGTCGGTCATGGAGTGCTCCTCGGATAGGTTCGGAACGAGCTTGGTGCGCCTGGGCGTGGGCGGCACGGGGCGGACGGCCCCTCCCGACCCGGCCGGAGGTCACCCGTCACCACGCGCGCGCCGCGACGGACCTCGGGTCAGCCGGGGCCGTCCGTTCGTCGTCGGACAGCTACCCGCGCCCGCAAGCTCGTGACCGTGACGGCACAGGAGCCCGCCCGATTCCGGCGAACCGAAGGCCTACCGCTGCTTTCCCCCGTACTCGATCTCGCTCTCGCCGCGGTGGCGCAGCCATCATTCGCCCAGAGGAGCATGAACCTTGAGTCGGGCCCGAAGGCCCCCCGCCCAGGGCCGGGAGCCACTGCCGCGGACCCTTGCCGTGGGGACAACCTCGAGGTGACGAACCCGAGGAGGGATCTCACGATGAACGCAGAGCACGCGGGACGCACCGTCGTCGTCGGTGTGGACGGATCGGAGCCTGCGCTGCAGGCGGTGCGCTGGGCAGCGGCGGAGGCCGCGCGCCGGCGGATACCGCTGCGCGTCGTGACGGCGTTCGCGTGGACCCACGACCGCGCGCTGGGCCACGTCCGGCTCGGGGTGAGCTACCGGGAAATCATGCTCGATCAGGCCCGCCGGAACCTGGCTGCGGGGGCCGCGTTGGCCGAGGAGGAGTCCCCGGAGCTCGAGGTGGAGCAGCAGCTCGTCGTCGGCTACCCGATCGGGGTGCTCAGCGCCGAGGCCCGTCGCGCACAGCTGGTCGTGATCGGTGATCGCGGCCTCGGCGGCGTCACCGGGCTGCTGGTCGGCTCGGTGGCCGTCGCGCTGGCGGCCCGTGCGGAATGCCCGGTGGTCGTCGTCCGCGGCGAGGAGCCCGCGGTCGACCCGTCGCTCCCGGTCGTGGTGGGCGTGGACGGTTCCCCGAACAGCGAGGCGGCGCTCGCGTTCGCCTACGAGGCGGCGGCCACCCACGGCGTGCCGCTCGTTGCGGTGCACACCTGGTGGGACCTGCTCGTCGACCCCACGATGGCGCCGCTGCTGGACTGGGACGCGATCGAAACCGACGAGCGGGAGGTGCTGGCCGAGCGGCTCGCCGGGTGGGGCGAGAAGTACCCCGAGGTTCGGGTGCACCGGCTGGTCATGCGTGACCGCCCGGCGCACGCGCTCGTCCAGGAGTCCAGTCGCGCCCAGCTCGTAGTGGTCGGGTCGCGGGGGCGGGGCGGGGTCTCGGGCCTGGTGCTCGGCTCGGTCAGCCACGCCGTGCTGCACCGCGCGCACTGCCCGGTCGCCGTCGTCCGTCCGGACGCCGGAACGCCGGAGTGACCGCGGCCGTAGGTCGTCCGGTGGACTGGGAGCAGGGAGTATGCGCGCAGGTCCGCGTCGCCTACGCGCGTTGCCGACGGAGAGCGGGGCGGGTCGGGGCGTCTGCGCACATCGTCGCGTAGGTGGCGGTGGCGCAGGGTGCTGCGTGCACGTGCTGACCCGCTCGGCGGTGGCGCGGGCACTCGCCCTCGAGCTGGACACGGCCTCGCGGGTCCCACGGACGCCGGCCCGCCCGACCTGCTCGACGCTGCCGTGCTGTTCGCCCCGTCAGGGGAATCGTCCCGGTGGCGATGCGGGGGCCTGGACTTGGGCTGCCCCCTCGCGGTTGCGAGGACCGGTGCGGCCGTCCTGGCTGGCCCCTGACCGGGCGTTGGGGGCCTTTCGTCCCCGTATCGGGGGACCCGGCGGCCCTGGGAGAGCCCGTGCCCCGCCGAGGACCCTGATCTCAAACCGGCCGTGTCCGCGGCCGGATGGAGGTGGAGACATGGACAGCCGAGCACCCATGCGGGTCGTGGTCGGTGTGGACGCGTCGGACTCGGCGCGCGCGGCCGCGGAGTGGGCCGCCGACATCGCCGCGGCGTGGTGCGCGCCGCTGCACCTCGTGCACACCGTGCCCGGGGTCCTCGACGAGCCACCGGTCGGTCTCGTGCCCGCGTGGCTGCGGGAGCTGGTGGACGCCGCCGAGCGGACGGGCTGCGGTCCCGGGGAGGTCGAGGTGGTCCCGGGCGGGACAATGGAGCTCCTGACCGAACGAGCGTCGCACGCTCGGATGTTGGTGCTCGGCAGCTATGGGGACGGGGCCTGGTCGGGCATGCTCGCGGGCTCTGTCGCGCTCACGCTGGCCGGGCGCGTGGGTTGCCCGGTGGCGGTCGTCCGGGGTTCTGCCCCGCAGGTGCCCCCGCCGCGCGGAGGCCCTGTCGTGGCCGGCGTCGACGGGTCGCAGTCCGGTCGAGCGGCACTCCTGCTCGCGGCGGACCTCGCCGCATCACTGGGGACGCGGCTGGTCGCCGTGCACACCTGGTCCGACGTGGTTGCGGGAAGCGAGGGCGGCGCACACCGTCGACCCGAGGACTGGGAAACGCTTGCGGAGCAGGGCGGCGTCCTGCTCGACGGGGAGATCGATGCCGTCAGCGCCTGCCACCCGGAGCTGCCAGTCGAGCGCAGGCTCGTCGGCGATACCCCGGTGCGTGCGCTGCTCGACTGGTCGAGCACGGCGCGGATGCTCGTCGTCGGGCACCACGGCCACCGCCCCGGGCGGGGGATGCTCCTCGGATCCACCAGCCGCGCCCTGGTCGAGTTCGCCCCGTGCCCGGTGGTCGTGACACCGCCGAAGCTGGTGTCCGAACAGCCCAAGGAGGCCGCCGCGGCGGAGGTGACCGGGTAACGGGACAGTGAGTGCCCGGCGCCGCTCGCAAGATCGAGATCAGCGGGTGAGCAGGTGAATCCGGCCCTGTGCACCATCGGTCTGATGGCCCACGCGGTGTAGGACCAGTGCCGGTGTCGTCGCGGGCCGGCCGTGCGGGCAGCGTGGGCTGCGGAGTGACAGGAGGCACCATGACCAGCGAGCACAGAGCGGGACTGCCGATCCTGGTCGGAGTCGACGGATCGGAGCCGGCCCTGCAGGCCCTGCGATGGGCGGCACAGGAGGCCAGGCTGCGTCACACGGGGCTGCGGCTGGTCCACGCCTTCGGCTGGATGACCACAGTCGACCGCGGTGGACCGGACTTCGGAATGGATTACCGCATGTGCTCCTGCGCGACGCCTGCGAGCGGCTTGGGGCCGCGGCCGCGCAGGTCCCACCGGACATCGACGTCACCACCGAACTGCTCGAGGACTACCCGACCCCGCGGCTCGTGGCCGAGTCGCGGCACGCCCGGCTCGTCGTGGTCGGCGACCGCGGGCTCGGTGGGCTCGCCGGCCTGCCGGTCGGCTCCGTCGCCATTACGCTGGCTGCGCACGCCGACTGCCCGGTGGTCGTCGTCCGGGGGGAGGAGCCGGGGGG
>JAODNO010000571.1 GCA_025465235.1 Pseudonocardia sp.
CGTCCCGTTCTCCGCCCGCCGAGCGCCCTACGCGGGGGCGAGCACGACGACCGGGCGGGCCAGCTCGCCGCGTTCGCTGACCAGCGCCAGCGCCCGGCCATCCGGGGCGAAGACCCCGTAGGTGCCCTCCACCCCTGCGGCGGGGAGCGGGCGGCCGTGCGAGATGTCCGCCGCGAGTGCGGCGTCGAGGTCGCGGCGCGGGAAGGCCACGTCGACGGCGTCGTCCAGCGGCAGCGTCAGCCGGGGCTCGTGTTCGAGTTCCTCGAGGGTGCGGGCGTTCTCCAGGGTGAACGGCCCGACGCGCGTGCGGCGAAGTGCCGTCAGGTGCCCGCCGACGCCCAGCGCGGAGCCGAGGTCGCGAGCGAGAGCTCGCACGTAGGTGCCCGAGGAGCACTCCACCAAGACGTCGAGGTCGCCGCCGCGTCGGGCGAGGAGCCGGAACTGCGACACCGTCACCGGTCGCGCCGCCAGCACGACCTCCTCGCCTGCCCGCACCCGCGCGTAGGCCCGCTTGCCATCGACCTTGATCGCGCTGACCGAGCTCGGCACCTGCTCGATCCCGCCCGTCAGTGCGGCCATCCCGGCGGCGATCGCCGCATCCTCGACGCCCGTGGCGTCCGTTGTGTCGAGGACCTCGCCTTGCGCGTCGTCCGTGCTGGTCGCCATGCCGAGGCGCACAGTCGCCGCGTACGCCTTGGTGTCGAGCGCGAGGTGCCCGAGGAGCTTGGTTCCACGTCCGACCCCGCAGACGAGCACACCGGTGGCCATCGGGTCGAGCGTCCCCGCGTGGCCGATCTTGCGTGTGCCCAGGATTCGGCGCAGCCGGGCGACGACGTCGTGCGACGTCATGCCCGTGGGCTTGTCGACCACGACCAGGCCGGAGGGGACCGCGTTCACGCGGGGCGATTCTTCCTGCTCCGCGCCGGGACGGTTCCGGCGGGCTAGCGATGACCAGGGGAGTAGACGACACGCGGGGCCGGATGGGGCGACTCGGGGGCTGGGATCGGGCGACTCGCGGGTGGGAAACGGGCGACTCGGGGGCTGGGATCGGGCGACTCGCGGGGGTGTTGGGGCGGTTCCGTAGGCTCGCCCCGTGCAGCGCTGGCGTGGGCTCGAGGCCGTGCCGACCGGCTGGGGTCGCAGCGTCGTCACCGTCGGCGTGTTCGACGGGGTGCACCGCGGCCACCAGCAACTCATCGGGCGCGCGGTGGAGCGCGCGCGGGAACGGGGGCTCCTCACCGTGCTGGTGACGTTCGACCCGCACCCCGCCGAGCTGATCCGCCCGGGCAGTCACCCGGCCCGGTTGACGAGCCTCCGCCGCCGCGCCGACCTCGTCGCCGGGCTCGGTGTGGACGCGTTCTGCGTGCTGCCCTTCACCACCGAACTGGCCCGCACCGAACCCGCCGAATTCGCGCACGAGGTGCTCGTGGAGCGGCTGCACGCGGCGGACGTGGTGGTCGGGTGCAACTTCACCTTCGGGCGCAGCGCGGCGGGTGACGTGGCGCTGCTCGCGCAGCTGGGGCAGCGGTTCGGGTTCGGCGTCGAGGGGCTCGAACTGATCACCGACGACGGCATCACGTTCTCCTCCACCTACATCAGGGCCTGCATCGACGCCGGCGACGTCGAGGCGGCGACGGCCGCGCTGGGCCGCCCGCACCGGATCGAGGGCGTGGTGGTGCACGGCGACCGGCGCGGTCGCGAGCTGGGCTTCCCGACGGCCAACCTGTCCACCCCGCCCTACGCCGCCCTGCCGGCCGACGGCGTCTATGCGGGTCGGTTCGCGATCACCACCGTCGACGGCGGGAGCAGCCTGCTCCCGGCGGCGATCTCGGTGGGCACCAACCCCACGTTCTCCGGGCGGGTGCGCACGGTCGAGGCCTACGTGCTCGACGTCGACGAGGACTACTACGGGTTCGAGGTCGCGCTCGACTTCGAGCACCGGCTGCGGGGGCAGGAGCGCTTCGACGGTGTGGAGGCGCTGGTCGCCCAGATGCGGCGCGACGTCGAGCGCACCCGTGAGCTGCTGGGCGGCTGAGGGCGCACGCCGGGCAGTTTCGGCGTTCGGCCGCGGAAGCGGTGCCCGAGGTGTCAGCATCCGCGGCATGGCTGACGCAGCTGCAGACCCGCTCGGGCCCCGGTTGGCGCTCAACCGCCATCGGCAGCGTGAGCTCTACGGTGCGCCACTCGGCGACCGCGTTCGCCGGCTCACCTCGGCTTTGGGCATCTCGCAGTCGCGCCTCGCCCGGACGCTGGGGATCAGCCCGGCGATGCTCAGCCAGCTGGTGAGCGCGCGCCGCGTCAAGATCGGTGACCCCGCAGTGCTCGCGCGGTTGCTGATGCTCGACCAGCGCTGCCACGGGGTGCGCATCCGGCCGGAGCCGCGCACGGTCGATGCCCTGCTCGCCGAGGTCGCGAGGGCTCGGTGGCAGTGGAACGCGCCGCGTGTCCCGGCACCACGCGGTCCCGGGGAGCCCGGCTTCGGCACAGCCGCCGCGGCGCTCCGCGGAATCGCCGACCCGGCCAGGCTCGCTGCCGCGGCCGCCGCGCTCGGCCCGGGATTCCCGGAGCTCGCCGAGGTGCTGCGCCAGGCCGCGAGCCGTCCCGGCGCCTGATCGATCCGCCTGTTCACCGCGCTATCGCCGCTGCGGAGGCGGTCGCCGCCTCCCGGCCGTCACGGCACCGGCCGGGTCGCCACCCGGGTGGCAGGCCGTCGACCCGGCCACCTGGCACCTCACGCCAGCCTTCCACGGTGAGGCCGAACCGGGGGTGCTCGCCAGGCGGCTCGACCGCGCTGGGAGGGGTGCCGGGGCCGCGGCTGCGGATCGCCGGTGCGGGTGCGTTCCCGCGGTCCGCTGGGCGGGGTGGGAAACCGATGGACGGGACCGGCTGGCCGCTCTCGTGACCGCGGCGGGTGGCGCGGCCGCGGTCGTCCCGCACCTCACGGTCCTGCGGAAGCGCCGTAGGCCCGGCCAGGACGCCGATCCCGACCCGCCTGCACCGTGGGCGTCGCACCGCGGCCCGTGGTGGCATCCCGAGGGGGTGCTGCTGGTGGCCAGCGAACCGGCCACGGGCGGCCCCCGCTATCGTCCGATCCACCGGTTCTCCTGGCCGTGTCGTTCCGCCGTCCGGGCCCACCGGCGGCGTCCGGGAGTTGGGGGAGACGGCGCTCACGGGCGCTCTATCGTGCCTGGTAACGTGGAGTGCTGGGTCCGGCTGCAGTCCGTGGCGGCCGTGACCGCCTCCCGGCGTCTCACATCCTTGGCGCCGGCCTCACGGCACATCAACGAAAGAGGAGCACGTGGCAATCGACGCCGCACATAAGAAGACGATCCTGGACACCTACGGGGTCCACGAGGGTGACACCGGTTCCCCCGAGGCGCAGGTTGCGCTGCTGACCAAGCGGATCAGCGACCTGACCGAGCACCTCAAGATGCACAAGCACGACCACCACTCCCGGCGGGGTCTCCTGCTGCTGGTCGGCCGTCGCCGCCGGCTGCTGAAGTACCTGGCCTCGGTCGACGTTGCGCGCTACCGGTCCCTGATCGAGCGCCTCGGCCTCCGCCGCTGACCACCGGCCGGCCCGACCATGCGGTGATCGCTTCGCAGGCCCGGGCCGGCACCACAACTCCACGACGCCACGCCTCCGGTAGATGATCCGCCGGTCCTCGGTAGTGGCTCCCGGGTCAAGACATACCTGTCCCGGGGGCTTCGATCGAAGACCGGCTCGGCCGAGGATCCTCCCGGTGTGGGCGTGGGGTCTCCCTCTGAAAGAGGAGATGTCCAGTTCATGACCGATGCTCAGACAACCGATCCGGCTGAGAACGTGCACGAAACCACAGCCGTCATCGACAACGGGAGCTTCGGCTCCCGCACCATCCGGTTCGAGGCCGGGCGCCTCGCGCGCCAGGCCGCCGGATCCGTCGTCGCCTACCTCGACGACGAGACCATGCTGCTGTCCGCCACCACGGCGAGCAAGCAGCCCAAGGAGCACTTCGACTTCTTCCCCCTCACGGTGGACGTCGAGGAGC
>JAODNO010000309.1 GCA_025465235.1 Pseudonocardia sp.
GGAGCGATCACCCCGAACGTCGTGGTGCTCTGCGTGATCTCCGGGTAGCCCTGCTCCAGGAAGGTCGGCGCGTCCAGGTAGGACAGGCGCTGGTCGGTGCCCACGGCGAGCACACGCAGGGCCCCCGACTCGATCGAGGGCAGCATGTCCTGCGAGAGGTTGACGGACCCGGCGGTGGTGTTGCCGCCGAGGAGCCCCGTCAGCACCTCCTGGTTGCCGTTGAACGGCAGCACCGTCAGGTAGGTCACGACCAGGATGCCGAGCACCGTCAGCGCCACGTACTCCGGCGGCCCGAAGGACACGGCGAGCGACGCCAGCGGCGGGGCGAGCAACGTGAGCCCGACGACGGACAGGATGCCGCCGACGAACGACCCCACGCAGCCCGTGGCGCGTCGGGCCACCCGTCGACGGCGCTGTCGGAAGATCCATCGGCACCTCATCGGTGAGGGACGAACGCTGTGATCCGGACATTAGGCAGGCACACTGATCCGGTCCAATACAAGATCGTGACACCACTGAGAGCGTGGTCGTATCAATGCCTTCACCGCTGAAGGAGTGAGTCGATGGAGCTTCGGCATCTCCGTGCGTTCGCCGCCGTCGCCGAGGAGCTGCACTTCGGCCGGGCCGCCGCCCGGCTGCACATGGCCCAGCCGCCGCTCAGCCAGCAGATCAAGCATCTGGAACGCGACCTGGGTGTGCTGCTGCTCGAGCGCACCACCCGACAGGTCCGCCTCACCAATGCGGGCGTCGTCTTCCTCGATCACGCCCGCCGCGTGCTCGCCGAGGCCGACCGGGCCCGGGAGTCCGTCCTGCTCGCGGAGCGGGGCGAGCGCGGCGAGATCCGGCTGGGGCTGACCGGTGTGACGACGTGGCGGCTGCTGCCGAGGATGACCCGCGCGTACCGGGAGCGGTATCCCCTGGTCCGCCTGGAGCTGCACCCCGCCGTCTTCAGCGGCCCCCAGACGAGCTCGCTGCTGGACGGCAGCATCGACGTCGGCATCCTGCGGGCGCCCGTCCCGCCGCCGCTGGCCAGCCGGACGTTGCGCGAGGAGGAGCTGATGGCCGTGCTGCCCGAGGAGCACCCGCTGGCCGCCCGTCCTGCCGTGGCTCTCGCCGACCTGGCCGAGGAGAACTTCGTCAGCTACCCGGCGCGGCAGGGCTCGTTCCTGCGGGACACCGCGATGCGCGCCTGCTCCTCGGTCGGCTTCTGGCCGCGCGTGGTGCAGGAGGCCAGGGACACGTACACGGTCGTGGCGCTGGTCGCGGCAGCGGTCGGCGTCGCCCTGCTGCCGGAGTCCGCGGAAGAATTGCAGTTCGAGGGGGTCGTCTTCCGGCCCGTCACAGGTGCCGATGTGCAGGTGCCGATCGCCCTCGCCTGGCGGGCCGGCGACCCGTCCCCGGTGCTGGCGAACTTCCTCGCCGTGGCCGCCGCGACCCTGCCCACGCCGGCCCTGACCCGGAGTGACGATGGCTGAGCCGCTACCGCCGCTCGCGGGCGAGCATCCACGTCTGCCCGGAGTGCGACACGTCTACGCGCCGCTGTACGAGGGCAGGCACCACATCGGGGACATCACCCTCGTCGGCCGGGTTGCTGCCGGGGCGTGACCGGGGCAGTACTCTCCCAGACATCCGATGTCTCGGGAGGTCGTGTGCCGGTCACTGACGAAGCCATCGAGAAGATCAAGGCGATGATCGTCTCCGGTGAGCTGGGCCCCGGTGCGCGGCTGCCGCGCGAGGCGGATCTCGCCGAGCGGCTGGGGCTGTCGCGCAACTCGCTGCGGGAGGCGGTCAAGGCGCTTTCCCTGATCCGGGTGCTCGACGTCCGCCAGGGCGACGGCACCTACGTCACCAGCCTCGACCCGCAGCTGATGCTCGACGCGATGACCTTCGTCGTCGACTTCCACCGTGACGACACGGTGCTGGAGTTCTTCGAGGTACGGCGCATCCTGGAGCCGGCCGCCACGGCGATGGCTGCCCTCACCATGACCGACGAGCAGGTCGACGGCCTGCGCGCCGTGCTCGCCGAGCTCGACCCGGATCCCGACGTCGAGGCCCTCGTGGCCAACGACCTGGAGTTCCACCGCCGGGTGGCGGTCGGCAGCGGCAACACCGTGCTGTGCTCTCTGATAGAGGGCCTCTCCGGCGCGACGACACGGGCCCGGATCTGGCGCGGCCTGACGCAGGAGGGCGCCGTCGCGCGCACCATCGAACAGCACACCGCCATCTGCGACGCGATCGCCGCACGTCAGCCCGACGTCGCCCGCTCGTGGGCCACCATCCACGTGGCCGGCGTCGAGCAGTGGCTGCGCAGCGCGCTGGGCGACTCTCCCTGACCTGACGCTGAGCACGCGATCCGGCCCGAAAGATCCGAGCACCTCCGCGGCGTTGGGCCGCAGGGCCGCAGGCGGGTCAGTCCTGGCGCGGCCGCAACCGCAGGCCCTGCATACCGCCGTCGACGAAGAGCGCGGTCCCGGTGGTGGCGGCCGACACCGGGCTCGACAGGTACGCGATGGCCGCGGCCACCTCCGCTGCCGACACCAGGCGTCCCATCGGCTGGCGCGCCTCCAGCGCGGCGCGTTCGGCGGTGGGGTCGTCGGCTGCCTCGAGCAGCCTGCCGACCCACGGTGTGTCCGCCGTTCCGGGGTTGACGCAGTTGACGCGGATGCCCTCGGCGATGTGGTCGGCCGCCATGGCCAGCGTGAGCGACTGCACTGCGCCCTTGCTCGCGCTGTACAGGGCGCGCTGGGGCAGGCCGGCCGTTGCCGCGATCGAGCAGGTGTTGACGATCGCCGCGGCCGACGACCGGCGCAGGTGCGGTAGAGCAGCCCGGCTGAGCCGGACGATGCCGAGCACGTTGACGTCGAGGACGCGGTGCCACTGGTCGAGCGGGTTGGTCTCGACGGTGCCCTGCGCGCCGATTCCGGCGTTGTTCACCAGCACGTCCAGCCCGCCGAGCCGCTCCACGGCGGTGGCGACGGCCGCGTCGACGGAGTCCTGGTCGGTGACGTCGGCGGTCAGGCCGAGCAGCGGCGCGTCGACGCCGGACGGGTCGAGGTCGAGGCAGGCGACGTGGGCGCCGCGCTCGGCGAGCAGCCGCGCGGTGGCGAGCCCGATGCCGGAGCCGCCACCGGTGACGATTGCGGCCAGCCCGGCGAACTCGCCCCCGGCTCCCGCGGTCACGCCGCGCTCCGCTGCGGTTCGCAGGCCCAGGCCGCGCTGTCGAGGAAGCGGTGTGCGGGCAAGATCTCGGGGCGCATCACTCGGTGGTGCATGGATCGGGACACCGCGACGAAGTCGAACATGAACAGATGCTGCACCAGCTCGCAGAGCCGCACCGCTACTCCTACCAGACATCGGATGTATTGCCGGTCTTTATACGGTGATCTCCGAGGCACTGCAAGGTTGGCAGAGGTTCTCGCAGGGGACATCGGATCTATGCCGGCTCGTCGGGTTCGATCGTATTGTCGGAGTCAGCCCGCGACTCCTTCCCTCGGGCTCCGCCGACCGAGGCGTCACGTCTGAGGATCACCGCGTGCAGGTCCGCTGCCTGCGGGGCCGGAACGCAGCGGGCGGCGGCTAGCCAGGCGGCGGCGCGTGCCGCGTCGCCCGCGATGGTGACGCAACCCGGCCAGCGGGCGGAGAGCTGCGTGCGCAGGAGCTCGGCAACCGGTGTGTCACCGCCCGCGACGCTGCCGGCCAGGACGATCGGCGTGCGCTCGTCGGCGCGGCGGATCGCGTGTACGTCGGCCACGAGCGCGGTTGCCGCCGCCGCCACGATGGTGCCGGCGACGGCGTCCCCGGCCCGGGCGGCGATGCTCACGAGCGGGGCGAGTCGCGCGAGCGCGATCGGTGGCGCGGCGTGGACCGTGTGCACTATCCGTTCGGCCGTGACGCCGCTGTCGGGAGTGGTCACCGCAGTACCGAGCAGCGCGGCGGTCACGGCGGGGAGCAGCGCCGTCGGTGTGCGGCGGCCGTCCAGTGCAGCGAGGGCGGCCCGCACCGCGCGGCGACCCAGCCAGAAAGCCGACCCGACGTCGCCGACCAGCCAGCCGTGACCGTCCGTCCCGTCGACGGGTTCGAGGCCGGCGATCCGGGCTGCCGTGGCACCGGTGCCCGAGATGAGAACGGTGCCGTCCGGCTCGGGAGTGCCTGCCGCGAAGGCGACGACCACGTCGCCCACTACCTCGGGCCGGCATCGCAGGCCGATCTCGACGGCCAGGTCGGCGAGGCTCGCCGACACCACGGGCAGCCGGCCGGACCCGACGCCCGCCATCCCGATCACCGCCGCCCGCACGGCGGACGCGGGTAGGTCGTGCAGGGCAGCCCGCATCGCGCCCGCCAGCGCTCGGAATGCCTGGTCGGGAGGGTGGGAGACGGGGTTCCCGCCTGGCCCCTCCGCCGCGCCGCGCACCCGCCCTGCGTCGTCGACAACCGCGGCCCGAGAGCGGCTGCCGCCCACGTCCATCCCGACGAAGAGGTCCATCCGGCGCTCCCTTAACAGAAACGTCTTACCGAAGTCTTGACAGTTCACCCGACTCGGTGGAAATTTTCACCACCTTGCTCCGACCCGAAAGGTTGTACTGGTGGCTCAGGTTGCTGGATCGGACATCCCTGCCGAGGCGGGCACCGGTCAGCTGCTCGTGCACCTCCGCAGCCTGCTACCCGGGCTCGCCGGAGCGTTGCGGCAGGTCGCGAACGTGATCCTGGAGGATCCCGCGTGGGCGTCCCGGGCCACCATCGTGGAGCTGGGGGAGCGCAGCGGCACCTCGCCCGCCACTGTCACCCGCTTCTGCCGCACCCTGGGCGTCGCCGGGTATACGGAGCTGCGCGTCGGCATCGCCACCGAGATCGGACGCGCCGACCAGGCCGGATGGGAGGTCGGCATCGGCGCCGACGTACTGCCGACCGACCCGCTCGACCGGGTGCTGCGGACGTTGCTGGCCGTCGACATGCAGGCGATGCACGAGACCGCGGCGGCCCTGGACCTCGCAGTCATCGACGCGGTCGCCGACGCGGTGGTGGCCGCGCGCAGGGTCGACTTCTACGCCACGGGTGGCAGCGCGGCGGTGCTCGAGGACCAGCAGCTGCGGCTGTACCGGATCGGCATCGCCACCTGGACCTGGGCCGACGTGCACAACGGCCTGACCAGCGCCGCACTGCTCGGAGCCGCTGACGTTGCCATCGCCCTCTCGCACAGCGGCCGCACCACCGAGACGGTCGAGATGCTGGCCGAGGCAGGGCGTCGCGGTGCCACGACGGTCGCGATCACCAACTTCTCGACGTCGCCGATCGCCGACGTCGCCGATCACCTGCTGGGCACCTCTGTACGGGAGACGGCGTTCCGTGCCGGTGCGATGTCGGCGCGGCACTCCCAGTTCCTGGTGCTCGACCTGCTCTACCTGGCTGTTGCACAACGCACGCACGAGCGCTCGACGGACGCCTTCGCGCGCACTGCCGACGCCGTGGCCGGGCACCGCACCCCCTACGAGCCGCGCGCGAGGGGCGGATCCGCGCGCTCCGTCGACCCGCACCGAGGAGCCTGATGACGTCCGAGACGCACACCACGAGCGAGGCCCCTGCGTCCGACCCCGTCTCGGCAGCAGCCTTCGCGGAGGCGGCGACCGCCGCGGTCCGGCGGGTGTCGACCGAGCAGGCGGACGCCGTCGCGGCGGCGGCCGCCCTGCTGGTCGACGGGTTGCGGGCAGGTGGGGTGGTGCAAACCTTTGGTACCGGCCACTCCCAGGCGCTGGCGATGGAGATCGCCGGCCGCGCAGGCGGCCTCGTGCCCACCAACATGATCGCCCTGCGGGACCTGGTGATCCTGGGCGGTGACGCGCCGGACGTGCTGTTCACCGAGCATCTCGAGCGGGATCCGGCCGTGGCCCAGAGGATCTACGACCTGGCAGGCGTCCAGCCGTCCGACGTGTTCGTCGTCGCGTCGAACTCCGGCGGCAACGGCTCCGTGGTGGAGCTCGCGCGGCTGGTCAAGGAGCGCGGGCACGGTCTGGTCGCCATCACGTCGATGGCCCACAGCTCGCGGGTGACCTCACGTCACCCCTCCGGGCTGCGGCTGTTCGAGCTCGCCGACGTCGTCCTCGACAACGGGGCACCGTACGGGGACGCGGTGCTGACCACGGGCGAGCTCGCCGTCGGCGGGATCTCGTCGATCACGGCCGCCCTGCTCGCCCAGATGGTCGTCGCCGAGGTCGTGCGCACGATGCTCGCCGCCGGCGAGACCCCACCGGTCTACCTCTCGGCCAACATCCCGGAGGGCGACGCCCACAACTCCGCACTGGAAGCCCGGTACGCCGGCCGCATCCGCAGGTCCGCCTGAGCACCGCCCTCCCCTCCTCGTCCGCTCCCCGCCGACACCACCTGCCCTCCTCGCCCCACCCTCGTTGATCAACTGCACCACCACCGGTTCCCCCTTCAGCTCAAGGAGACAGCCATGAACCCGTCTCGTCCCATGCCCGGACTCGACCGCCGGCAGTTCCTGCAGCGGCTGGCGGCCGCGGGCCTGCTCGCGGTGCCCGGAGCAGGGCTGCTCTCCGCGTGCGCCACCGGGGGCGGGGGAACCACCACCGCCGCGCAGGGCCAGGTAAGCACCACCAACCCGCTCGGTGTCGCCACCGACGCGCCGCTGGATGTCGTGATCTTCAAGGGCGGCTACGGGGATGACTACGCCCTCGCCCACGAGGCGATGTACAAGGAGCACTACCCGCAGGCGCAGGTCAAGCACTCGGGGAGCACCCAGATCGCGCAGGAGATGCAGCCGCGCTTCGTCGCGGGCAACCCGCCCGACGTCCTGGACGACACGGGCGCCCAGAAGATCGAGTACGCGGTGCTCGTGAACGACAACCAGCTCACCGACCTCGGCCGGCTGCTCGACGCCCCCTCCGTGGACGACCCGAACGTGAAGGTGCGCGACACGCTGCTGCCCGGCGTGATCGAGCAGGGCACCTTCGGCGACAAGTTCGTCATCCTCAACTACGTCTACGAGACTTACGCGCTCTGGTACTCGAAGCCGCTGTTCGAGAAGAACGGCTGGCAGGCGCCCACCACGTGGGACGAGATGATGGCGGTCTGCGAGAAGATCAAGGCCGCCGGCATCGCCCCGTTCACCTACGGCGGTGTCAACGCGAGCGACTACGTCATCGACCTCAACCTGGGCGCGGCCATCAAGCAGGGCGGCCTCGACGTCGTGAAGAACATGGACAACCTGCAGCCGGGCGCCTGGAAGCAGGACACGGTGCTGGCGGCGACGCAGCGGCTCGAGGAGATGGTCCGCAAGGGCTACTTCATGCCGGGCTCGGAGGGCCTCAAGCACACCGAGGCGCAGACCGCCTGGGTGCAGGGTAAGGCCGCGTTCTACGTCTCCGGCTCGTGGATCGAGAACGAGATGAAGGGCATTACGCCGCCGGACTTCGCGATGACCGCGGCACCCATTCCCGTGCTGGGCAGCGGCTCGGCCATGCCGGTCGCTGCGCTGCGCACGCAGCCGGCCGAGGCGTTCGTGGTGCCGGCCAAGGCCAAGAACGTGAACGGTGGCGTGGAGTACCTGCGGCTGATGCTCTCCAAGCAGGGTGGTGAGAAGTTCGCCGAGCTCACCGCGTCGGTGCCCGCCGTGAAGGGCGCCACCGCCAACGCGAAGAAGACGCCGGCGCTGGAGTCGCTGTCGGCCGGGCTCGCCGCCGCCGGGAGCAACGTCTTCAGCTGGCAGTTCCGGACCTGGTACTCGAGTTACAGCACCCTGCTGATCACCGAGACGACCAACCTGCTCACTGGGCGCACGGACGCGGCGGGCTACCTCGCGAAGCTGCAGGCGGAGACCGACCGGATCGCCGCGGACCAGAGCATCGCCAAGTACCACCGCTGACCTGCCATGCGCCACGGAAAATACCGGTTCATCGCCAGCTTCCTGGCGATCCCGCTGGTGCTCTACGTCGTGTTCGTCGTGTCGCCCTACGCCCAGGCGTTCTACATCTCGATGACCGACTGGCGGGGCTTCTCCGGCCAGCAGAACTTCATCGGCCTGCGCAACTACGTCGATCTGGCCTCCGACAGCCGGTTCTGGCAGGCGATGGGGCACAACGGGCTGCTGATCCTGGTGGTGCCCCTGGTGACGATCGCGTTCGCCCTGTTCCTCGCGGCCGTGACGACCGTTGCGGGCCGCCAGGGCGCGGTGGGCCGCGGCGGTGTGCGGGGATCACGCTTCTACCAGGTGATCTTCTTCTTCCCCCAGGTCGTCCCCGTGGTGATCGCCGGGGTGCTCTTCGGGTTCTTCTTCAACCCCGACGCGGGCCTGCTCAACGGGGTGCTCCGGGTGGTCGGCCTGGGCTGGCTGGCCCGGCCGTGGCTCGGTGACCCCGCGCTCGCGCTGCCGTCGGTGATGGCCGTGCTCATCTGGGGCGCGGTCGGCTTCTACTACGTGCTGTTCAGCTCGGCCATGAAGTCGGTGCCGCCGGACGTCTTCGAGGCGGCGGTGCTCGACGGCGCAGGCCGATTGCGCACCTTCTGGAGCATCACGCTGCCGATGATCTGGGACAGCGTCCAGGTCTCCTACATCTACCTGGGGATCATGGTGCTCGACGGGTTCGCGCTGCTTCAGGTGATGCTGCCGGTGCCGGGTGGCGGCCCGGACGGGTCCACGGTGGTGGTGTCGCAGTACCTGTACGAGACCGCCTTCACCGGGGGCCGGTTCGGCTACGCCTCGGCCATCGGCGTCGCGCTGTGCCTGGTGACGCTGCTGCTCGCGGTCGCCGTCATGCGCCTGACCCGCCGTCAGCAGACCGAGTACTGAGGAGGACGCCATGACACTCGACACCTCGGCGCCGGCCACGGCCCCTCCCGCCCGACCACAGCGGCGGGCGCGCCGGCAGGACACCGGCGGAGCGTCGACCGGCGAGCGGACGCTCGGCGTCTTCACCCACGGCTTCCTCGTGGTGTGGGCGATCCTGGTGGCGGTCCCACTGCTCTGGGCGGTGCTGACGGCCCTCAAGACCGACAACGAGATCTTCACCAGCCCGTGGAGCCTGCCCGCGCACTGGCAGTTCGGCAACTTCGCGCGGGCCTGGACCACGGCCAACATCGGCACGTACTTCGTCAACAGCCTCATCGTGGTCAGCGTGTCGGTGGTGCTGGTGATGCTGCTGGGCTCGATGGTGGCCTACGTCCTGGCCCGGTACGAGTTCCCCGGGCGGGGCATCATCTACTACGGGTTCATCGCCGGGATGACGTTCCCGATCTTCCTGGCCCTGGTGCCGCTGTTCTTCGTGGTGCAGAACCTCGGCATGCTCGGCACTTACCACGGGCTGATCCTCGTCTACACGGCGTACGCGCTGCCGTTCACCGTCTTCTTCCTCACCGGGTTCTTCCGGACGCTGCCGAGCGCGCTTGCCGAGGCCGCGATGCTGGACGGCTGCTCGCACGCGGGCGTGTTCTTCCGGATCATGCTGCCGCTCGCTCGCCCTGGCCTGATCAGCGTGGGGATCTTCAACTTCCTCGGGCTGTGGAACCAGTACCTGCTTCCGCTCGTGCTGATGCCGGACAGCGATCACTACGTGCTCTCCCAGGGGCTGGCGGTGCTGGCGGCGAACCAGGGCTACCGCAGCGACTGGAGCGCCCTGTTCGCCGGGCTGGTGATCGCGCTGCTGCCGGTGCTCGCGGTGTACGTCGTCTTCCAGCGCCGGATCCAGGAGGGGCTGAGCGTGGGAGCGATCAAGTAGCCGGGCCGGTGCCCGTGGACACGGTGAAAGGCATGGTCAACGCGGCGTACGGTGCGAGGATGATCGGCTCGAGGGCGAGGCTCCGGGCACTGCGATGGCGCCTCCGTGGGGGATGCCGCCGGTCTACCTGTCCACGGCGCGCTTCGACCCGCTGCGCGACGAGGGCGAGGAGCTGGCCGAGCGGCTGCGCGCCGGGGTGCCCGTGGTGGCCCGCCGCTACCTTCACCGGGACGAGGTGGATCAGCGTCGTCACTTCGACGGTCGGCGCGTTCGGCGAGAGTAGGAGGCGCTGCCCGTGGATCGCCAGGACACCACGGTCACCGTGCCCTGGATGGGTGCAGGCACCGAGTTCCTCGGCCGAATCGTCGGCGCGCTGCCCGACGACGCGTTCCGGGCGCCGAGCGCGCTGCCCGGATGGAGCAGGGCCCACGTCGTCGCGCACCTCGCGCGCAACGCCGAGGCCCTCAGCCGGCTCGCGAACTGGGCGCGCACCGGCGTCGAGACGCCGATGTACGCCGACCGGGAGCAACGGGCAGCAGAGATCGAGTCGTCGGCGCAGGCACCGGTCGAGTCGCTGCGCCGGGAGCTGGTGAGCACCGCCGACGAGCTCGACGCAGCTCTCGCCGCGCTGGACGACACGGCGTGGCGGGCCAAGGTGCGCACCGCTCTCGGCCGGGCGGTTCCTGCCGCGGAGGTGCCGTGGATGCGGGTGCGGGAGGTATGGCTGCACGCCATCGACCTCGACGCCGGGGCCGCGGTCGCCGATCTCCCGGCGGAAATCGTCGACGCGCTGCTGGACGATGTCACGGCCACGCTGTCGTCGCGCGGGGACTGCCCCACCGTCCGCCTCGCCCCGGTCGACCGCGATCGAACGTGGCCGCTCGGCCCCGAGCCGGACGAGCGGTCCGTCGAGGTGCGTGGTGACGCGGCCTGGGTACTCGGCTGGTTGATCGGCCGGACCGCCGGCGCCGGCGTCGATGCGGTCGACGCCGGCGGCGGGCCCGCTGCGCTCCCGGCGGCGCCGCGCTGGTTGTAGCCCCTGTCAGACCGGCCAGACGTAGGCCGCCTCGGGGTCCGCATCCGGGAACAGTGGTCCGTAGAACTCCGGGTCCTTGCGCACCAGTGCCGACCGGTGGCTGCGGTGCACGCGCTCGTCGCCGATCCATTCCGGCAGCAGGCACCGCGCAGCGAGCTCGGACTGCGTCCGCGGCGGTGGCAGCCCGTGCTCTACGAGGTCCGTGCCGATCGTCGCGGCGCACGTGTCAGCACGACCCCGCCCCACCCACTCGGCGCAGATCACCAGCCCGTACGCCGCGACGCCCTCGGGATATCCGGCCCACATCCGCACGGCTGGGTGCCGCTTCCAGCCGTAGGTCGCCCGAGTCACGGCGCGCAGCACCTGCAGGGCCTCCACCCGCTGCTTGCCCAGCCGCAGGTCGTCGAGCACCGCGGCGCTCGCGGCGAAGTCGGGGTAGGGCAGGAACGTCTGCATCCTCGAGCGGCCTACACCTGCTGGACGAGGGTCACGACGCGGGTCAGCGACGGAGTGCGGGGCGTGGATCCGAACCCGAACCGTACGGGGGGCGCTACCGGGGCGAGCATGCCCTGGTCTGCGCCGTCCCAGCTCGTCGACGCCGCCGTCAGGCCGTGCAGGTCGAGGGCGCCGTAGTACTCCCGGCGTCCCCCGCCTGCGCTGCCCCTGGTGCGAACCCCAGGCAGCAGTCGGCGCGCCACGACGTCGATCGCGCTGATCCATCGCCGGCTCGTCGCCAGGGGCCGGGGCACCGCGCGAAGCAGGAGCCCGAGCGGGGTCCGCGCCCCGACCGTGAACGCGAGGGCCAGCGGCGCGGCGTCCACCCGCCACCGCGCTCCGTCGACCTCCGCGCAGACCGTGGTCACCCGCACCTCGTCGAACGCGTATGTGCCCGCCACGAACTCGGCGATCTCGCACGACGGTGCGAGCAGCACGCGATGCCCGTCCGGCTGCTCCACCATGACGTCGGTGAACGCGCCGAGCGGCGAGCGCGGCCAGTACCCGACCACGACGCGCAGCCCGGCGGCCGTCCCCAGCCCGGCGATCCAGCCGTCGAAGCGGTCGGTCATCGTGCCCCCTCCGGTTCCCCCCGGGACTACCCGGCTCAACCCCGTCCCACTGCTTCGGCGTGCCTTCGCTCCGCGGACCGACGCCAGGGGGGAGACGTGGCGGCGCCCGCCTGCCAGGCTGGGCGGAACGTGCCGGAATGTTGCTGGTGCAACTACTGTTGAGCCGGGCACAGAACGTCCAGGAGATGGAGGATCCGATGCCACAGCCAGAGGGTGCCGAGCTGGAAGCCGTCCGAGCGCGACGGGTCGCGCTCAAGGACAAGTATCTGCGCCCGGTGGGGGGGCGCCCGACGACCACCGTGCGCGGCGTGCACCACCTCGCGCTGATCGCGCGCGACGTCGAGGAGACGATCAAGTTCTACCAGGACCTGCTCGGGTTCCCGTTGGTCGAGCTCGTGGAGAACCGGGACTACCAGGGGTCGAGCCACTTCTTCTTCGACATCGGCAACCGCAACCTCCTCGGTTTCTTCGACTTCCCCGGCCACGACCATCCCGACTTCTCCGAGACGATCGGCGGGGTTCAGCATCTGGCGCTGTCCACATCGCCCGAGGAGTTCGCCGCCGCCCGCAAGCGCCTCGACGAGGCCGGCATCGACTACCTCGGTCCGGACCGCGGCGTCGAGAACAGCCTGTACATCCGCGACCCCAACGGCGTGGGCATCGAGCTCTACTGCGAGGAGCTCGGCAAGTTCGAAGGGGAGCCGCTGCTCTCCTCATAACGCCCGTTGAGCGCGAAAACGCGTCGGTCACGCAACCGGTGCGGGGCAGGTGCGTCTTTCCTTGTGGGACGACTGCGCCGCGTGATCACCGCTACCGTTCATCGGACGGGGCCGCGTGGCCGGGATGGTGGGCAGCATGAACGGTGAGTACCGAGGACGGGGCGCCCCGCCCCCGCCGGCAGGCCCCTCGGGGCGGCCGCCGCGCCGCGGTGGTGGCCCCGGCTGGGGTCAGCAGCCGCAACGCCCCCGGCCCCCCGGCATCCCGCCGGGCCCGCCGGCAGGCCGGCGCCCGCCCGTGCAGCACACGGCGCTCCTCCCGTCGGACCCGGCCGGGCCGCCGTACCGCGGCCCTGCCGGACCACCGCCGCGGCCTCCGGCGGGGGCCCGCCCGGTCCGGCGGCCACGCTGGGGCCGGCGGATCGGCATCACGCTGGCAGTGCTGCTGTTGCTCGTCGTCGCGTTCGGCGTCTACATCGACAGCTCGCTCAACCGCGTGGCCGCCCTGCCCGCCGACACGACGGCGACCTCGAAGGGAACCAACTGGCTGATCGTTGGCTCCGACAGCCGGGCCAACCTCACCGCGGAGCAGCGTGCCAAGTTCGCCACGGGTGACCCGGAGTCCGAGCTCACCGACACGATCATGCTGCTGCACACCGGCAGCGGTCCCACCACGCTGGTCAGCATTCCGCGCGACTCGATGGTCGACATCCCCGGCAAGGGTCGCCACAAGATCAATTCGGCCTACGGGCGTGGTGGCGGGGCCGACGGTGGTGGGCCGGCGCTGCTGGTGCAGACGGTCGAGCAGTCCACCGGCCTACGCATCGACCACTACGCCGAGATCGGGTTCCTCGGCCTCGTCTCGATGGTGGACGCCGTCGGTGGCGTGGACCTCTGCGTCCCCGAGGCGATCAAGGACCCCAAGGCCGCGCTGGACATCAAGGCCGGCTGTCAGACGCTGGACCAGGCCACCGCTTTGGGCTACGTCCGCACTCGCGCCACCAGGACCTCCGACTTCGGACGGGTGGAGCGGCAGCGCGCCTTCATCTCCGCGCTCCTCGACAAGGCGACCAGCCCGACCACGCTGCTCAACCCGTTCCGGATGGTGCCCCTGGCCACCGGTCTGTCCAGCGCGATCACCGTGGACGACGGCGACCACGTGTGGAACCTCGCGGGTCTCGGCCTCGCGATGCGAGGGCTGAAGGACGGCGTCTCCACCACCGTGCCGGTCAGCGACGGGGTGGTGAACTGGGACCGCCAGCGCGCAGGCGCACTGTTCCAGGCGCTCGCCGACGACCAGCGGCCGCCGGACAGCGCCCTGGGGCCCTGAGCGGGCGTGGCAGCTGGAACGGAGTGATCGCGGTCCGGGCACAGAGAGGCGTGCCCGGGCCAGGTCCCCGTCCCCGGCCGTTGACCATGCTGCGCGGCGGGCCGTGCCCGCTCGCCTCAGGCCGGCTTACGCGTGCGCTTGCGGGGCGCCGGGGCGGCTTCCTCGTCGGCCTTCTTCTTTGCCGCGGGCTTGCGCGCCGGTGTCTTCTTCGGCACGGAGTTGCTCGACGACCGGCTCGCGCGCGCCGAACCCCCGCCCGAGGATGCGGCCGCGTCAGCCGGTTCCGCCGACACCGACGTGGACGACGCCCCGCGCGCCGAGCCCGGTCCACCCGCCCCGGCTCCGGCCCGTGCGGCCTCCACACTGGCCTGCAGCGCGCTGAGCAGGTCGGTCATGCTGTCCGGGCCCTCGTCGCGCTTCGCGGCCACGGGTGCCGGACGGGTGTCGCCGGTGGTGCGCTTGCGCTCGATGAGGTCCACCACGGCGTCGCGGTACTCGTCGTTGAACTGCGTGGGGTCGAAGTCGGCGCCCAGGCTCTCCACCAGCGACGCGGCCATCGTCAGCTCCTGGGGTCGCAGCTCGACGTCGGCGTCCAGGATGTCGAACTCGGGCTCGCGCACCTCGTCGGGCCACAGCATCGTCTGCAGCACGATCGCCTTGTCCCGCACTCGCAGCAGAGCGATGCTCTCGCGCTGCCGCAGCGCGACCTTGACGACGGCCATCCGGTCGGTCTGCACCAGCGCCTCGCGCAGCAGCGCATAGGGCTTGGCCGCCTTGACGTCCGGTTCGAGGTAGTAGCTCTTCTCGAACAGCAGCGGGTCGATCTGGTCGGCCGGGACGAACTCGATGACGTCGATCTCGTGCCCGGTCGCGGTGGGCAGCGAGTCGAGATCCTCTTCGCTGAGGGTGATGAGCTCGCCGTCGTCGGTCTCGTAGCCCTTGACGATGTCGGCGTACTCCACCTCCTCGCCGTCGACCGAGCAGGTGCGCTTGTACTTGATCCGCCCACCGTCGGCCGCGTGCACCTGGTGGAACCGGACGTCATGGTTGGTCGTGGCCGAGTACGCCTTGACCGGCACGCTGACCAGACCGAATGACACGGCGCCGCTCCACATTGCGCGCATGCAGGCCCCTGTTCCTTCCGCGAGCAAACCTCGCCAGCAACACTGTGTGACTCTCTACCGGGTGCCAGCATGACGGCGTGCAGCCCATGCTCGCCACCCCTGGAGCCCTTCCGGTTGGTCCGGAATGGCTGTTCGAGGTGAAGTGGGACGGGATGCGGCTGCTCGCCGACGTGGCTGACGGTCAGGTCCGCCTCACCAGTCGCACCGGGCGTGACGTCACGGGGAACTTCCCCGAGCTCGCCGACCTCACCCGGCTCGCGCCCGACGTCCTGCTCGACGGTGAGGTCGTGCTGCTCGAGGGCGGCGTCCCGAGCTTCGCGGCGCTGCAGGACCGCATGCACGGCCCCGTCATGCAACGCACGGCGCAGGCTCGGCCCGTGACCTACATGGTGTTCGACGTGCTGCGCCTCTACGGCGTGTCGCTGCTGGAGCGCCCGCTCGAGGAGCGCCGTGGCACCCTCGAGCGCCTCGATCTCGCCCCGCTGCCGATCCTCTCCCTGTCCCCGACCTACACCGACGGCCGTGCTCTCCTCGAGGCCACGCGTCAGCGGGGCATGGAGGGTGTGGTGGCCAAGCGTCGCGACGGCGTCTACCGGCCGGGGCGGCGGAGCCCGAGCTGGACGAAGGTCACCCATCGGCACACGCAGGTCTGCGTCGTCGGCGGCTGGCGGCCGGAACGGAGCAGCGCGAACCGGATCGGCGCGCTCCTGCTCGGCGTCCCCGACGGCGACGGGCTGCGCTACGCCGGAAGGGTCGGCTCCGGTCTCGCGGGAGAGACGGCCCAGCGCGTGCTGCGCGAGCGGCTGATCGAGGTGGACCGGGCACCGTTCACCGAGCGGCTGCCGCGACCCGACGGCGTCGGGGCGCACTGGTGCGAGCCGCTGACCGTCGTCGAGGTCGCACACACCGGCTGGACCGACGGTGGCCGCCTTCGCCAACCGGTGTTTCGGGGCGTTCGTGATGATCTGGAACCCGAGCAGGTACGGCAGGAAGGTTGATCGACTGCGGGGACTGGCCGATCTGTCCCCTGCGGTGCAGGATGTGCCCGTCATCCGCTCGAGAAGGGGGCGCTGCACCGTGCCTGTGCCTGTCCGTATGCGGCCTACCATTTCGGTCGGGTGCTGAGTGTCACCCTCAGCCGGCGGCGCACAGCGTCGTCTACGGTGGTTCTGATGACGACGATGCTCACCTGGAGGGCCGACGACGGCCACGGGCTCGAAGGTGCGCGACTGCTCCTCCACACCTCGGGCTTCCGCGCGCTGGGCAGGATGGTCCGGGCTGAGCCGGGGGGTGACTTCACCGCCTCCTACCGGCTGATCGTCGGCGAGGACGGGGGGCTGGAGCGGCTCTCGGTGACGGCGGCCACCGCGGAGCGGGAACGTCACCTGACGATCAACCGTACTGACGACGGGGTATGGCTGCTCGACACGGGGACCGGCGGTGGAAGCACCCGCACCGACTTCGTGGGCGCGGTCGACGTCGACCTGGGGTTCAGCCCGATGTTCAACACGATCCCGATCCGCCGCCTCGGTCTGCACCGCGAGGCGGGCGAGCACACCGTGCCGGTGGTGTTCGTGTCGCTGCCCGATCTCGACGTGCGGGTGGTCGAGCAGACCTACCGCACGGTGTCGGAGCTGAACGACGCCACGGGGCAGGCTGTGGTGGAGTTCCGTAGCGGCGACTTCACCGCAGAGCTGGTGGTCGACGCCGACGCCGCGGTCCTGAACTACCCGGGGCTCGCCACGAGGCTCCTGCCCGGCGTCACGCCCGCGGCCGGCTGAGGCTCAGCCCCAGCCCACCACCGCGTCACCGCTGCGGCCGATGTCCCGCAGGGCCGACAGCGAGGTACGGCCGCGCGGCACGCGCACGCCGTCCGTGTCGCGGGCGGCCGCCCACCGCTGCCGTCCGGCGTGCCCGGCGC
>JAODNO010000601.1 GCA_025465235.1 Pseudonocardia sp.
GAATCCGCCTCCTCCAGCCAGGGAGCGAGAAGCACGACGCCTGTCACGCTCGCATCATCGGCGACGTGGACCGCCACCCGGCCGCCGAGCGAATGGCCGACCAGCCCGACGGGAACCGGCCCGTACCGCCGCCGCACCTCGGCCAGGGCCCACCGCGCGTCGGTCACCGGGTCGGCGCGCTCGCCGTTCCACCCCCGATAGCGATAGCGCAGCACGTGCCCGGCCACGCCGTGCCGCCGTCCCCGCCGGGCGATCCGCAGGGCCAGGGGCCACAGAAACATCTCGGCCAGCCACATGTGCGGCTTCCGGCTCTCGGCCTCCCCACCGGGCAGGACCAGCACGACCGCACGCACCGAGCGCGCCCCGCAGGGTCGACTGAGCCTCGACCTGCGCCGACACCTCCGCACCAGACCAGTCTGCCCCCGGCACCCTCGGTCGGGCTTGATGGTTTCCAGCGTCGGCTCTCTTGTTCGTAGGTCATGCGTGTCCCCTCGTACCTGAGCTTGCGGTTGGAGCTCGAGGGGAAGTCGAGCGGGTAGGCCTTGCCCCGGTGACGGTTCGCCATCGCCGGGCCGCGTGGTACCCAGCACGGGCTAGCGCACGAAGCGCCCGCGGTGTCGGGGCGTTTCGTCAGGGGTACTGCTCGTCATCCGAGGTGATCAGGCCGATGATCAGGTCGATCTGCGCGCGGGTCAGTGGTTCCGATGGCGGCGTCTGGAGCTGGGCGGTCACCTCGCGGCCGAGGATGGCTACGGCTTCCTCGTAGCTCATTCGGTTCATCCGCTGTGGGCGCCGCAGGATCACGGCGAGCTCGGCGCGCTGCGCGGGAGTGAACGGCGGCGCGGAGGCGGCGACTGGCCCGAGGTGGTCTCTTCGAGAGTCATGGTGGTCTCGTATCGGTCGTGGTGCCGGGCCCGGCAAGTGGGACCGTACTGGCGTGAGAGCACCTCGGGATGGCTCCTCACTCGTTGGTGAACCATCAGAACCACTGACCCCGTGCTGTCCGCCCACGAGGTTGCCGACGAGATCGGGCTGCGCACCGGCCAGCTCTATCGCCTCCGTGAAGGACGCCGATGCAACGTCATCGGCCTCGCCCAGTCGGCCTGAGGGCCGGAGGCGCAGGCCGGACGGCTCCCGATCCCTCGTCCTGGACACGCGAGGAGCCCGCCCCACGCGGAGGCGGGCTCCTGGCCGGGCTGGTGGGATCACCGGACGCCGGAGATGAACGCGAAGCGGTCGGCGAAGCGGAGCTCCCGCTGCGGGTACCGGTCCCGCATCTCGTCGAGTCCGGCCGCCAGTTCCTCGTCGGTGAAGCTGGACAACACCGACATCCACTGGTTGCCGACGAGGTCGAGGTAGTGCTCCCGGTCGATGGTGACGGGGAATGCCTCGATCGAGTACTCGGTCTCGAGCCCCGCCGCACGCATGGCGTCCGCGAGGCTCTCCGGCTCGGGTTGTCCTGTCGCGAAGCGGTCGAGCGCGGCCTGGAACAGCGGGTAGTCCAGCAGCGGCGGCAGCGTGACGACCAGTATCCGGCCACCGGGCGCCAGCAGGTCGGCGAGTCCCCGCAGGGTGCCGGGCGCGTCCGTGAGGTGGTGGATCGTCTCCTTGATCAGGACGGCGTCGAGCGCCTCGTAGGGCAGCGCCACGCGCCCGGCGGCGACGTCCTCCGCGGTTCTCTGCACCGGCCGCAGCCGCGGGTCCCGAGGTAGCTGCCGGAGCATCTCCGCCGACGGGTCGACGCACAGGATGGGTGTTCGCGGGGACGCGCACTCCATCAGCCGCCCGAGGAACAACCCGGTGCCCGCCCCGATGTCGGCGATTCGGGCGCCCTCCGGGACCCGGAGCCGGTCGGCGATCTCCGCGCTCATCCACGTGAGGTACTCCGAG
This sequence comes from Pseudonocardia sp., assembly GCA_025465235.1. Classification (GTDB taxonomy): domain Bacteria; phylum Actinomycetota; class Actinomycetes; order Mycobacteriales; family Pseudonocardiaceae; genus Pseudonocardia. Next base: position 1,891 of record JAODNO010000601.1, read on the forward strand.
CGTTTCGACCAGATGTCGTTGTAGCCGTCGGCGAGCCTCGCGTAGTGCCCGTCCGTGTGGTTGCGGAGATCGACTGCGCCGTCGTCCAGCATTGGCCCCGGGCGTTCGGTCATGGTGGCTCCTCGGGATCGACGTTCCGGAATACCGCTCACCACGCTTCTGACGCCGACGCCGTTGCGTCATCACACGGCCGGACGATCGCACGCGATCGCCGGGCACGCCGCGTGGTCCCGACGGAGTACGGGCATAGCCCGACAGAGCAGGCCGCGCTCGACCTGTCGCAGACCACGATGCACGCGTCAGCAACGGCCACGCTGTCCCCGGCCGGCTGGGCGTGCGGGTGGCGTTGATCGTTGCGAGCGTGGACCCGCACCCGGTTGCGGCCGTCACGCGGCGCCGAAGGCGGGGTGCAAACGATTCAACTCGGCCCTCCAGCGCGATCGCCGGCGAGGCGCGGACGGAGCGGCCGTCCGCCTGTGCCGGAACGAGCGGGTAGGTTTCGCGGCGGCCAGCAACGCGGATGATCCCGTCGTTGTCGGCGGTGATGAACCTCGTGGCCCGCGTGCCGGGGCCTCACCGCATCGGCAGTTCCCCGAATGCGATGACGTGCGTGTGGCTGAGCGATGAGCGGCGGGGGTGAACGAGCGTCGAGGCCGGGATCCCCGACGCCCGAGCGGATCTGGGGCAGGGGTCCGGGATATCGGACATGATCCCCGGAGGCAGTCGGGCAGGTGGATCGGTTCCGGTGGCCCGGTCTCGGCTTGCGCTGGTGCGAGTTGTGCGAGGGATCGGTGTGGGCGTGCGGCGTGCTCGACATGTGGACGGTGATGACCCGGCGCAGGTGTCGCTCGTTGACGATGAGTATCCGGTCCAGCAGTTACCGGCGCATGCCAGATCCGGTCGAGCTGACGAACGCCGATGCGCGGCGTGGGACGGGCGTCCGCCATATCCCGCCGGAGGGGCCGGCGACGCTCACGTGGTTGCGGGTGTGGATCCCGCGTCGCGCAGCATCCGTTCGTCGTCGGCGAGCAGGTCGTGGGCCAGTTCCTGTAGACGTTGGGCCAGCTCCGGGTGGGCGTCGGGATGCCAGCCGGCGAGCAGCTCGGCCAATCCGTCGCGGCGGGCGGCGGTGAGACCGTCGAGAGCGGCCCGCCCGGCCGGTGTCAGCGCCAGCACCTCGTCTTCGCCGGCATCGGTACCGGCCAGCAGGCCGCGTTCGACGAGGTGTTCCGCGAGTGGCTCGAGGGTGGCGCGGTCGGTGCGCAGCCGGTGCGCAAGGCTGGCCAGGTTCGACGCCGGATGCTCGTCGAAGCGGTAGAGCAGCCAGGTCGGTCGGGGCTCGAGGTCGACCGAGGCCCGGGCGCCCAGCCGCCGGTACATGTCCGCCCGGTTCTCGCGTTGCAGCAGGGTGTTGAGCTTGCGCTCGACCTCCTGAAGCGAGGTACGCCCTGGGGGCGGCATGAATGCCTCCTCGGCGTCGCCGCCGACCGCGGTGCGCAGCCGGATCTCCGGCAGCAACAGGGTCAGCCCGAACGCGATCGCGCCAACCGGAACAGCGGCGAGGAAGACGTTCTGCAGCGAGGCGGCGTAGGCAGATACGTAGGCGGCGCGTGCCGCCGCCGGCAACGCGACGAGCTGCTCGGGGCTCACGCTGACGCCGGTGAGCCCGGGAGGCAGGGCTTGGCCGACCAGCCGCCCCGCCAGGTTCCCGCTCAGCGCCCCCGCGAAGATCGCACCGAACACCGCGGTGCCGAATGAGCCGCCGATGGATCGGAAGAATGTCACCCCTGACGTCGCCGTGCCCAGGTCGGTGTAGTCCACGGCGTTCTGCACCGCGATCACCAACACCTGCATCACCCCACCGATGCCCACGCCGAGCACGAAAATGAACAACCACACCATCGGGGTGGGCGTGTTCTGATCCATGGTGGAGAACAGGAACAGGCCCGCGGTCATGACCGCGGTACCGGTGACCGGGAAGACCTTGTAACGGCCCCACCGGGAGATCAGTTGCCCAGATCCGATCGATGTGAGCAGCAGCCCGCCCATCATCGGCAGCAGCTGCAGGCCCGAGCTTGTGGAGGTGGCGCCCTTGACGACCTGCAGAAACAGCGGCAGGAAGGTGATCGAACCGAACATCGCGAAGCCGACGGCGAAGATGATGGCGGCAGCCACGGAGAAGACGCGGTTGCGGAAAAGACTCAGCGGGATGACGGGCTCTGGCGCGCGGCGCTCGACCAGCACGAATACCACGAGCAGCACGACGCTGAAGGCGGCGAGCCCGACGATGAACGGCGACCCCCACGGGTAGGTCGTCCCCCCCAGCGTGGTCACCAGCACCAGGCCGGTGACGGCCGCGGCCAGGGTGGCCGTGCCGAGATAGTCGATCTGCCGCTTGACCCGCGGCCCGGTGGCCGGCAGCGCTGCGGCGACCACCACGAGCGCGACCGCTCCCACGGGGAGATTGACGTAGAACACCCACCGCCACGACAGGTGGTCGACGAACAGCCCACCGAGCAGCGGACCGACGACGCTCGTGACACCGAGGGAAGAACACCTTCCGCCCGTAGAGATCACCCAACTTGCCCCACAAGGGTGTGGAGACCGTGGAGGCGAGCAGGTAGGCCGTGACCACCCAGGACAGGTGATTCAAGCCACCCAGGTCACCCACGATCGTCGGCAATGCGGTCGAGACGATGGTCTGATCCAGCGCGGCGAGCAACGTCCCCAGCAGCAACGCCCCTATGATCAGCAGCCGGGAGCGGCCGGTCACCGGTGAAGGGCCCA
>JAODNO010000631.1 GCA_025465235.1 Pseudonocardia sp.
TACGCGAACGGGCTGGCCGGCATCGCCGTGGACTTCGGCATCTCGGTGGAGGAGGAGCCCCCGCCGCCGCCTGTCGCTTCCGCGCCCGCCGCCGCCCACCCCGCCGGCGGCAGGATCACCCTGGACAAGGGCAAGGTGTCGCTGGCCAAACGCCAGACGGTCTCCCTCACCAAAGGCGGGGCACCCGCACTGCGCCGGGTGGCCATGGGTCTGGGGTGGGACCCCGGCTCGCGCGGAAGCACGATCGACCTCGATGCGTCGGCCATCCTGATCGGGAGCACGGGCACGAAGGTGGACGCGGTGTGGTTCATGAACAAGCTCGCCTTCCGCGGGCTCGTGGAGCACTCCGGGGACAACCTCACCGGGCACGGCTCGGGGGACGACGAGACGATCACCGCGGACCTGCAGGGGCTGCCCGCCGAGATCACGGCCATTGTGTTCGTCGTGAACTCGTTCCGCGGCCAGCAGTTCACCGAGGTGGGAAGCGCGTACTGCCGGCTGCTCGACCTCGGCTCCGGCGCCGAGCTCGTCCGATTCGACCTCAGCGACTCCGAGCCGCGCACGGGGGTGGTGATGAGCGTGCTGCGCAGGAACGGCCCCGCGTGGGAGATGACGGCGATCGGCGAGTTCCACGACGGCAGGACGGCGCGCGCGATGTTCGGGGTGGCCGAGGACGTCGTGCGCGGCCTGGCCGGATGACGCAGGCTCAGCGGAAGCCCCGGCCGTCGCCGTGAAGCAGGTCCGGCAGACCGACACGGTCAACGCCCAGGTGCTCGACGCGCTGCGCGCCGCCGTCATCAGCGGCGAGCTGCCGCCCGGCACGCTGCACTCGGTGCAGACGCTGGCCACGCAGCTCGGCGTCTCGCGCACGCCCGTCCGCGAAGCGCTGATCAAGCTCGCGCAGCAACGTATGGTCCGCTTCGAGCGCAACCGCGGGGTGCGGGTGCTGCAGACCTCACTGCACGACCTCGAGGAGGTCTTCGCGCTGCGGCTGCTGCTGGAGGTGCCCGCCACCCGACGCGCCAGCCAGCAGATCGACGAGAGCGGACGCCGCGAGCTGCGGCGGCTCTACCAGGCGATGGAACGCTGCGCGCGGGCCGACGACGAGTACCGCATGTGGGAGCACGACCGCCGGTTTCACCTGGTGGTGCTGCAGGCTTCCGGGAACCTGCGCCTCGCCGAGTACGTCGACGGGCTGCGGGACATGGTGCTGCGCCGCGGCGTCTCGACGGCCGGCCTGTCGCGGAGCCTCGACGACATCGTGGCCGAGCACCGCGAGGTGCTCGACCGCATCGAGGCCCGTGACGCGGACGGAGCCGCCGAGGCGATGCAGGCGCACCTCCTGCGCACCGCCGAGCTGCTCATCGCACAGGAGGCAGGAACCCCACCCGGGGGTGTGGACGTCGATCTCGGCTGGACCAGGCGAACCTGATCCATCGACGAGTGTGCACACATTGACGAGTGGCATGCCACATGCCACGGTCGGGCTGGGCCGCGCGGGCGAGCGCGGCCTGGCTCAACGTCGAGAGGACCACGATGGCGACTGCGAACAAGGTGAGCGTGATCCCGTGCGGGGCCATGACCGCGGACCTAACCTGGTTGTTGATCAAGCCGGGCCGCTCCATCACCGACCGGAACTCCAAGGATGCGCCCGCCCCGTGGGTCGATGTGCCCACCCACTGCGTGCTCGTCGAGACCGACGAGGGCCGGATCCTCTGGGACACGAGCTGCCCGCGGGACTGGGAGGAGCGCTGGGGGCCGACAGGCCTGCACGACTTCTTCCCCTACGACAACGTCAGCGACGAGGAGTACCTCGACTCCCGGCTGAACCAGATGGGCATCGGGCTCGACCAGATCGACTACGTGATCCTCTCGCACCTCCACTTCGACCACGCCGGCAACGCGCAGATGTTCAAGAACACGAACGCGAAGCTCGTCTGCCACGAGAAGGAGAAGGACTTCGCCTTCGGCTTCGACGGGCTGTTCACCGGCGCGCACCTCAAGACCGACTACGAGGGGCTGACGTTCGAGACCGTCTCCGGCGACACAGACTTCCTCCCCGGCGTGAAGCTCATCGAGACGCCGGGTCACACGGTCGGCTGCATGTCGATGCAGGTGGACCTGCCCGACACCGGCACCATGATCTTCACCTCGGACGCGGTGTACATGGGTGAGAGCTACGGGCCGCCCGCCACACCTGCGGCCATCGTCAACAACCTGGAGCAGTTCTACGCGTCGGTCGAGAAGCTGCGCGCGATCCAGGAGGAGACGGACGCGACGATGGTGTTCGGCCACGACGCCGAGCAGATCCACCAGCTGCGTACCGCGCCGGAGGAGTCGTACACATGAGTCACCCCGACGTGGAGCTCACCGAGGAGACGATCTTCACCTGGGGTGCGCCTCCGCTGAAGTTCGGTGCGGGCGCCTCCGACGAGGTCGGCTTCGAGATGGCCGGCTACGGCGTCAAACGGGCCCTGATCGTCACCGACCCCGGCATCCACGCGCTGGGCGCGCCGCAGCGGATCGCCGACAACCTCAAGCGCTACGGCATCGAGTCGGAGATCTTCGACGGCGTGCATGTCGAGCCGACCGACGACTCGATGAACAAGGCCACCGAGTACGCCCGCGCGCAGGGCCCGTGGGACGGGTTCGTCGCCGTCGGCGGCGGGTCGGCGATCGACACGGCCAAGGCGATCAACCTGCTCACCAGCCATCCCGGCGAGCTGATGGACTACATCAACAAGCCGATCGGGAAGGCGAAGTCGCCGCAGGGCCAGCTGAAGCCGCTGATCGCGATCCCGACCACGGCGGGCACCGGGTCGGAGTCCACGGCGATGTGCGTGCTGGACATCCTGTCGATGAAGGTGAAGACCGGGATCAGCCACTGGCGGCTGCGCCCGACCCTCGCCGTGATCGACCCGCTGCTGACGATGAGCTTGCCGCCCGAGGTCACCGCCGCGTCCGGGATGGACATCGTGTGCCACGCCGTGGAGAGCTACACGGCGCGCTACTACACGACGTTCGACCGCAAGAAGCCCGAGGAGCGGGTGACCTACTGCGGCTCGAACCCCGTGTCGGACCTGTGGTGCGAGAAGGCGATGAACCTCATCGCGCAGTCGTTCCGCACGGCCGTGCACGAGGGCGACAACCTCGAGGCGCGCTCGAACATGATGATGGCCGCGACCTTCGCCGGAATGGGCTTCGGCAACTCCGGCGTGCACATCCCACACGCGAACGCCTATCCCATCGCCGGCATGGTCAAGGACTACCACCCTGCGGGCTACCCGCAGGAGGAGCCGATGGTCCCGCACGGCCAGTCGGTGTCGCTGACCGCGCCGGAGGCGGTCCGGTTCTCCTTCGAGAGTGCACCGGAACGGCACCTGCGGGCGGCGGAGCTGATGGACCCGCGCGCTGACAAGGTGAACGACTCGCGTGAGCAGTTGCCGTCGGTGCTGGTCTCGCTGATGCGCGACATCGGGATTCCGAACGGGATCGGGGGCGTCGGGTACACGGAGTCCGACGTGCCGGACCTCGTACCGGGCACGATGAAGCAGCAGCGGCTTCTCGCCACCTGTCCGAAGACGCCGACCGAGGACGACATCGCCGACATCCTGACCAAGTCGGTCTCCAACTGGTAATGGCTTGTGCGTGGATACGAGTGCTCCGGCACTCGTATCCACGCACGACGCCCGGAGGGCCCATGCCGATCTATGTGTACCGATGCGACTGCGGACTGCGCTTCGAGCAGCTCACGTCGTTCGACGCGCCGCCGCCGGGCTGCCCCGAGTGTGGCGGTGCCACCCGCAAGATCCCCGCCGGGTTCAGCCTCGGGGGGCGGGCCGACGCGGGGCTGGCCAAGGAGCAGATGCCGCAGACCTGGCGCGGCACCTACGACGGGAACCGCGAGTACGTCACCGGCCTGCGCCGGCAGTGGGACCGTCGTCAGCAGCTGGAGGCCAAGCACCCCGAGCTGGCCGGTGACCAGCGCCCGATCATCGCCCACGAGGGCCGCTATCACGGCGCGCCGCTGCGAGCGGGCGACCCGGTGATCGGTGGCGGCGCAAGCCATGGGCACGGCCACGGGCACGGGCATGGGCCCGCCGAGAAGCCGGCCTCCCCGCCTGCTGCGGCGAAGCCCACGTCGGGTTCGGTACCTCCGCCGTCGTCGAGCAGCACAGACTGAACCTCGTGAGCACGGACCCTCTGCCTCCCGACATCGCCGACCTGCACGCCGACCTGGCCAGGACCGTCCGCGGCCACGTCCGGTTCGACACCGGCACGCGCGCCATGTACTCCGCCGACGCGTCGAACTATCGGCGGGTGCCGATCGGCCTGGTCGCGCCGGTGGACACGGACGACGTCGAGGCCGCGGTGTCGGTCTGCAGAACCCACCAGGTGCCGGTGCTCCCGCGCGGGGCGGGCACGAGCATCGCCGGGCAGGCGGTGAACACGGCAGTGGTGCTGGACTTCACGAAGCACCTCGACGGCGTGCTGGAGATCGACCCCGACGCGCGGACCGCGCGCGTCCAGCCCGGTCTCGTGCTCGACGCGCTGCGCGATGCGGCCCGGCCGCACGGCCTGACGTTCGGGCCCGACCCGTCGACGCACAACCGCTGCACGCTCGGCGGGATGATCGGCAACAACGCCTGCGGCTCGCACTCCGTGGCGTGGGGCAAGACGGTCGACAACGTCCACGCCCTCGACGTGCTGACCTACCGCGGGGAGCGCCTGCAGCTCGACCGGGGCCTGCTTGCCGAAGGTCGTGTCCCGGACGCGCTGCGCGGGCTCGCCGACCGGCTCGCCGACGATGTGCGCGCCTCTTTCCCCGACCTGACGCGACGGGTGTCGGGTTACAACCTCGACCAACTGCTCCCGGAGAACGGGTTCGACCTGGCAAAGGCGCTGGTCGGTACCGAGGGCACCTGCGTGACGGTGCTCGGCGCCACGATGCGGCTGGTGGAGTCGCCGGCGGCCCGTGCGCTGGCCGTGCTCGGCTTCCCCGACGCCTACCTGGCCGCTGACCACGTGATGGTGGTCCGCGAGCACCACCCGCTG
>JAODNO010000640.1 GCA_025465235.1 Pseudonocardia sp.
ATGCTGCCGTTCTGCAGGTGAACCTGACCCTGGCGAGCGACGGGCGGCCCTGCTGGTAAGCGGGAAGGTTGACGAGGGAAGTCTCGCCCCGCTCCCCGACAACGAAGAAGACCGGCGATAACCGAGGAAAGGATGGATGACGTGGAACTCAGTAGTCTGATCGGTGTGTGGGAACTGCAGGGAGTGGTCTCGATCGGAAGGGATGGTGTCCTCAGCTATCCGTTCGGTGAACACCCAGGTGGCGTCATTCTGTATACGCCCGACGGCGGGATGTCCGCCACGATCTCGGCCCAGCCGAGCAGTGGCGTTCTTAACGTGTCCTACGCAGGTTGGGTGAGCATCGAAGGCAGCACGCTCACGCACCATGTACTTGTCGGTGCCGACCCCTACGGCGTGGGCGAAATCCTGGTCCGTGACGCGGAGCTGATGCCTGACGGGGCATTGCAGCTGACGGCGAGAGGGCCGGACCCGATGCATGTGACGTGGAAGCGGTTGCGGCGGTCGTAGCCCCGCAGCACGCCGGCTGAGCGGACAAACCCATAGCGAGCTCCCGCGGCACAGTGCATCCATGCGGGCCGCCGGCAACTGTTTCAAGACCGAGCAGTCGAACGCGTACTTGCCGTGTGGCTTGAACGCACCCTGCCCCGGATGCGCGGGCGGGGGGCCAGTGCGCGCACCGCGCGGAGCACGCGACTGGTTACCGATCCGACCGGGCCAGCGGCGAGTAGTTGCCGATCTCGGCGGTGATGCCGAGCCGGGTGAACGTCTCCTGTGGTGAGAAATGCGTCTGCTCGTGCAGATCCCGGACCACGGTCCGGGCCTCGGCCAGGGCTGCATCGTCCGTCCAGGCCGCCAGGGTCACGACTGCTCTGGTCCCCGCACTGCTCTCGCCCTCGAGGAGCAGGTCGTAGACGAAGCCGGGCTGCTGCTCCAGCAGTCGGTGCGTCCGGCGCACGCCCGCCATGAACTCGTCGAGGGCGGTCTCGGGAACGACGAACCTGTCCACCCGGTACGCCGGCTCACCCTGGCGCGTGGCAGCGGCGCACGCCGGTGAGGCGTCCCCGAGGAGCTGATGTCGCCTTGCCCAGGCCGTGATCGCGTCCGCGATCTCCGCCGGCCGGTCCTCCGGGGCGTTGTGCCCGGCCTCGCCGCAGTCCTCCACCTCCAGGCCGGCGATGTGCTGCTCGCACCAGTCGGCCATGGCGGGGCCGATCATCAGGGTGGGGTTGGTGCCGAACGTGAGCAGCAGCTTGGGCACCTGGGGCGTCGACTCCAGCCACTCGTCGTATGCCTTGACCCGTGCCACCACGTCGGCCGGTTCACCGTCGATCGGCATCGATCGCGGCCACACGAGGAGCGGTAGGCGGCTCTCCCGGCTGAGGTAGGGCTTCCGGTAGACGTCGTGGTCCTCGGAGTCGAGGCCGGACAGAATCGTGCGCTGCAGCGCGTCCTCGATGAAGATGTTGCGGTCGAGGACCAGGTGCTCGCCGACGCCGGGGGTCCGGAGCTTCTGGAAGCGGTCGCGGCCACCCTCGGGAAACTCCTCCCACGACATCGGCTTGAGGATCGTCTCCATGAACGCCACCCCGAGCACCCGATCCGGGTGCAGGGTGGCCCAGTCGAAGGCGAGCGCGCCGCCCCAGTCGTGGCCCACAAGGACCACGCGGTCGAGCCCGAGGGCGTCGAACCATGCGTCCAGGTAGCGGGCGTGATCGGCGAAGCGGTACCCCAGCGGTGGTTTGCCGGACTCGCCCATGCCGATCAGGTCGGGTGCCAGTAGGCGACCTTGCCGGCCGATCCGGCGCAGAACCTTCCGCCAGACGTACGACGACGTGGGGTTTCCGTGGAGGAACACGATCGGGGTTCCGGACCCCTGGTCGAGGTACGACATCGTCGAGTCGAGCACATGCACGGTGGGCATCGGGATCTCCTGTAGAGTGGTCAGGTTCCTGACTATCTCAGAAGGACAGGCGCCTGTCTATCTCATGGAAGAACTGTCGAACCCGCACCGCTCCCTCGGTCTTCTGCTGCGGCTGCTGGGCCAGCGCTGGGGCGAGGACGTCGACGCCGCGCTGCGCTCCGCCGGACTCGACGGGATCCGTGCCTCGCACGCCAACGTCTTCCCCTTCGTCCCGCCGGAGGGGATCCAGATCAGCGAGCTCGCGAGGCTCGCGAACATGCGCAAGCAGTCGATGGGCGAGGCCGTGGACCAGCTTGAACGCGCCGGCTACGTCGAGCGCCGACCGGACCCGCGCGACCGAAGGGCGCGTCTGGTGTTCCTGACTCCCCGCGGCGACGCGGTTCGCTCCGTGGCCGTGGCAGCCGGGCGGGGGGTCGAGGAGCGCTGGATCGCCCTGACGGGTGCGCAGGAGATCGAGGTGTTCCGAGAGACCATGCAGCGCCTGAATGCCCGGCTTCAGGCGTCGCAGGAGACAGGCCGCTCATGACGCGCACGGACACCCGCTGTTGATGCAGTGCACCGCCCTTGCCATGAGCGTCGGTCATGGTCGGGCGCGCGGCTGTCGGTCGTTCTTGGGGGGTTTCGAGATCACCAGATCACGTCGACCGCGCTCACGTCAGTACGGCAGCGTGCCGAACACCTGCGCACGTTTCGGGTACTGCGGCGGAAGGGGTTGACCCTGACCCTACGTCAGGGTCGGAGCCTTGTCGCATGACGTACAACAGCGCTTTCTCGGCTCGGCTCGCCCCGCCGATCGGGGGGTTCCAGGAGATCGACGGCCGTCGCATTTTCGTGCATCGGTCGGGCAGCGGCGGACCAGCCGTCGTGTTCCTGCCGGGCGCCAGCGCGGTCGGCCTGGACTACTTCGGTGTCCAGCAACAGGTGTCGCAGTTCACCACCGCTGTGGTGTACGACCGCGGCGGCACGGGCTACAGCGATCCCCTTCCGCTGCCGCGCACCGCCGCCGCGGTCGCCACGGAACTGCACGAACTGCTGCGCGCCCAGGACATCGCCGCCCCATACGTGCTGGTGGCGCACTCCCTCGGCGGCTTGTACGCGCATCGGTTCGCGCAGCTGTACCCGCAGGACGTGGCGGGACTGGTCTGGTTGGACGCCCTCCATCGAGACTGGGACAATTTCCTGCCGCCCGCAGTGCATCTCGCCGCGGTCGAGCAGATGGCGCCTGATCGGGAGCAGCTGGAACAGATGCGCCCGGCCCTGCGCGAGATGCACGGCGAATTGCTCGCGGACTACCCGGAGCACGTGCGGCAGGCGCTGATCGATGCCAAGGTGAGTGACGAATGGATCCACGTCGGCATCGCCGAGCGCGGCAAGTCGGCCGAACTCGCCGCCGAACTGCGGGCCGGGCCGAACATTCCCGACGTCCCGGTGGTCGCTCTCACCGTGGTGGGCACCGACCCCGCCCAGCAGGCGCTGACGTCGGAGCGGACGTTGCAAGAGATGCATGACGGCAAGACGAGAATGGACGCGGCCCTGGTGAGCGCGGTCTCGCACGGGGAACAACGCATCCTCTCCGACACCCTCCACCACCGGCTCTGCTTCGACCGCCCCGATGCCGTGGTCCAGGCGATCCGCGACGTCGTCGACCGGGCGGCTCGCCCCTAATCTCTGCACAATCACGTGTCACGAAGACCCGAGGAGGACGGTGCTCACGATCAGCCAGTTCGCGGCGACCGCCGGCGTGACCGTGCGCACCATTCGCCACTACCACCACGTCGGCCTGTTGCCCGAGCCCGAGCGCGATGCCTCCGGCTACCGCCGCTACAGCGCGCAAGCGGCGGTGGATCTCATCCGGATCAGGACCCTCGCCGATGCCGGTGTTCCGCTGGCTCGTATCGACGCGCTGCTGCATGCACAGCCGACCGAGTTCGCCGCGGCCATCACCGACATCGACGCCGAATTGCAGCGCAAGATCGACCAGCTCACCGATTACCGCAGCCGGATCGCTGAATTGGCCAGCGGCGAAAGGCTTGTCCTGCCTCCCGAGGTGGTTGCCATCCTGGACCGGATGCGCAGTCTTGGGGTCAGCGAACTGAGGGTACGACTGGAGCGCGACTCGTGGATCCTGATGCAGGCACTGGATCCGCACGTCATGCCGCAGCGGATACGGGACAAGAACGCCAACTTCGACGACCCCGAGACGACGCGCCTGTATCTCGCCTGTGATCAATCAGTCGACTGGGATCCGCACGATCCACGCGTGGACCGGCTCATCGATGACATGGACGCATGGGAGATCAAACACGAACGCGACAGCAGCCAGCCAGGGTATCTGAAGCTGGTCGTTTCCCGGATCTCCGAGGCATCACCGGCATGGCAACGCATCCTCGATGCGCTCGCCCACCGCGCCCAGCGGCGCCGAACCGCCGTGCCCGACAGCTGAAGCCAGCACCCTGGTCACGTCGGACAGTTGATGCACGCATATCGGCAGAAGAGGCGTTGAGTTCACTGCTGTGGCTCTCGGCGCTTGCCGGAGTCGAGAGCACGCGTCGATGCGGATCCGATTCTCAGCCCAGGGGGTTGTCAGGCAGCTGACGATTTCGCCCATCACCTGCTGGGACGACCATTGTCTCGGGAGGTCCTGACGCGCGGGCCTGGGCTGTGGCCAGCCCGTCAGCGACGAACCGACGCGCGTGCACGGCGAGGTCCATGCCGTCCGACCACAGGTCGCGCCACACAGCGAGCCGGTCGGAGAGGTCGGGGGAGACGACCGCGCGAGAGAATGACTCGAACGTGACGGGCCCGGCGTAGCCGGCTGCGGCGAGGGCGCCGAAGACCGCGGGGAAATCGATGGTTCCGGTACCCAGGTACCCGCGGTGAGACTCGCCCACGTGGACGTACCCGAGCCGGTCGCCGGCCGCCACCACCGGCGAGACGAAGTCCCGCTCCTCGATGTTGGCGTGGTAGACGTCCAGGTGGACGACGACGTTCGGTTCGCCCACCTCCTCGATCACGGCCAGCGCGTCCGCGACGGTGTTGATCGCGTTGGACTCGTAGCGGTTGACGGGTTCGAGCCCCACCGTCACGCCGTGGTCGGCGGCGCTGCGGGCGAGCCTGCGCAGTCCCGCCAGCATGTTCTCCCTCCCGCGCGGATCGAGCGGCCGGTCGTACTTGGCGAGCGCGGAGTAGACGGCGCCGCCCAGGTAGTCGCCGCCGATGCCCGTGACGACGGCCAGCGCGTCGGCGAGCTTCGCCTCTCCGCGCACGACGACGTCCGGGTCGGGGGAGGAGATATCCGCGTCGAGGTCGAGCCCGAGCGAGCAGACACCCCGGATGCCGTGGTCGGCGAGCACGGCCTTCGTGTGCGTGACGTCGATCGCGGCAGGGTCGAGCGCCGGGATCTCGATCACGTCGTACCCGGCCTCCCGGGTGCTGCGCACGGCTCGCTCGCACTCGGCACGGGACCAGCCGCCTTCCCACACGAGCGCGTGGATGCCGAGCGGGTTCATGGGGCCTCCTGGGATCTGGTCGGGGAGCGTCGGAGCAGTGCGCGCCGAGCTGCCTCGTCGGGCCGCCCGGCGAGCTCGCGCGCGTGCCTCACATCGAGCGGTGCCGGGGTGCCTGCCGACAGCGCCACGGCGCGCACCCTGGCCGCCTTGACCGCCATCGTCGTGATGGTCTCGACCTCGGCGGCGGTGGCGCCCAGCGCGACGATGCCGTGGTTTCCCAGCAGCACGAGCCGGGGCGGGACGCCGTCGCGGTCGAGCCGCTCGCGGATCGCGGCGTGCACCCTGCGTCCGAGCGTGATCCCCGGCGCCGCGTACGGCACCCAGGCCGGCTCGCCGAGCACGACGGCCTCGTCCGGGAACAGCGGTGCCGACCACAGCGCCTCCGCATCGGTGACGGCCAGCAGCCCGACGACCGCCGTGGGGTGCGTGTGTGCCACCCACTCCGCCCCGGCCGCGAGCGCGGCCACGTGCACGAGCGTCTCGATGGACGCGCGCGTAACCCCGGCCGACAGCAGGCAGGTCAGCTCGGCCTGGTCGGCGGCCCCGTCCTCCAGGACGGCGATCAGCTCCGCCAGCTCACCCACGACGAAGTCGGCTGCGTCCGCGACGTCCATCCGCGAGCCGCTCGCCTTGACCGCGAACCGGTCGTCGTCGAGCCGGACCGACGTGTTGCCCTCGGCGAGCACCACCAGGTCGGCGGCGGGGTCGCCGAGCCGGCGGGTGAGCGCGACCAGCTCATCGGGCACCTCCGTCGGGCGGGCGGTGAACGTCATGCGAGCCTTCCGTAGCGGCGCAGGGCCAGCGTGTTGAGCAGGGCCGACAGCACGAGGACGAGCCCCAGCGCGAGCAGTTGGTACTGACTGCCCTCCGACCCCTCGAACGCGAGCAGCATGCCCGCGTTGAGCCACGTGACGAGCAATGCCGCGACGACCACGCCGCCCACCCGCCCGATCCCGCCCTGGATCGCGACGCCGCCGAGCACCGCGATCGTGATGGCGGGCAGGGCCATCCCGTTGCCGACGACGCCGGCGTCCGGTCGCGCCGAGGCGAACTGCGCCACGGTCACCAGCGCCACGACGCCCGAGAGCAGGCCGGAGACGACGTAGGCGGTGAACCGTGTGCGCGTCACCGGCTGGGTCGCGTAGCCGGCGGCGATGTCGTTGGTGCCGACCGCGTACAGCGAGCGGCCGTAGGTGGACCGCGACAGGACCACCCAGGCCAGGACAGCGCACGGGACCAGGATCGTGAAAACGTGCAGCGGTACCGGGGGCAGCAGCGGCAGGTGCACATTCCGCGTGAGGGAGTGCAGCGCCACGATCGGCGGCGTGGAGATCGGGGCATTCGCGTTGCTCACCAGGGCCAGCGAGCTGTACGCGTAGTACGTGGCGAGCGTGGCGATGAGCGCGGGGAACCGCAGGTACGCCACGAGCGCCCCGTTGACAGCGCCGAGGAGGCCGCCCACCGCGACACACGCGACGATCGACGGGAGCAACGGCCACCCCCACTCGCCGACCATCAGCCCGAACACCATGCCGGCGAGCGACACGATCGCGCCGACCGACAGGTCGATCCCCCCGCGTCCGGAGACGATCACGAACAGCTCGGCGATCGCGAGCAGCGCGAACGGGACCATCGACTCGAGCGCGTTACCGAGATAGCGCACGTCGTAGGGCGCGACGAGGTACCCGCCGTCGCCCAGCACGCGGAACCACACGACCACGACGACGAGCAGTACCGCGAGCAGCACGACCCGCTCGGTCAGGGCCAGGCGCAGCACGCGCTGCGCGAGGCTCTCACCACCGGGAGGTGCCGCCCCGGGTGCCGACGGGACCCGGGTGTCGGTCATCGCGCGCTCCTCCGTCGCTCGCGTAGCAGGTCGACGCCGACCGCCACGAGGATGAACCCGCCGATGAACAGCTGGGTGAGCTCGGTGGGCCAGCTCAGCAGCGTGACGGCGCTGGTGACGGTGCCGACGAGCAGCGCGCCGAGCAGGGTGCCCAGTACGGTCCCGCGGCCGCCGATGATGCTCGTCCCACCGATCACAACCGCGGCGATCACCCGAAGCTCGAGGCCGGCGCCGACGTTCTGCTGGACGAGCCCCCCGCTGCCGATCAGCACGCACGCCGCGAGCCCCACACAGGCGCCGGTGAGGACGTAGGCGCTGATCTGCCGTCGCCGCACCCGCACACCGGCCAGCCGGGCGGCGAACGCGTCCCCACCGACGGCGTAGAGGTGGCGGCCGGTGGCCCAGAACCGCATGTAGCACCACATGCCGGCGGCCAGGACCAGGGTGAGCCACCACGCGACGGGCACTCCGAACACGCGACCCTCGGCGCCACCGCCGATCGGTGCGAATGCGCCGGGCACGCCGGCGACCTGCTCGCTGCCGAAGATCTGCAGAGCGACGAACCGGTAGATGTTCAGCGTGCCGAACGTGACGATGATCGGGTGGATGCCGCCGTAGGCGACGAGCAGCCCGTTGAGGGCGCCCAGCACCAGCCCGCTCACGACGGCCACGGCCAGCGCGGGCAGGAACGCGAACCCCGCGTCCCGCACGAGCAGGGCGATGACGACCATCACGACGGCGGCCTGGCTGCCCACCGAGACGTCGATGCCCGCCGTGACGATCACTGCGGTCATACCGATGCCGATCAGCGCGATCGGTGCCACCGTGAAGAGGATGTTCTGCAGGTTGCCCGAGGTGAGGAACGTGTCGGTGGCCAGCGAGAGGACGAGCCAGAGCAGCCCGGTCACGCCGATGAGCGCGACCTCCTGCCCCTCGATCGCCCGCACCCGGGGCCTGCGGCGGGTCACCGGGGGCGCCTGATCGACCTGTCCGGTGGTGGCGGTCACGTGGGGGCTCCTTCCGCGTCGGCGGCCACCGACGTGGGGTCGTCGCCGTTGTCGCCTGCGGCTGCGGCGAGCACCTCCGCCTGGCTCGCTCCGCGCCCGAACTCCCGCACCATGGCACCCCGCCGGACGACGAGCACCCGGTCGGCCAACTGCAGCACCTCGGGCAGATCCGTGGAGATGACCAGAACGGCGCTCCCGCCGTCGGCGAGCTCGAGCACCAGCCGGTGGATCTCCTCCTTCGCCCCGACGTCGACGCCCTGCGTGGGCTCCTCCAGCACGAGCACCCGGGGGGCCCGTACGAGCTGGCGGGCCAGCACGACCTTCTGCTGGTTGCCACCGGAGAGGGCACCGACGGCGGTGTCGGGGCCCGGCGCCTTGATCGCGATGCGAGTGAGGAAGCCCTGCGCGAGCGACCGTTCGCGGGCGCGGTCGAACCAGAACCCGAACTTCGCCAGGTAGCGCAGGTGGGCGCTGGAGATGTTGAAGGCGATGGACTTGTCGGCGAACACGCCCTGCTGTTTGCGGTTGCCGGGCAGCATGGCGATCCCGGCAGCCGCGGCGTCGCGCGCGGTGTGCAGCCGGACCGCCCGGCCGTCCACCCGCACGGCACCCGAGTCGGCGGGCTCGATGCCGTAGAGCGCCCTGGCGATCGCGTCGGTGCCCGAGCCGACCAGCCCGTACAGCGCGACCACCTCGGCCGGTCGCACCTGAAGGTCGAGCGCCTCGAACGCCCCGCTCCGGCCCAGGCCCGCCACGTCCAGCACCGGATCGCCTGTGGGGACGACCCGGTCGGCGGTGTCTGCGCGGAGCTCATGGCCGACCATCAGCTCGGCCACCTGCCGGACCGACAGCGACCGCGTCGGCCGGGTTGCCACCACCTCGCCGTCCCGCATCACGGTGACCCGGTCGCTGATCTGCGCGAGCTCGTCCAGCCGGTGGCTGATGTAGATGATCCCCATGCCCGCCGCCCGCAGGCTGCGGACCACGCCGAAGAGCACCTCGATCTCGCGGTCGGTGAGGATCGCCGACGGCTCGTCGAGGATCAGGACCTTGGCCGAGTGCGCGAACGCCTTCGCGATCGAGACGAGCTGCTGCTCGGCCACCGGGAGGTCGGCGACGCGGACGTCCCCGATCGCCCGGTCGAGCCCGATCTGCTCCAGCAGCTCGCCCACCCTGCCCCGCTGGGTGGCCCAGTCGACCCGCCCGCCCGCCAGCAGCTCGCGCCCGAGGAACACGTTCTCGGCAACCGTGAGCTCGCCGAACAGGTGCGGCTCCTGGTAGACGGTGGCGATCCCCGCCTCCATCGCGGCCTGGGTGCTGCCGCCCCCGAGTGGCGCGCCGTCCACCTCGACGCTGCCCTCGTCGGCGACCTCGGCCCCGGACACGATCTTGATCAGCGTGGACTTGCCCGCGCCGTTCTCACCGACCAGTGCGTGCACCTCGCCCGCGTGAACCTCGAAGTCGACGCCGCGCAGGGCGCGCACACCGCCGTAGCGCTTCTGCACGTCGTGCAGCCGCAACAGGGCTCGGTGGTCCTGCTCGGTGATGGTCTCCGCCATCGGTCAGTACTTGTACTGGTCGACGTTGTCCTTCGTGATCCGTAGCGGGTTGCCGAGCAGCAACTGCTTGTCCGAGTCGGTCCACTTCACGGCCGGCAGGGCGGAGCTGACGTTGTTGGTCGGCTGGAGCGGCGTGCCAGCGGCGAGCTGCTTGCCCGCCCACGCGGTGAGGTAGCCCAGCTGTTCGACGTCCCACAGGATCGCCGCCGAGGACGAGCCGTTGTCCAGGTACTGCTTCATCGACTGCGGGGTGCCGAGCCCGACCGTGAAGACCTGACCGACCTTGCCGGCCTCGGTGACGGCCTTCGCGACGCCCGGTGCCGACGCCGTGCACTCGCCGACCAGGCCGGTGAGGTCGGGGTGGGCGTTCATGAGGTCCTTCGCCATGGCGACGGACTGCGCCTCGTCCTCGCCCGCGTAGACGACGTCGACGATCTCGGCGTTCGGGTACTTCTCCGCCGTCACCTTCCGCTGGACCTCGATCCAGGAGTTCAGGTTCGCCGCGGTCTGGCCGCACGACACGATCGCGTACTTGCCGGAGCCGCCCATCGCGCCCAGGAGTGCGTCGGTGAGCGCGGTACCGACGCCGTCCGCGGTGGCCTGGTTGACGAACGCCTCGCGGACGGAGCCAGGGGCGTCGGTGTCGCTGGTCATCACGTGGATGCCGGCGTCGCGGGCCTCCTGCAGCACCGGGGCCATCGAGTCCGGGTCGTTCGGGGCGACCACCAGGACGTTGACCCGCTGCTGGATCAGCGAGTTCACGATCTCGGTCTGCGCGCCGGGGTCGGCGGTGGTCGAGCCGCGGTAGATCCAGTCGATGCCGAGCTCCTGCGCGGCCCGCTGCCCTCCGGTGTTCATCGCCTCGAAGTAGGGGATGCCCTGCAGCTTGGGTACGAACGCGACGCTGACCCGCTTCGCGCCGCCTCCGCCCCCGGCCGCGGCGTCCGGGTTCTTCTGGCTGCAGCCGGAGAGGGCCACCACCCCCGCCAGTGCCACGGCCACCGCCGCCGTGATCGAGCGCCTAACGCGCATGATCGCTCCCTTCCTTGTCTGACTCCAGCGGACGTGCAGGCATCTCGGGGTCGTCGGCCGCATGGCGCAGGCTCGACTCATAGATCTCGTCCCAGCCCTGATTGAGCTGCGGTTCGTAGCGCAGGGTCGGCTCGCCCGCCCGGACGAGCTCCCGCGCGTCGGTCAGGCCGGACAGCTCGCCGAGCGCGACGAGCTGTACGAGCGCGTTACCCAGGGCCGTCGTCTCGACGGGGCCTGCCTGCACGGGCAGGCCCGTCACATCGGCGGTGACCTGGTTGAGCAGCCCGTTGCGCGAGCCGCCCCCGACCACATGCACGAGTGCGGCAGGCCGGCCGGTCACGCTCCCGACGGCGTCGATCGCAGCGCGGTATCGCAGCGCAAGGCTCTCCAGCACGCACCGGGCGACCTCACCGACGTCCTGCGGCTCCGGCTGCCCC
>JAODNO010000677.1 GCA_025465235.1 Pseudonocardia sp.
TCTCCGCCTCCCCTAACCCGGCCGGGCGCGGATACGAGTGTTCCAGCACTCGTATCCGCGCACGGGCCTCATTCGCCGGGGGCCCTGCAGGTCGAGCGGTCAGACGGGGATCACCGTCGGCACGATCATCGGCCGCCTGCGGTAGGTCTCGCCGACCCACTTGCCCACCACCCGGCGCACCGCCTGGGCGATGCGGTGGGTGTCGGTGATGCCCTCGGCCTCTGTCCGCGACAGCTCGTCCTCCACCAGCTGCACCACGGCGTCGAGCGCCTTGGGATCGTCGGAGAACCCGCGACCCGACACGGTCGGGCGCGACACGGCACGGCCTGTGGTCGAGTCGACCGCCACTGTGATCGAGATGAAGCCGCCCTCACCCAGCACGAGCCGGTCGCCCAACGTGCTCTCGCCGATGTCACCCACGGCGAGCCCGTCGACGTACACGCGCCCCACCTCGACCCGCCCGGTGATCGACGCCCTGCCGTCGACGAGATCGACGACGACGCCGTCCTCCGCGAGCACCACGGAGTCCTCCGGCACGCCGGTCCTGGTCGCCAGCACGGCGTTCGCCCGCAGATGACGCCACTCGCCGTGCACCGGCATCACGTTGCTCGGCCGCACCGCGTTGTAGAGGAACAGCAGCTCTCCGGCGGGCGAGTGCCCGGAGACGTGCACCTTCGCGGTGCCCTGGTGAACGACGGACGCCCCCAGCCTGGTGAGCCCGTTGATCACGGCGTAGACCGCGGTCTCGTTACCCGGGATCAGCGAGCTGGCAAGGATCACGGTGTCCTCGGGCTTGATGCGCACCGAGCGGTGGTCGCCGCGGGCCATGCGCGCCAGCGCGGAAAGCGGTTCGCCCTGCGACCCCGTGGAGACGATCACGAGCTTGTCGTCGGGAAGCTCCATCGCCTCGTCGACCTCGACAAGCAGCCCCTCGGGCACGTTGAGGAAGCCCAGCTCCGCGGCCAGGCCCATGTTGCGCAGCATCGACCGGCCGACGAAGCACACCTTGCGGCCGTGCTGGGCGGCGGCGTCGAGCACCTGTTGGACGCGGTGCACGTGGCTCGCGAAGCAGGCGACGATGATCCGCGCCGCGGCCTGGTGGAAGATCCCGTCGAGCACCGGGCCGATCTCGCGCTCAGCGATCACGAACCCGGGGACGTCGGCGTTCGTGGAGTCGACGAGGAACAGGTCCACGCCCTCGTCGCCGAGCCGGGAGAAGCCCGCCAGGTCGGTGAGCCTGCCGTCGAGTGGGAGCTGGTCGAGCTTGATGTCACCGGTGTGCAGCACCAGACCTGCCGGCGTGCGGATCGCGACGGCCAGCGCGTCCGGGATCGAATGGTTGACCGCGAAGTACTCGCAGACGAACGAGCCGTGGCGCACCCGCACGCCTTCCTTCACCTCGAGCAGGTGCGGGGTGAGCCGGTGCTCCTTGCACTTCGCGGCCACTAGCGCGAGCGTGAAACGCGACCCGACGACGGTCAGATCCGGCCGCTGGCGCAGCAGGAACGGCACTGCGCCGATGTGGTCCTCGTGGCCGTGGGTGAGCACCAGCGCGTCGATGTCGTCGAGGCGGTCCTCGATGGCCCGGAAATCGGGCAGGATCAGGTCGACGCCGGGCGAGTCCTCGGCGGGGAACAACACTCCGCAGTCGACGACGAGCAGCCTGCCCTCGTACTCGAAGACCGTCATGTTGCGGCCGATCTCGCCGATGCCGCCGAGCGCGACCACGCGCAGGGCCCCGGCGGGAAGCGGCGGCGGGGGGCCTTGCGGGAGCTCGGCGGGGTTGGCCTCCTCCGGCGGAGCGGGCACGGGACGGCCGTGGTCGCGCCGGGGCGGCCGGGAACGTCGATCGGACCGGGGGCGGTCGGACCGAGCTGGGGGGCGACTCAACTAGTTTTCCTCGCAGTAGTGGTAGAAGCGATGGTGCTCTCTCAGCGGTACGCGACCTCGACACCGAGCTCGGCCGAGGAGGCGCCCAGCGCCCCGTGGCCGCGATCGGTGCGGCGGTACGCGTCGGGATCGAGAGCGATCCCCGCCGCGCCCAGGTCGCCCGCGATGGCCGCCACCTGCTCCTCCGTGGCCGGGGGCAGCGGCAGTCGGGGAGACCCGACGTCGAGACCACGCAGCCGGAGTGCAGCCTTCGCGAACACCACCCCGCCGACGCGACCCATCGCGCGGATCACCGGCAGGGTGCCGGCGTTCAACGTGCGGGCGCGGTCCACCTCGCCGGCCTCGTAGGCGTCGAGCATCTCGCGCAGCCGGTTGGCCACCACGTGCCCGATCACGCTGACGAACCCGACCGCGCCGACGGACAGCCACGGCAGGTTCACCGGGTCGTCGCCGGAGTAGTAGGCCAGGGGTGTGGTGGCGAGGACCTCGGTACCGACCCGGAGGTCGTTGCGGGCGTCCTTCACGGCCACGATCCGTGGATGCTCGGCAAGCCGCTGCAGCGTCTCGATCTCGATCGGGATCACGCTGCGCGGCGGGATGTCGTAGAGCATCACCGGCAGGTCGGTGGCATCGGCGATCGCCGTGAAGTGCAGCACCAAGCCCGACTGCGGCGGCCTCGAGTAGTAGGGCGTGACGATCAGCAGCCCGTGCGCGCCCGCCTTCTCGGCCGCGCGGGAGAGCTCGATGCTATGGGCGGTGTCGTAGGTACCTGCCCCTGCGACGATCGTGGCCCTGTTGCCCACGGCGCTCACCACGGCACGTACCAGGTCGGACTTCTCCCGGTCGGTCGTGGTGGGCCCCTCCCCTGTGGTGCCGTTGAGCACCAGCCCGTCGTTGCCGAGGTCGATGAGGTGGGCGGCCAGTTCCTCGGCCTTGTCGAGGTCCAGGTGACCATCGGCGTCGAAGGGTGTGACCATCGCGGTCAGCACCCGGCCGAACGGTCGACCCGACGGGCTCGGCCCAGCAGGGGTGGGACTCATGGGGTGACGGTACCGCCCGCAGGACGGCAGGTGCGCTCCAGCGCCATACCGGGCGCATCGAAATCACCCGCAGCCGGAGCAATTCGGGGCAGGGAGGACGGTCGCCGCGCCGTCGGTCCTCGTGCATTCCGGGGTAAGCAGGACGAACCGGTCACCCGACCGCCGACCGCCCATGAGGGCCCGTCGCAGCATCCGTGCGCTACACGCCCCGGGCGGCGGCGGCCACCGCCTCGACGGCCGCGGGGTCACCCTCCAGCTCGACGCGCGCTGCGTCGCGCCCGAACGCATGCAGGACGAGCTCAGCGGGCTCGCCCACAATCGTCACCAGACCCGCGCCGGTCCTGACCACGTGCTGGTCACCCGAGGGCCGCCGCAGGACGATGCCCACCGGGCTGTGCCGATAGAGCCCGCTCCCCATGCGGACCACGGCGGCCCAGAGCTTCGCATCGCGCACCGGGTCGGGCGGCCGTGGCTCCCAGCCCGGCTCGCCACGGCGGACGTCCTCGTGGTGGACGAAGAACTCGATGCCGTTGCCGACCTCGTCGAGCTTGGGGATCCGGAACGGCGACCACAGCGGCGGGCCGGCCCGCAGCTCCCCCACCATGTCACCCCACGGGGCGCCGTCGTAGCCGCGCATCGCCCGCTCGGTGAACGGCGCCAGCGCGGGCACCACGATCCCGGGCGCCGCCCACGGCTGCCGCTCGCGGACCAGGAGGTGGGCGAGCAGATGGCGCGTGCTCCAGCCCTCGCACAGTGTGGGCCGGTCAGGCCCCACCCGGTCCAGCTCGTCACAGATCGCCGCCCGCTCGCTGCTCGCCAGGCTCATCAGACGCCCTCGCTACGCTCGGTCGGCGCTGCGCGAAGG
Organism: Pseudonocardia sp.; assembly: GCA_025465235.1. Lineage (GTDB taxonomy): Bacteria > Actinomycetota > Actinomycetes > Mycobacteriales > Pseudonocardiaceae > Pseudonocardia. Next base: position 3,796 of record JAODNO010000677.1, read on the forward strand.
CGCTGTGCCAATGATTCGCTCGCAAGCTCGCTCATCGCGCCGACCCTAGCGGCGGCTCGGTCCCCGCCGCATTGCACGGGCCGACCGATGCCGCCACGGCGCGGTGATCGGAACCGGGCAGCGGAACCCGTCGGGGGGCGTCACCGCACCACCCCGTGCTGACGAGGACGTGGTCGATGCGCAGGAGCAACGGCGCCCACTGGCCGGTGGACGTGTACCCGCCCCACCCGTCGCGCATCGCGTCGACGAGCCCTCCGTCGCGCAGGACCTCCCGGTAGTCGCGCCCCCTGTCGGGGGTGTTGAGGTCCCCGGTGACCACGACGGGCAGCGCCTCCCCGGACACCCGCCCTGCGAGCGCTCGCATGATGCCGTGGTGCTCGGTGACCGTGGCCTGGTAGGCGCCGACGGTGGTGAACCACGGCCGCGGTACGTGCAGGGCGTACAGGACGAACGGGCCGGCCGGACCCGCCACCTCCAGCCGCAGCCCGGGCAGGTCGGGAGCCTGCGTCTCGAGCAGCCGCAGCGGCAGCCTGCTGTAGACGGCCACCTCCGGGCCGCCGACCGCCCGCTCGCGGTACGGGTAGGCGGGCACCAGGGCCGGGGCCAGGTCGTCGGTCGCCTCCGACACCACCAGCACGTCGGCCTGCAGCGCGAGGAGCTCGTCGGCAGCCTCCGGCGTGCCCATCACATTGGCGCCCACCACCGTCACTGCGCGACCCGGCGCCACCGGACCGGTGTCTTCCGGCAGCCACGGCCCGAGGACCGCCGCGCCCCCCAGCACGAGCACGGACGCCGCGGGCACCAGCCACCGCCGCCGGCCCCGGCGCACCGCGCCGACGACGGCCGCAACGGCCACCAGCACCACCACCGCCGGGAGCGCGATCGCCAGCACATCGGTGACCGGCCCGATGGCGTCCCGCACGGCGAACCAGGCCCACGGCAGCGCGGCGGACAGCGCTACGGGAGCGAGGTAGGCCACCCGAGCGAGACGCGCCACCAGGGCGGCGCGGACGGACGTGCGCTGCCACCGGTCGCGGGCGTGCTCCGTCCGGCCGGCTCGCGCCGATCTCACCCCTCGGTGACGAAGGGGCTCGACGCGATCTCGGTGCCGTCCTCCAGCGTCGCGATCTCGAAGTCGCCGAACACGTTGGGCACCTCGCGCTGCAGCTGGCGCAGGCACTCGATGGCGAGCTCGCGGATCTCGACGTCGGCGTGCTCGGTGGCGCGCATGGCGATGAAGTGCCGCCAGGCCCGGTAGTTGCCGGTGACGACGATGCGCGTCTCGGTGGCGTTGGGCAGGACCGAGCGTGCGGCCTGCCGCGCCTGCTTGCGCCGCAGCGTGGCGTTGGGGACGTCGGCGAACCTCTTCTCCAGCCCTTCGAGCAGTGCCTCGTAGGCCTTGACCGACGCCTGCGCGGCCTCGGTGAACAGGTCGTGCAGCTCGGGCTCGGCCGCGATGACGTCGGGCTCGACCATGGCGGCGTCGCGCTCCGGGACGTAACGCTGAGAGAGCTGGCTGTAGGAGAAGTGCCGATGGCGGATGAGCTCGTGGGTGAGCGAGCGCGAGACCCCGGTGAGGTAGAAGCTCACCGAGCCGTGCTCGAGCACGGACAGGTGCCCGACCTGGAGGATGTGCCGCAGGTACCCGGCGTTGGTGGCGGTGGACGGGTTGGGCTTGGCCCACGACTGGTAACACGCGCGGCCTGCGAACTCGGCGAGCGCCTGGCCCCCGTCCGCGTCCGTGCTCCACGGCACGCCCTCGGGCGCGACGAACTCGGTCTTGGCGACGAGCTGGACGCCCAGCGGAACGATCTGCGGCATGACGGCAGCGTAACGGGGCGCCCCGACAGAACCGGCGTGACGCCAGATGACACCATCGAGCTGCTTGACTGATGTCATGATTGACGCCACAGTGGTGTCATGGACCTCAGTCAGTACGTCACGCAGCTGCGGGAGGACCTCGCCTCCGCAGCCGCTGCCGGCGACGAGCAGACGCGGCGCACCGCCGCGCTGCTCGGTGCCGCCATCGAGCCGGCCGCACGACTGGCTCTCATGAACGCGCTCTCCGACCTCGCGGCCGAGGTCACCGCCGCGCTGCCGGACCGCGTGGTCGAGGTGCGCCTCGACGGCCGCGACGTGCGCGTCGCGGTCACCGCCGACCCGGCCACGGAACCCGCCACCGAGCAGTCTCCGTTGTTCCCCGGGTTCCCGGGCGGCGCTGATACCGGCGACATCAGCCGGATCACGCTGCGCCTCGTGGAGCAGATCAAGAGCCAGGCCGAGCAGGCGGCCGCCGCGCAGGGTGTGTCGCTCAACTCCTGGGTGGCACAGGCGGTGCAGGGGGCGCTGGCCGGGGGCGGGCGGCGACACGGGCGGCGCGACGGCGGGAAGGGCGACCGCGACGAGCGGCGCCTTCGTGGATGGGTCGAGGGGTGAGCGACATGGTGGACTTCGCGAAGGACGAACCGAGCGCTGCGGCGGAGGTCGTGCGCCAGCAGAGCTGGCCGGTGGACGGCACCGCCGAGATGGAGCTGACGGTGGACGTCGGGCGCATCCGGGTGCACCTCGACGAGCAGATCGGCGGCACCGGCGAGGGCAGTGCGGGCGAGGTGCGCGTGGAGGTCCGCCACGACCCGTCAGCCGGCAACACCTGGAGCCAGGGGCTCAGCGGGATCATCAACTGGCTCGGCGGCAGCGGCGGCGACGCGAGCGGGGGCCACGACGCCGACGACCTGGCGGCCGAGGCCGTCCGGGCGGCGGAGATCAGCTGGTCGGAGACAGGGCGGCGGCTCGTCGTCCGGTCCTCCCAGGATCTGCCGTTGCGCGTCGTGCCGCTGGCGATCACCGTTTCGGCCCCGGCCGGGTCGCGGCTCGCCGCGCGGGCCGGTGCGGGCGACATCCGGGTGACCGGCCGCGCCGGATGGGCCGGCGTGCGCACCGGCTCGGGTCGGATCTCCGTGGCCGCGGTCGACGGCGACACGGACGTCACGACCGGGTCGGGTGACGTCGAGCTCGGACCGGTGAGCGGCCGTGTGCGCGTGCGCACCGGGTCGGGGGCGGTGTCGGTGGCCGCCACCGGCGGGCCCGCCGAGATCAAGGCCAGCAGCGGGAACGTTGCCGTGGGCGAGGTGGCGGCCGACCTCGGCGTGCGTACCGGCTCGGGCGACGTGGTGATCGCCGACGCGCGCGGCGGACGGCTGGACCTCAGCACAGGCTCCGGCGCGCTGCGCATCGGCGTGCACGCCGGGGTTGGCGCCGAGCTGGACCTCACGTCCGGCTCGGGGCGGGCCCGCAGCGAGCTGGAGGTGGCCGGGGTGGCTCCGGTGCAGGCACCCGCGCTACACGTACACGGCCGCACCGGTAGCGGCGACGTTCTCGTGACGCGGGCAGCCGTACCCGTCTAACTACTCGTGCGCGGATACGAGTGCTCCGGCACCCGTATCCGCGCACGGTCGCGTCAGCGCAGCGCGGCGGCGAGGGGCGCGGCGAGGTCGCCCCGCTCGCCCACCACCACCCCGTCGAGCTCGAGCCATGTGGCCATCTCCCGCAGCTCGCCCGCCAGCTCGGCAGCCACCCGTGACACGTCCGCGCCCGGCTCCGCGAACGCACCGGGCACCCACAGCACCCCGGCCCGGCGATCGGCCTTCACGTCGACCCTCGCCACCAGGTCGCCGTCGAGCAGGAACGGGAACACGTAGTACCCGTACTCCCGCTTCGGCTCCGGCACGTAGATCTCGATCCGGTACCGGAACCCGAAGATGCGCTCGGTGCGGCCGCGGTCCCAGATGAGCGGATCGAAGGGGCAGAGCAGCGCCCGCCCGGTGATCCGGCGTGTCACGCGCCCGCCCGGGAGCCGGTAGGCGGGGCGCCCCCAGCCCCGCACCTCCACGGGCTGCAGCTCCCCCGCCTCCACCAGCTCGGCCACCGCTTCCCGGCTGCGGGCCGGGGCCAGCCGGTAGTAGTCGCGCAGATCGGGCTCGGTGGCCACACCCAGCGCCGACGCCGAGCGCAGGACCAGCGCGCGGGCCGCCACCTCCTCCGGTGGCGGGGGCACCGACAACACGTGCGGCGGGAGCACGCGCTCCGGAAGGTCGTAGAGCCGTTGGAAGTGCCGGCGGGTGCCGGTGGTGAGGGCGCCGATGCCGAAGAGGTACTCGCAGATGCGTTTGACGTCGGAGCGCTCCCACCAGGACGCCCCGGGTGGCCGTGGGCGCGCCGGACCGCCGACAACCGCCTCGAGCGTGCCCGCGCCGACCGGGCCCAGCTCCTTGACCGCGGCGAGCACATCGTCGACCAGCGCAGGATGCCGCTCGACCAGCGCCCCGTAGTGCCGCCACCAGCCGTCGCGCTTGGCACCTGCCCGCAGCAGGGGCCAGTCCTCCACCGGGACGAGGCTGGCCTCGTGGGCCCAGTACTCGACGAGCAGCCGCGGCCTGCGCGGGGAGTGGGACCACGCGGCATCGTCGACCAGCGCGCGGTCGTAGGGCCCGAGCCGGCTCAGCAGCGGCATGTAGTGCGCCCGCACGGCGACGTTGACCGAGTCGAGCTGCAGCAACCGGATCCGGCCGAGGGTGCGCACGAGGTGCCGCCGTGTGACCGGGCCGCTCGGGTGGGGATCGGCGAAGCCCTGGGCGGCGAGGACGGCGCGCCTCGCCGCAGCGGGACCGACCGTCTCGACGGAAGGCGAGGTCGTCACGCCCCGGATGCTGCCAGTTCACCCCGACGTTTTCGCGGCCGCTCCGCCGCGATCACCAGTACGACGGCCACGAGCACCACAGCGCCCCCCAGGAGCTGCGGCGCCGAGAACCGCTCGTTCGCCACGACGACGCCGAGCAGGACGGCGATCACCGGGTTGACGTACGCGTAGGTGGCCACCGTCGACACCGGCAACGACGCCAGCGCGAACGCGTACGCGCCGAACGCCGCGAGTGAGACCACCACAGCCATGTAGGCCCACGCCCACCAGGCCACTGCCGACACGGAACCGACGTCGAACCGTTCACCCGCTGCCTGGCTGACCGACATCAGGATCGCCCCGCCGATGAACATCTGCACCGCGGCCAGCGCGAAGGGGTTGGCCGGCACCGGGAGCCGCGTCGTCGCGAATGTGCCGGTCGCCCAGCCGAGCCCGGCCAGCAACACCAGCCACGGCCCCCACCACGCGCTGCCGTGCACGCCGCCCGACGCCCCGGACGATCCGGTGAGCACGAGTATCGCCAGCCCCGTCACTCCCACCCCGACGCCGACGAGGGTGGCGGGGCGCGGGCGGTCGCCGGTGAGCGCGCGCAGCACGACGATGTAGAGCGGCACCGCGGCGATGAGCAGGGCCGCCAGGCCGGACGCCACCTTCTGCTGCGCGATCGTCACCAGGCCGTTTCCCCACGCGGGCAGCAGCAGACCGGACAGTGCCGTCGTACCGAGCTGCTGCCACGTCATCCGGAACGCCGTTCGCCCGGCGACGGCGAGCACCACCAGGCCGAGCAGCGATCCCCCCACGAGGAAGCGCGCGCCGCCTGCGAACAGCGGCGGGACGTCGGCGATGATCAGTCGGTTGCCGAGGTACGTGGAGCCCCAAAGCACGTAGACGACACCGAGCGCCACCCAGGCGATGGCAGCGGTCGGGCGGGGCGAGACAGCGGCGTCCACCGCCCCGACGTTGCCATAGGCAACAACTGGTGTCGCCCGGAAAGGGATGACTGCGCACACACCGTCGCTACCGCGCGTACCTCCTCCGGTGTGCACGGTGACCAGCAGGTGTGCACGGTGGCCGTAGCCCCGAACCGCCGGCGTCGCGGGCGTCGGCTTCAATGGCCCGCATGGCCACCGCCACCGTCCGCCCCGCCGCAGCCTCCGACGTCGAGGAGATCGTGCGTATCCAGGCCTGCACGTGGGAGGCGGCGTACGCCGAGCTCGTCCCGGCCGCGGCGCTCGCGCAATTGCGGAGCGAGGCGGCACACCAGGCCTGGGCGGCCGCCGTCGGGGCGGGCGCGGGCCACCAGGTGCTCGTCGCCACCGAGGGCGAGTGGACGGTGGGGTTCTGCGCCGCCGCCGTCGCCGCACCACCCGAGGGCTCGACGGCACCGACGGAGCCGACGGAGCCGACGGAGCCGACGCTGGGGCCGGGAGCCTGGGCCGAGGTTGGCGCGCTGCTCGTGGAACCGCGCTGGGGCCGGCGCGGCCACGGCGGGCGGCTGCTCGCCACCGCCGCTGAGGCACTGCGCGGAACGGGAGCGGTCTACGGGCTGGCGTGGGTTCCGGAGTCCGACGAGGCGTCCCGCCGGTTCTACGCACGGGCGGGCTGGGAGCCCGACGGCACGGTCCGCGTGCTCGACACCGGTGACGGCGAGCTGCGCGAGGTACGGATCACCGGCTCCCTGGACCTGAACCTCGAGCCGTAGCACCGGCCCGCCCCGGTAAGCAGCGCCGCCCGTCAGCGGATACGTGCGAGGCGGCGCGGGTCAGGCCAGGTCGAGCAGGGCGTCGAGGCCGACGGTCAGGCCGGGGCGCTCGCGAACGGCGCGCACCGCCATCAGCACACCGGGCATGAACGACGCCCGGTCGAACGAGTCGTGCCGGATCGTCAGCGTCTCCCCCGTCGTGCCCAGGACGACCTCCTGGTGGGCCACCAGGCCCGGGAGCCGCACCGAGTGCACGCGGATGCCGTCGACCTCCGCGCCGCGGGCACCGGGCAGCTCGCTGGTGGTGGCGTCCGGGAGCGGGCCGGTGCCTGCCTCGGCCCGCGCCTCGGCGATCAGCGCCGCCGTGTGCACCGCCGTGCCCGACGGGGCGTCGACCTTGCCCGCGTGGTGCAGCTCGATCACCTCCACGGACTCGAAGAACCGCGCGGCTTGGCGGGCGAACTGCATCGACAACACTGCGCCGATGCCGAAGTTGGGGGCCACGAGCACGTGCCCTGACCGCTCCGCAAGCCGCCCGCGCACCGCGTCGAGCCTCGCCTCGTCGAACCCACTGGTGCCGACGACCGCCGCGATGTCGTGCTCGATGCAGAACCGCACGTTGTCGAGCGCCACCCCGGGATGGGTGAAGTCGACGGCAACCTGCGCGCCGGCGTCCACCAGCCCGGTGAGCGCGTCGCCCTCGTCGATCTGCGCGACGAGCACCAGGTCCGGCGCCGCCTCGACGGCCGCGCACACCTGCGTGCCCATCCGCCCCCGCGCGCCCAGCACGCCCACCCGGATCCCGTTCTCCGTCACGCCCGCAGAGTAATCAGCGCCTGCTGGTCAGCCGAGGACGAGCCCCCCGATCCACACCGCCGCGGCGAGCAAACCGGTGGCCAGCTCGATGACGACGCTCCAGCCGACGGCCGCGAGCGCCTGCCGGGTGGACGGCCAGGCCTGCTCGCTCCAGTGGAGCCGCACCAGCTCGGCAAGGTAGATCCCCAGCACGAACCCCAGGAACAGCCCCACGACCGGGATCACGAAGAACCCGACCACGCCCAGCACCGCGCCCGCGGCGATCGTGCGGCCGGGCACGCCGGAGTCGCGTAACCGCCGGCCGGGCAGCAGGTACTTCGCGACGCTGCCGAGCACGACGATCGCCGTCGCGATCCCGAGCACCGTCCAGCCGACGGCGTCCCCGCGCGGGATCGCCCACACGGCGACCCCGGCGAGCACCAGGATCAGTCCGGGCAGCACCGGCACCACGATGCCGACGATGCCGACGACGATCAGCAGCGCGGCGATCACGGTCTCCGGGGACACCGGCTGATCCTGGCACGCGCGGCGGCGGCGGATCGGACGAACGGCACTCTCGTCGCATGATGCTGGACGGACGGGCCACTCGGCCGGGCGTTACGCCAGGGAACGGAGGGACGCCGGGAGGTCCCGCTCCTTGTCGTAGGGGCCCACGACCGCGGCTGTGAGAGGCGTGGAGAGCAGCTCGCGCGCCAGGCCGGCCACCTGCTCCTGCGTGACCGCCGAGATCCGGTCGAGGCTCTCGGCGATCGTGCGCTGCCGCCCGTGGTCGAGCTCGTTGCGGCCGAGCCGGTTCATCCGGGACGGCGTGTCCTCCAGCCCGAGCACCAACCCGCCGCGGAGGTTGCCCTGTGCGCGGGCGACCTCGGTGGCGGTCAACCCGTTCACCGCCACCTCGGCGAGCACCCCGCGCACCACTGTGACGACCTCGTCGAGACGCTCGGGCGCGCATCCGGCGTATACGGCGACGTGGCCGGTGTCGGAGTAGCTGGTGACCGCCGAGTAGACGGAGTACGCCAGCCCGCGCTGCTCGCGGACCTGCTGGAACAGCCGCGAGCTCGGTCCACCGCCGAGCGCTGTGTTGAGCACGGTCAGCACCGTGCGCCGCGGGTCGTGGCGCGACAGGCCCGGCGCGCCGAGCATGATGTGCACCTGCTCGGTGTCCTCTGGCCGGAGCACCAAGCGCGGACCGGCCGTCAGCGCGGCCCGCTCGAGGCGGCGGGGCCCCGCGGGCGGAGCCGAACCGGCCCTCGCCGCCGCGCCACCCAGGGCGGCCGCCACCAGCTCGACGACCTCGGAGTGGACCAGGTTGCCCGCCGCAGCGACGACCATTCGCGGGGTGGTGTACTCCCCGCGCCAGAAGTCGTGGAGGGTCTCGCGGCTCATCCCCCGGACGGACGCCTCGGAACCGATCACCGGCCGGCCCAGCGGGTGTTCGCCGAACAGGGCCTCGTCGAACAGCTCGCCCAGCAGGTCCTCGGGATCGTCGTCACGCATCGCGATCTCCTCGAGCACCACTCCCCGCTCGACCTCGACGTCGGCCGGGGCCATCGTCGCGTCGGTGACGACGTCGGCGAGGACGTCGACCGCGAGCGGCAGGTCGGTGTCGAGCACATGCGCGTAGTAGCAGGTGTGCTCCTTCTCGGTGAACGCGTTGAGCTCGCCGCCGACGGCGTCTAGCTGCTCCGCGATGTCCACCGCCGTACGCCGCCGTGTGCCCTTGAACAGCAGATGCTCGAGGTAGTGCGCGGCACCGGCCTGCAACGGCGTCTCGTCCCGGGAGCCGATGCCGATCCAGATCCCGAGCGACACCGAGCGGACGCCCGGCACGGTCTCGGTGAGCACCCGTAGGCCCCCGGGCAACACGGTGCGGGAGACGCCGGGGGCAGGAGCGTGCGCCCCTGCCCCCGGCGTCACGAGGACGTCGGTCAACTGGGCGAGACCTCGGCTGCCGGGGCGTCGATGTCGGCAGCGTCGCCGGCGTCGGCGCCCTCGGTGGCCGGCGCGGTGCCGTTCTCGGACTCCTCGCCCACCGGGATCAAGCTGATCTTGCCCCGGTTGTCGATGTCGGTGACCTCGACGCGGATCTTGTCGCCGACCTTGACGACGTCCTCCACCTTGGCGATCCGCTTGCCCTGGCCCAGCTTCGAGATGTGCACGAGGCCGTCCTTGCCCGGCACCAGCGACACGAAGGCACCGAACGCGGCGGTCTTGACCACCGTGCCGAGGAACCGCTCGCCGATCTTCGGCAGCTGCGGGTTGGCGATCGCGTTGATCATGCCGATCGCCGCCTCGGCCGACGGGCCGTCCGCCGCACCGACGTAGATCGTGCCGTCGTCCTCGATGGAGATGTCGGCACCGGTCTGCTCGGTGATCGAGTTGATCATCTTGCCCTTCGGGCCGATGACCTCGCCGATCTTGTCGACCGGGACCTTGATGGCGGTGACCCGGGGCGCGAACTGGCTCATCTCGTCGGGGCGGTCGATCGCCTCGCCGATGACCTCCAGGATCGTGAGCCGGGCGTCCTTGGCCTGCGACAGGGCCGCGGCCAGCACCTCGGACGGGATGCCGTCGAGCTTGGTGTCGAGCTGCAGCGCCGTGACGAACTCGGACGTGCCGGCGACCTTGAAGTCCATGTCGCCGAACGCGTCCTCGGCGCCGAGGATGTCGGTGAGCGCGACGTAGCGGGTCTGGCCCTCCACCTGGTCGCTCACCAGGCCCATCGCGATCCCCGCCACCGGCGCCCTGAGCGGCACCCCGGCGTTGTAGAGCGACATCGTGGACGCGCAGACCGAGCCCATCGACGTGGACCCGTTGGAGCCCAGCGCCTCCGACACCTGCCGGATGGCGTAGGGGAACTCCTCGCGCGTCGGCAGCACGGGCAGCAGCGCCCGCTCGGCCAACGCGCCGTGGCCGATCTCGCGGCGCTTCGGCGAACCCACCCGGCCGGTCTCACCGGTCGAGTACGGCGGGAAGTTGTAGTGGTGCAGGTAGCGCTTGTGCGTCTCCGGGCCGAGCGAGTCGATCTGCTGCTCCATGCGGAGCATGTTCAGCGTGGTGACACCCATGATCTGAGTCTCGCCGCGCTCGAACAGCGCCGAGCCGTGGGCGCGCGGGACCACCTCGACCTCGGCCGACAGCGGCCGGATGTCGGTGATGCCCCGGCCGTCGATGCGGACCTGGTCGCGAAGGATGCGCTGGCGCACCAGCTTCTTGTTCAGCGCACGGAACGCCGCGCCGATCTCCTTCTCGCGGCCCTCGAACTCCCGCCCGAGCTTGTCGAGCACCGTGGCCTTGACCGTGTCGAGGCGCGACTCGCGCTCCTGCTTGCCCGGGATGGCGAGCGCCTGGGCCAGGTCGTCGGACGCGTTGGCGGCCACGGCCTCGAACACGTCGTCCTGGTAGGCCGGGTAGGTCGGGAAGTTGCCCGTGGGCTTTGCGGCGACGTCGGCCAGCTGCTGCTGCGCCACGCACAGGCTGCGGATGAACGGCTTCGCCGCCTCCAGCCCGGACGCGACCACGTCCTCTGTGGGCGCCTGCGCGCCCCCGGCGACAAGCTCGATCGTCTCGGTGGTGGCCTCAGCCTCCACCATCATGATCGCGACGTCGTCGCCGACGACGCGACCGGCGACGACCATGTCGAACACGGCCCGCTGGAGGTCCTCGGACTGCGGGAACGCCACCCACTGGCCGTCGATCAGCGCCACGCGGACGCCGCCGATCGGGCCGGAGACCGGCAGCCCGGCGAGCTGCGTGGACGCCGACGCGGCGTTGATCGCCAGTGCGTCGTAGGGGTCCTGCGGGTCGAGCGAGAGGACCGTGACGACGATCTGGATCTCGTTGCGCAGGCCGTCGACGAACGAC
>JAODNO010000358.1 GCA_025465235.1 Pseudonocardia sp.
CCGGTGACGACGACGCCTTCGAGGCCCGCGACCGCGCCAGCGGCGCGGTGACGTGGACCGGCAGCCGCGTCGACCTCGTCTTCGGCTCGAACTCCGAGCTGCGGGCCGTTGCGGAGGTCTACGCGAGCGACGACGCGCGGGAGAAGTTCGTGCGCGACTTCGTGGCCGCGTGGGACAAGGTCATGAACCTCGATCGGTACAACCTCGCCTGATCCTCCGTCGGGGGCAGTGGCTGCGCGGAGAACGTACTCAGGATCCCAGCGCCAGCACGACGGCCATGATGACGAGCGCTATACCGCTCAGAAGATCTGAGCGGATGCGAATGAGGCGACCGATGACTCGCCCGAGGCACAGCCCGACGAACGACATCAGGGCTGTGATGGCAGCGAGGATCGTGGCCGAGAACACTGGGGAGAACCCGAGCAACCCCAAGCTCGTGCCGGCGAGCAGATTATCCAGGCTCAACGACAGCGGAATGCCGAAGAGCATCCACGGATGGTCGAGTTCCTCCGGTGCTGCGCTACGTAAGGAGTGGACAAGGAGGTACAAACCGTATCCGCCCATCACGGCCGCCCCCACGTACTCTGCGTACAGGCCGATCGCCTGGCCGAAGTAACCCCCGAGCAGCACACCCACCAGCGGCGCCAAGCCGTCCCAGAGCCCGAACGTCAGGGCGACCTGCACGGCACGGAGACGGCTGAAGGGAAGCGTCCCGAGCGCGATGGACACCCGGAAGTTGTCCAGGCTGAGGATGAACCCGAGGGCGAGAAGCTCGACGATCATGTGATCGCCGATTGCTGCGATCGAGCGACGCTCGGCCGATGCCAGCCTTTTCGACGGTCTTCTGACCGGTAACGGCCCGGGGTCACGCCGACCCGCTTCTTGAACTCCCGCGTCATGTGGCTCTGGTCCGCGAACCCGCACCCGCAGGCGATGTCGGTCAGGGACCGGTCAGTGCGCTGTAGCAGCGTCTTGGCCTGCTCGATCCGTTGCTGCACCACGAACTCGTGCGGTGTCGTCCCCACGGACTGCCGGAAACGTCGGGCGAAGTGGTACCGGCTCAGCGCCACGGCAGCCGCGAGATCGTCCAGGGCGATCCCCTCGCGGAGGTGCTCGTGGATGTAGTCCCGCACGATCCGCTCCTGGTGCAGGGTGAGACCTCCGCTGCCACCGGTCTCCCGGAACAAGACATGGGCGTGCCTGCGCAGGATGTGCACCGCGAGCTGACACGACAGCGCGTCCACCATCAGGCGGCTGCCGGCAGCACCGTGCGCCGCCTCGTGGGCGATCAGCATGGCCGTGCGGTGGATCAGGGGGTCGTCGGCTTTCACCACGTCGTGCAGTTCGACGTCCTGCACATCCCGCTCGTACATCTGGCGGCAGGTGGCGGCGAGCTCCTCCTGCGTGAGGTAGACGTGGACGACCTCGATGTCACTGGGCCAGACCCAGTGGGAGTCCGTGGCGCGGGTGAGGAGCGAGACGTCACCGGGACCGAGCTCCTCGTGGATCCACTCGCTGTCGACTCGGCGACGCATGGACGTCACGCCCCGCCGGTACGCGACGATCATGTAGTCACGCATCGGCGGTACCTCGACGTCAGAACCCGCATAGCGGTAACCGCGGACCGACAGCCCGTCCCAGCCCTCGGCTGGGCTGTGCACCGTCAGCTGCCCCGGCACCCAATGCGGCAGCTGGTCGGGCTCGATCAGCTGGTCCGCCATCTGGTCCTCCGCGTCCGCACCGACGCTTCCGGCCTCCCGCGGCCGACGCCGAGCAGGCGCGTGGCAGCCGCACCGGGAGGACGAGCACCTCATCCTGTAACGCCCCGGGCGTGGCCGTCAACGACACCCACCCACCTCCTGGGTGACCGCGACCAGCGGATCCGGGCAGTCCAGCTCGAAGTTCGCAAGATGCTTCAACGTGCACGGCCTGACGTTCAAGCCGGACGCGCTACCAACCGGCATCATCCGGCTCCGTCGAGCGACGTGCTCCGGCGACGGCGCCACAGCCCAGATGGGAGTCCGGCCATGACGGCGAGCGGAGAGGGCCACACAGCTGGCACGCGGCACAGCACGGACGTCGATGCGGTCATCATCGGCGCCGGGTTCTCGGGCCTCTACATGCTGCACAAGGTGCGCAACCAGCTGGGCCTCACGGCGCGTGTGTTCGAGGCGGGCGGTGGTGTCGGCGGCACCTGGTACTGGAACCGCTACCCCGGCGCCCGCAGCGACTCCGACAGCTACCTCTACTGCTACTCGTTCGACGAGGACCTCTGGCAGGACTGGGAGTGGAGCGAGCGCTACCCGGAGCAGCACGAGATCCGCGCCTACCTCGAGCACGTCGCCGAACGGTTCGACCTGTACTCGGACATCCAGTTCGACACCCGCGTCACGGCCGCCACGTTCGACGAGGCCACGAACACCTGGAACGTGACCACAGATGCCGGTGACTCGATCACGGCGCGTTACCTCATCACCGGCGTGGGCGCGCTGTCGGCGTCGAACACTCCGAAGTTCGTGGGGATCCACTCCTTCCGCGGCGAGACCTACCACACCGGGCGCTGGCCGCACGAGGGCGTTGATTTCACCGGCAAGCGGGTCGCCGTCATCGGCTCCGGCGCGAGCGCTGTGCAGGCCGTCCCGCTGATCGCCGAGGAGGCACGCGACCTCACCGTGTTCCAGCGCACCGCGAACTACATCGTCCCGGCCAACAACGGCCCGGTGGACCCGGAGGTCAGGCGAGCTCGCAAGCAGGACTACGCCGGGATCTGGCAGCGCGTCCGCCAGTCCAACTTCGGCTTCGAGCTCGACTTTCTCGAGAAGGGTGCTCTGGAGGTTCCCGACGAGGAGCTCGAGCGGGAGCTCATGGCCCGCTGGAAGGAGGGCGGGTTCGGCATCTGGCTGGGCAGCTACTCCGACATCTTCTTCGTCGACGAGGCCAACGCGAAGGTCCGGGAGTTCCTGCACGACCGGATCCGCGAGAAGGTCGAGGACCCGGAGACCGCGGAGCTGCTGATCCCGAAGGGCCATCCGTTCGGCTGCAAGCGGAACCCGCTCGACTCGGGCTACTTCGAGGCGTTCAACCTCCCCCACGTCCACCTCGTCGACGTGAAGTCGAACTCGATCGCCGAGATCACCCCTGCCGGGGTGAAGCTGGAGGACGGCGCGAGCTACGAGTTCGACGCCATCGTCTACGCCACCGGCTTCGATGCCATGACCGGCCCGCTCAACAAGATCGACATCCGCGGCCGGGGCGGGCAGCTGCTCCGGGACAAGTGGACCGAGGGCCCCCGCACCTATCTCGGGCTGACCAGCGCCGGGTTCCCCAACCTGTTCACCATCACCGGACCGCAGAGCCCCTCCGTGCTGTCGAACATGCCGGTCTCCATCGAGCAGCACGTCGAGTTCATCGCGAAGATCGTCGGCGATATGCGCGACCGGGGCGCGGAGACCATCGAGCCGACCCGGGAGGCCGAGGACGCCTGGGTGGCCCACAACCAGGAGCTGGCAGAGGCAACGCTCTTCCCGACCGCCGACACCTGGTACATGGGGGCCAACATCCCGGGCAAGCCACGGGTGTTCCTGCCCAACCTCGACTTCGTCGGGCCTTACCGGGCCAGGTGCGACGAGATCGCCGCCAACGGCTACGAGGGCTTCACCCTCACCGGCAGCAACCAAGGAGCGATGGCGTGATCGAGAACCCGTTCTACAGCCCCGAGTTCCACGGCGACTACGACCTGGTCGGCATCGGCCGGCTGGACCTGGAGGAGGGCGGCTCGATCCCGGACTGCCAGCTCGCGGTGGCCACGTTCGGCGAGCTCAACGAGGCCAGGGACAACGCCATCCTCGTCACGACCTGGTACTCGGGAACCCACCAGATCTTCCGCGACGTCTACATCGGCCCGGACCACGCCCTCAACCCGGATCGGTACTTCATCGTCTGCGTCAACCAGATCGGTTCAGGGCTGTCCACCTCGCCGCACAACGCCGACGGGCCCAACGCCGACATCGCCATGTCGAACTTCCCCCAGGTCCGCATCGGAGACGACGTGGTGGCCCAGGAGCGGCTCCTGCGCGAGCACTTCGGGATCGAGAAGCTCCAGCTCGTCGTCGGCGGCTCCATGGGGGCCCAGCAGACCTACGAGTGGGCAGTCCGGTTCCCGGGCAAGGTGCTTCGGGCCGCGCCGATCGCGGGCACCGCGCAGAACACCCCGCACGACTTCCTCTTCACGAAGGCGCTGAACGAGGCCATCACATCAGACCCGGGCTTTGCCGAAGGGGAGTACAAGAGCAACGCCGACGTGGTCGCCGGGCTGAGGCGGCACGCCGGGATCTGGGCGGTGATGGGCTTCTCGACCGAGTTCTGGAAGCAGGAGGGGTGGCGGGCGCTCGAGTTCGAGTCGAAGGAGGCGTTCATGGAGGGTTTCCTGGAGCCCTACTTCACCGCGATGGACCCCAACGACCTGCTGTGCTTGGCCTGGAAATGGCAGCGCGGCGACGTCGCGCGCCACACCGGCGGCGACCTGGCCGCGGCACTCGGACGGATCACGGCGAAGACGTTCGTGATCCCGATCGACGAGGACATGTTCTTCCCCGTGCGGGACTGCCGAGCAGAGCAGGAACTCGTTCCCGACAGCGAGCTGCGGATCACCGAGGACATCCTCGGGCACCTCGGCTTGTTCGGTGTGGCACCGACGTTCATGGCGCAGATCGACCGGCACCTCGGCGAGCTCCTCGCCACCGAGGTCTGATCCCGGCTACGACGGGGCCGTCACGGCGCCGGTGTCGTCCACGCGGTCACGCAGTCCGGCACCCGTGCCAACGGCCTGAGCGCAGTGCGCGCAGCAGAAGAACCGGCCGTTCGCCTGGACGCCGTGCCCGATCACCTTGCACCCGCAGTGCTCGCACACCGGCGCCATCCGGTGGATCGCGCACTCGAAGCTGTCGAACACGTGCACGGCGCCACGGACGTGCACCTCGAATGCCATGTCGTAGTCGTTTCCGCACACCTCGCACTGAGCCATCGCAGATCCCTCCGGTCCCTCCGTCGTGCCGTCGTGCCGTCGTGCCGTCGAACGAACCTCGGGTACCCACCGCGAGGGCCGGCAATGACCCCGCAGCGCCAGCCGTCCGCTCAGAACCGGTCCGCTCCCGTACACCGCAGGACGAGCATCCCGTCCGGTCCCAGATCGATCCGGGCGCCGAAGACCTGGCTGATGCGGTCGAGAACGGTGTGGAGCCACGCCGCGTCGTATCTCGAGGCGTGGCAGAGCCGCAGCCGCCGGGCCTGCAGGGCCGCCATCCGCAGTCCCGCGACGCTGCCGGTACCCCGCTCGATCGACGCGAAGTATCCGAGGCGGAGGTCGGCCCGGTACCCCTCGTGGCCGCTGATGCCCTCGTAGTCGTCGATGAAGTCGCCGCAGCCATAGAGGATCAGCTTGTCGCGGTACACCTCGATCGGGCGGGGATGGTGCGAGGAGTGCCCGTACACGACATCCACTCCACCGTCGACCAGCCGGCGTGCGAAGCGCACCTGCTCCGGGAACACGCGGTAGCCCCAGTTGGAGCCCCAGTGGATCGAGACGACGATGAGCCCGCCCCCGTGTTGCTGCACCCGGTCGAGCACCCGGTCCGCGGCCGCGTCCGAAAGCTCAGGCACGAAGCCGACGCCCGGCCACCGCCCGCTCGCCGCCCAACTCACAGGGATTCCGCTGGTCGGCGTTCCGAACGCGTGGATCACCACGCGGCCCCCTCCGGGGAGGGAGACGACCGCAGGGGACCACGCCTCGGCCTCGTCGCGTCCCGCTCCCACCGCACGCAGCCCTGCCCCGGCCAGGGCTTCGAGCGTGTCCTCCAGACCCCGCTGACCGAAGTCCATGACGTGGTTGTTCGCCAACACGCAGGCATCCGGCCGGGCTGCTGTGAGGCAGGGGAGGTTCGCCGGGTTCATCCGGTAATGGACGCCCTTCCCCGGAGCGAACCGGCCACCGTGGGTGATGCTCGTCTCGAGGTTCACCACCCGGATGTCGGGAGCCAGCTCGTCGAGCAGCGCCAATGCATCGCCCCACGGCCAGGAGAAGGCGACGGCACGAGGGACCCGACCGTTGACCGCCTCCGCCAGCTCGACGTAGGTCCGAGCATCACGCACGCCCCGCTCCCGGAGGGCTGGGGCACCGGGGTGGGGCAGGATCTGGTCCACCCCGCGGCCGAGCATCACGTCCCCGCACAGGAACACCGTCACCAGGCCGGAGCCGGGACTCATGAACAGCTCGCGCACTCTCTGCCCGGGTCAGGCGTAGGCGGGCCCCCGCAGCGTCTGCCACGGCGGCTCCCCGTAGCGGTTCTCGAAGTCGGCGACGAAACGCCCCGTGTTCGTGAACCCCCACCCCGACGCCACGCCGGCGACGCTGGTCCACCCGAAGTCGGCCTCGGTCAGTTCCCGGCGCGCGCGGGTCAGCCGGATCGAGCGGAGCTGCTGGGTGGGCGAGGTGTCCAGGTGGCGCCGGCAACACTCCCGCAGCACGGGCACGCTCACCCCGGCAACGTCGGAGAGCTCCGCGACGGTGAACGGGTGACGTGGGCTGGCCTCGATCGCGTCGACCATTCGGCGCGCCGGCCCCGGACCCCACGAGTGCACCGGCGCGTCGAGCTCTTCGCGATACGGGTGATCGAGGGCGAGCAGCAACCGGGCCAGCAGCATCTCCTGCACCGCATCGGCCAGCACGGGGTGCCGTAGCACCGGCGAGGAGACCAGCAGCCCGGCGACGCGCGCCCAGGCCCGCCCGGCCGGAGTTCGCAGGTCCAGGCTCTCCGACAGGTCGGGCGGCCGGCGGACGGTGTGCCCGAGCCGATGCTCCAGCACATCTTTCAGCTTCCCCGTGTCGATCGTGACGAGGTAGCAGGAGAAGCCGGCGCCGAACGACATGTCGGAGTCGCCCTCGGGCTGGAGGACGGCCGCCCGCGCCGCGTCGGCCTCAACGGTGTGCGCCCGGTGCGAGACCTCCACCGCGCCGTGCACCGGGACAGCCACGGTGTAACTGGTCCCCGCCTCGGGGAGCCGTGTGTGCCTCGCCTCGGCGACCGAGTTCTCCTGAACGCCCACCGGGTGGGGCGCCGGCCCCGTTCCCCCCAGCTCATCCACAACGACCTCCTACGACTGGTTCCTGGAGTTCTCGAAAGGCCTGCGACTCGTCGCCGGTCACGCGGGCCCTCATGCGAACGCCTCGTCGGCGAAGCACCAGCGCCAGTCCTCTCCCGGCTCGAACGAACGGACGATCGGGTGACCGACGAGTCCGGCGTGTGCGCGGGCGTGCCGATTCGGCGAGGAGTCACAGCATCCCACGTGCCCGCACGTCAGGCACAGCCGCAGATGCACCCATGGTGATCCGAGCTGCAAACAGCCCTCGCAGCCCTGCGGGGTGCGCGGCACGACGTCGTCGCGGGCGAAGGCCAGATGCGGGTCGGGCCCGACGGGGATGGTCACCGGACATCCGCCCTCGACCAGCCACCGCGCCCGGCCGGCAGCCCGAGGTGATCGCGCATGCTCATTGCTTGTCGCCCTCCTTCGGCTGCAGCGCCTGGTCCAGCCACCTGCGCAGGGCCGCCACCGGCGCCGCGCCCGGCTGCCGGGCGATCACCTCACCGTCGCGCATCACCAGCAACGTCGGGACGGCGCGCACCTCGAAGCGCTGTGCCAACCGGGGCGCGGCGTCGATCTCGACCTTCACCAGCTTGATGTCGCCTGCCCGTTCAGTGGCCAGCTGCTCCAGTGCCGGGCTCACCATCCGGCAGGGCCCGCACCACGTCGCCCACAGGTCCACGACCACGGGGATCGGGGACCGCTCCGCGACCTCGGCGAAGTCGTCGTCGCCTGCGTCCGCGATCCAGGGCAGGGCATTGTGGCAGTTCCCGCACTTCGGGACGCTCGCGGCGGCAGCAGGCACCCGGTTGCGCCGCCCGCAGTGCGGGCAGGTGACAACACTCGTGCGCGGCTTCGCCGGGGCGCTCATACCTGCGCTCCCACCGGGTCGTGAGTGACGAGGATCTGATCGCCCTTGACCTCGACCCGCAATGTCGAGCCGTCGGTCAGCCCCTCCCGCAGCAATGCGCGGGCGATGCGGGTCTCCACCTCGCGGGCGATGAACCGGCGCAGCGGCCGCGCACCGTAGACCGGATCGTAGCCCTCCCGCGCGATGAAGCGGCGGGCCTCCTCACTGATCTCCAGGTTCAGGTTGCGGTCCGCAAGCCGCGAGCGCAGCTCACCGAGCATCAGCTCGACGATGTGCTCGATTTCCCTCAGGGTGAGCGGGGTGAACAGCACCGTGTCGTCGACCCTGTTGAGGAACTCGGGCCGGAAATGACTCCGCAGCTCGGCCAGCACGAGCTCACGGGCCTCTGGCTTGAGCTGCCCGTCCGGGGTGACGCCGTCGAGCAGGTACTGCGACCCGATGTTCGACGTCATGATGATCACGGTGTTGCGGAAGTTGACGGTTCGGCCCTGCGCGTCGGTGAGCCGGCCGTCGTCGAGCACCTGCAGCAACGTGTTGAACACGTCTGCGTGCGCCTTCTCGATCTCGTCGAAGAGGACCACGGCGTAAGGACGGCGGCGCACGGCCTCGGTGAGCTGCCCGCCCTCCTCGTAGCCGACATATCCCGGCGGAGCGCCGACCAGCCGCGACACCGTGTGCCGCTCCTGGTACTCGCTCATATCGATCCGGACCATGTTGTCCTCGGAGTCGAACAGCGCCTCGGCCAACGCCTTGGCCAGCTCCGTTTTCCCGACCCCCGTCGGGCCGAGGAAAATGAACGAGCCGGTGGGCCGTCGTGGGTCCTTGACCCCCGAGCGCGCCCGGATGATCGCGTCCGCGACCGCCTGCACTGCCTGGTCCTGACCGACGACGCGCTCATGGAGCACCTCGTCGAGGCGCAGCAGCTTCTCCCGCTCCCCCTCGGTCAGCCGGGACACCGGGATACCGGTCCACACCGAGACGATCTCGGCGATCTCCTCGGCCGTGACCACCTCGCGCAGCAGCCGGTGCTCGCCCTGCTTCTCGGCGAGCCGCTGCCCCTCCGCCTCCAGCCTGCGCTCCAGCTCGGCGAGCGTGCCGTAGCGCAGCTCGGCCGCACGGTTGAGATCGTAGGACCGCTCCGCCTCCTCGATCTCGCGGCGCACCTGCTCGAGCTCCGCCCGCAGCTCCTGCACCCGCTTGATCGCCTGCCGCTCCGCGTCCCACTGGGCGCGCATGGCGTCGGCCTCGCTGCGCAGGTCGGCCAGCTCTCGGCGCAGCTGATCGAGCCGAGCGATCGACGCGGGATCCTCCTCCTTCGCGAGCGCGGCCTCCTCGATCTCCAGCCGCATCACCTTGCGGGTGATCTCGTCGAGCGCGGCGGGCATCGAGTCGATCTCGGTCCGCAGCCGGGCGCACGCTTCGTCGACGAGGTCGATGGCCTTGTCGGGCAGAAACCGGTCGGTGAGGTAGCGATGGCTCAGGGTCGCCGCAGCGATCAGCGCCCCGTCCAGGATCCGGACGCCGTGGAACACCTCGAGCCGCTCGCGCAGCCCGCGCAGGATCGACACCGTGTCCTCGACGGTCGGCTCGTCGACATAGACCGGCTGGAAGCGGCGCTCGAGCGCGGCGTCGGACTCGATGCGCTTGCGGTACTCCTGGACCGTCGTCGCGCCGATCATGTGCAGTTCACCGCGGGCGAGCATGGGCTTGAGCATGTTGCCGGCGTCCATCGCGCCTTCCGCGGCGCCTGCCCCCACCACGTTGTGCAGCTCGTCGATGAACAGCAGGATCCGGCCCTCGGCGCCCTTGACCTCCGCCAGCACGGCCTGCAGCCGCTCCTCGAACTCGCCGCGGTACTTCGCCCCCGCCACGAGCAGGCCCATGTCCAGGGCGAAGATCGTCCGGTCGCGTAGGCCCTCCGGCACGTCGCCGTTGACGATGCGCTGGGCCAGGCCCTCGACGATGGCGGTCTTGCCGACGCCGGGGTCGCCGATCAGCACCGGGTTGTTCTTCGTCTTCCGCGACAGGATCTGCACCACCCGGCGGATCTCGGCGTCCCGGCCGATCACCGGGTCGAGCCGGCCCGAGCGGGCCGACTCGACGAGGTCGATGCCGTACTTCACGAGCGCCTCGTAGGTGCCCTCCGGGCTGGCCGAGGTGACACGCTGGTTGCCCCGCACCCGGGTCAGCGCGGCGAGGAACGCGTCGCGGGTGACGCCGTGCTTGGCGAGCAGCCGGCCCGCCCCCGTCGCGGAACCCTCCTCGGTCAGCGCGACGAGCAGGTGCTCGACCGAGACGTACTCGTCCTTCATCCGACGTGCCTCGCGCTCGGCCGCCTCGAGCACCCTGGCCAGTCGCTGGGTGATCGAGACCTGTCCCGGCTCGGCGGCCGGGCGGGTGGTACGCGGCTTGCGCGCGAGCTCGGCCTCCAGGTCCGAGCGCAAGCCACCCTCGTCGACGCCCATCGCGGCGAGCAGCCGGGGCACCAGCCCATCGGTCTGGTCGAGCAGCGCGAGCAGCAGGTGCTCGCCGTCGACCTCCGTGTGGCCTGCCCGGGTGGCGAGGCTCTGCGCGGAGGAGAGTGCCTGTTGGGACATCTGGGTGAGACGGTTCAGGTCCATCGCGCGCTCCGCTTCTGGTCGATGGCGGTGGGCTGCTGGGGGCGGGCAGGTGGGCGCACCGGCTCGGTGCGCCCCCGGACGCGCAGGGCGGTCTCCAGCTCGGTGATGCGGTCGAGCAGATCGACGACGAGCCCGAGCGCTGCGTAGTTCAGCGGCAGCGCGGCCCGCAGCCGCTGCAGTCGGGCGACGGCGGCGACCTGCGACGTGCTGAACCAGAGAGCTCCGTCCGCATCACGCACGGCAGGCACCAGGCCGAGCGCGACGAACCGCCGAACGAGCTCGGGGTGCAGGCCGGAACGCCGGGCGAACTCCTCCTGACCCAGCCGGCCGCGTTCCGATCCCCGGGTCGGCCGGTACCGGATAGGCAGATACTGCATGGTCATCGGCGGGTTCCCCTCCCCTCGTCGGAGCCGGAGCGGCGCGGATCGAACGTGGAGACCGCGGCGAGCTCGGAGAACAGCCGCCGCTCCTCGTCGGTGAGCCGGGGTGGCACCATGATCTTGACCTCCGCATAAAGGTCACCGGGCCTGCCACGGGGGTCGGGCATGCCCTCCCCGCGCAGCCGCAGCCGCCGTCCGGTCGAGGTACCGGGCGGGACGGTCACCTTGGTCTCGCCCCCGGGTGTCGTGACCGGGACGGTGGCCCCTAGGGCGCCCTCCCACGGCGCCAGCCGCAGGTCGACCACGATGTCCTTGCCCTCCACGCGGAAGCGCGGATGCGGGAGCAGCCGTACCACCAGGTAGAGGTCGCCGGCCGGGCCGCGGCCCATCCCCCGGCCGCCTTCACCGGCCAGCCGGATCCGCCTGCCGTCGGTGACTCCGGGCGGGATCGTCACCGTGTAGGTGCGCGGGCCGTCCGGACCGTTCAGGGTGACCTGCCTGCGCCCGCCGCGATAGGCCTCCTCCACCGTGAGCGGGAGCTCCGCCTCCTGGTCCGCGCCGACCACAGGGCCTGCGCGTCCCCGGCCGCGGCCGCCGAACATGCCGCCGAGCAGATCCTCGATGTCGACGCCGCCGAAACCGCCCCCGTAGTCCCTGCCCGCCCCGTAGTCCCTGCCGAAGTCGGGCCCGCCGTCACCGCCCGTCGCGTACCTGCGACCGCCGCCGCCGACACCGCCCGGCCCTCCGCGGAACTGGCCCGCCCCGGCGCCGACGCGCTCCTCCCAGTCCTCCGGGACCTGCCGGAAGTCCTCACCGAAGCGGTCGTAGCGCTTGCGCAGCGACGGGTCGGACAACACGTGGTAGGCGTCGTTGATCTCCTTGAACCGCTCCTCCGCGCCGGGGTCCCTGTTGACGTCAGGGTGGTTCTCCCTGGCCAGCCGCCGGTAGGCCTGTTGCAGCTCGTCGGGGCCTGCGTCGCGCGACACCCCGAGCGTCTCGTAGTAGTCGCGGGCCATCGGCTAGCCCCCCGGGGTCTGCGCCACGGTCACCGCCGCCGGCCGCAGCTGACGGCCGGGCGCGCCGTAACCGGGCCGCACGACCGAAGCCACCGAACCCGGCGCCGCCTCACCGCCATCGGCCTCGACCACGCCCACCACCTCGTGACGGGCCGGGTCGAATGGCACCCCGGTCTCGTCCTCGCGGCGGTAACCGAGCCCGGCCAGGACAGCAAGGGCCTGCTCACGCAGCGTCCGAACGCCCTCGACGATCGATCGTGGGTCCGCTCCGGCATGCTCGAGGGCTCTGTCGATGGTGTCGAGCACCGGCAGGAATGCGGACGCCACCATCCCGCGCTCGGCCTCTCGCTCCCGCCCGAGCTCGCGCGCGTACCGCTTGCGCAGGTTGTCCAGGTCGGCGAGGGCGCGCCGCCAGCGATCCTCCAGCTCCGCCGCGTCCGGCCCACTGTCGACCCGGTCCGCAGAGGATCCTTCGGCCGGCGTGCCCGATGCCCCGACCTGGCCCCGCTCCTCGGTGGTCGCGGCTCCCTCATCGCGAACGACGCCGGCGGGCTGGCCTGGCGTCCTGTCCTGTGCTTGTTCGGTCATCGGACAGCCTCAGCTACGGTCGAACTCGGCGTCGATCACATCGTCCTCGGTCTCGCTGGTCCCGCCCTCGCTGCCAGCGCCCTGCGCACCCCCCGCTCCTGCGGAGGCCGACACTGCGCTCAAGCCGGCCAGCACCTGCTGGAGCTCACCGGTCAGCTGACGCACCCTGTCCAGCGGCGCCTGCTCCTCCACCGCACGCCGGGCGTCGGCCACGAGCATCTCGGCGCGGGCCCGCTCGTGCGACGGCGCTGCGTCGCCGAGCTCGTCGAGACGGCGCTGCGCCTGGTAGGCGAGGCTGTCGAGCTCGTTGCGGGCGTCGACCTCCTGGCGCAGCTGCTGGTCCGAAGACCGGTTCCGCTCGGCCTCCTGCACCATCCGATCCACCTCGGAGGAGTCCAGGTTGGTGCTCTCCGAGATCGTGATGCCCTGCTCCCGCCCTGTGTCCTTGTCACGAGCGGTGACGTTGAGGATCCCGTTGGCGTCGATGTCGTAGACGACCTCGACCTGCGGCTCTCCCCGCGGGGCCTGCCGGATGTCGCCGAGCTGGAATCGGCCGAGCACTCGGTTGTCGGCCGCGCGCTCACGCTCGCCCTGCAGCACCACCACATCGACGGCGGGCTGGTTGTCCGCTGCCGTCGAGAACGTCTCGCTGCGCCGGACGGGGATCGTCGTGTTGCGGTCGACGACCCGGGTCATGACACCGCCCTGGGTCTCCACCCCGAGCGAGAGCGGGGTGACGTCGAGCAGCAGCACGTCGGACACGTCGCCCTTCAGCACCCCGGCCTGGATCCCCGCACCCACGGCGACGACCTCGTCCGGGTTGACGGTCATGTTCGGTTCCTTGCCACCGGTCAGGCGGCGCACCAGGGCCTGCACCGCCGGGATCCGGGTGGACCCGCCGACGAGGATCACCTCGTCGATGTCGTCGGCCCCGACCTTGGCGTCGGACATCGCCTGCCGGACCGGCCCCATCGTGCGTTCCACGAGATCGCGCGTGAGCTCCTCGAACGTCGAGCGCATGAGCGTCATCGTGAGGTGCTTGGGGCCGTTCGCGTCGGCGGTGACGAAGGGCAGGTTGACCTGGGTCTGGGTGACCGAGCTCAGCTCCACCTTCGCCTTCTCCGCGGCCTCGTAGAGCCGCTGCAACGCCTGCGGGTCCTTCCGCAGGTCGATGCCGTTCTCCTTCTGGAACTGCTCGGCCAGGTGGTCGACGATGCGTCGGTCGAAGTCGTCGCCGCCTAGGTGGGTGTCACCCGCGGTGGGACGTTCCTCCACCACGCCGTCGCCGACGTCGAGTATGCTCACTTCGAACGTTCCGCCGCCGAGGTCGTACACCAGCACCGTCTCGTGCTGGCGCTTGTCCATCCCGTAGGCAAGCGCTGCGGCCGTCGGCTCGTTGATGATTCGCAGGACCTCGAGGCCGGCGATCTTCCCGGCGTCCCGGGTCGCGGTCCGCTGCGCGTCGTTGAAGTACGCCGGCACGGTGATCACGGCCTCGGTGACGCGCTCACCGAGGTTGCGCCCGGCGTCGTCGGCGAGCTTGCGCAGGATCAGTGCGGAGATCTCCTCCGGCGCGTACAGCTTGTCGCGCACCTTGATCCGGGCGAGCCCGTTCTCGTCAGGCACCACGTCGTAGGTGACCTGCTTGGCCTCCTCCTCGACCTCCTCGTAACGGCGGCCGATGAAGCGCTTGACCGAGTAGATCGTCCCCTTGGGGTTGAGGATCGCCTGCCGGCGGGCCAACTGGCCCACCAGCCGCTCGCCGTTCTCGAGGAACGCCACCACCGAGGGCGTCGTGCGCGAGCCCTCGGCGTTCGGGACGACCTGGGACTCGCCACCCTCCCAGGCCGCGATGACCGAGTTCGTGGTGCCGAGGTCGATACCAGCTGCGCGTGCCATTTCAGACTCCCGTTCCGAGCAGTCGGGCCGCTTCGTCGGCCACCTCGTCGTCGACGACCACCTCGTAGCGCTGCGGCCGCATCACCGTCACCGACGCGAAGTCGCGACGGCCCCTCTGCAGCGCATAGACGATCACGCCGACGATTGCGCCGATCACCGCGCCGATGAGCGCGCCGTAGAGGGCAAGCAGCACGGCCGTGATCAGTGGGTTGACCCAGTTGAAGAGCCCGAAGATCCAGCCGATCAGTGCGCCGGGGACAGCTCCGCTCAGCGCGCCACGCCATGCGGCTCGGGGGTAGTCCATCTTCCCGGTGACCTGCTCGACGGTCTGCAGGTCCTGCCCGATGATCGCCACCCGCTCGACCGGAAAGCCCAGGTCGGACAGTCGATCGACGGCGCGTTCGGCGTCGTCGTACCTCCCGAAGGAGGCGATCGTGCGCCGGGCCGCGCGGTGCGGGCCGGCCGGGCTCCCGGGCGACCACGGTGCCCCGGCGACGCGCCCGTGTGATCCTGCGGTTGCGTCGGAGTATCGCGGCTGTTCGGTCATGACGCCTCCCCGATCGGACGGTGGGCGGACAGGGTTTGTTCCAGCAGTCGGTCGAGTTCACGGAAAGGATCGAAACGCATGAGATTCACGGGGTTTCTCCTGCTGCATCGGACAACCGAGCTCAGCCGACCGTCGCAGCGCCGCAGGCACGGCGCATCGGTCCGCGGGATGCAACCTCGTCCGGTGTGTTCAACCCACCAGGTCCATCGACCCGCGGCGACCTGCGATGTCTGCCTCGTGGCCTTCCGATCCCCGGTCACCCGCAACGGTGCGCAAGGCTCGCCCGACGACCCGAGCACCGCCTGTTGCGCGACATGTACATGGTTCTCGCGGGCGCCGCCGGCGAGACCGTGCAGGAGGGGACGAGCTCCGTGCTGCTGGCCGCGCGTAGCCGGGACCGGCGGGCCGGGGAGCACGGGGTGCACCATCGGGTGGAGCGAGGCAGAGTGATCGAGGTGGCACGGCGGGCAGCACTCTGCGCGATCCGCGGCCACGCAGCGCGAACGGGCCGTCAACGAGAGGTGCATGGGTGACCGAGGGGATGCGGGGACGGGCGATCAGCGGCCGCCCGCTGGAGGGGCTGCACGTCGTCGAGTGCGCCAGTTTCGTCGCCGGCCCGACGGGTGGGATGACGCTGGCGCAGCTGGGCGCCGACGTCGTTCGGATCGACCCGGTCGGCGGCGGCAGCGACCACCGGCGCTGGCCGGTGGCGGCCGATGGGGAGAGCTACTACTGGGCGTCGCTGAACAAGGGCAAGCGATCGGTGGCGGTCGACATGCGCTCCGACGAGGGCCGTGAGCTCGTCATCGCCCTGATTACCGCGCCGGGCCCCGACCGCGGCGTACTGATCGACAACGTCGTGGGCCGCCGGTGGATGGCCCACGACGCGCTCGCGGCGCGCCGCCCGGATCTGATCCACCTGCGGGTGCAGGGCTACCCCGACGGCCGGCCCGCGGTCGACTACACGGTCAACGCCGAGGTCGGGATCCCGCTGATCACCGGGACCGAGGAGGGCGGGGCGCCGGTCAACCACGTTCTGCCGGCGTGGGACCTCGTCACCGGCCTCAGCGTCGCCACCGGCGTGCTCGCGGCGCTGCACGACCGCGCACGGACCGGGAACGGCGCGTTCGTCGAGCTGGCGCTGTCCGACGTCGCGCTGGCCGGCGTGGCGAACCTCGGCTGGCTGTCCGAGACCGCGGCCTCCGGGCGGGACCGGCCCCGGCGCGGCAACCACGTCTACGGCAGCTTCGGCGTCGACTTCGCCTGCAGGGACGGGCAGCGGGTGATGGTGGTCGCGCTCACCGAGGGGCAGTGGTACGCGCTGCGGACGGTCACCGGCACCGGCCCGGTGTTCGATGCACTGGAGGCGAGCCTGGACGCCGACCTCACCCGGGAGTCGGAGCGCTACCGCCTCCGGGAGACCATCGCGGCGATCCTGCGGCCGTGGTTCGCCGCACGGGGGCTCGCCCAGGTCAGCGACGAGCTCGACGCCGCCCGCGTGCTGTGGGGCCGCTACCTGCCCATGACCGGCGTCGTCGAGGCCCATCGCACCGGCGCCCACCCCGTCCTCGCCGACGTCGACATGCCCGGTGGCGGGTCGGCGATCACCGCGCGCTCCCCCCTGCGGTGGAACGGCAAGCACGGCGCCCCCGGCGACGCCCCGCTCCTGGGCCGCGAGACCGAACAGGTCCTGACCGAGGTCCTCGGGCTTCAGCAGGCCGAGCTCGGCGCTCTCCACGATCGCGGGGTCATCGCCTAGGAAGGGATCAGCAACGCCGGTCCGTGCTGTCGCGCTCGGTTACCCGGTCCTCCCTAATGCCTCCAGCATGCCGTGCAGGTGGGCCACCGCGAGTTCGATGTCGAAGTACTTGCGCTGCCCGGCGCGGGACTCCGCGGCCAACAGCCCGCAGCGGTGGACCTTCTCGAAGTCGCCGTACGGGAACTTGTACCGGCTCTTCCTGTTCTCGTCCTCCTCGTCGTCGATCCCGAGATGCCACCGGGCGTACTCGCCGATCCCGTGTTGCTCGATGAAGTCGTTCTCCTGCTGCGCGGACGGCCGGTGCTCGCTCCAGGCGTCGCGGTCGTCGATGACATATCTGCCCGCCGCGATCAGCTCTCGCGCGTAGTCGTAAGCCCTCTCGTTCCGTTTGACCGTCATCGGTCTCCATCCGTTGTGGTGGCGATGGCGCGTCAGTCGTCCCCATCGTGTGGGACCGGCCGCAGGTGCTGGAGGAACCAGTCCCGTGCCAGCCGAGCCACCTGTTCGAGGGCGCCGGGTTCCTCGAACAGGTGTGTGGCGTCCGGAACGACCGCGAGCCGGACCGTGCCGCCCAACTTCCGCATCGCCTCCCGAGTGAGCTCGAGAACCAGCGCGTCACGTCCACCGACGATCAGCAGGGTGGGCTGGCGGACCTCGTGCAGACGCGGCCCGGCGAGGTCGGGTCGGCCGCCGCGGGAGACGACGGCCTGCACGACAGCCGGTCGGTTGGCAGCGGCGATGAGTGCCGCCGCGGCCCCCGTGCTGGCCCCGAACAGGCCGACCCCCAGGCCGGCGAAGGACTCGTCGTGGGCCACCCAGTCCGTCAGCGTGGTGACCCGCTCGGCGAGCAGGCCGATGTCGAACCGCAGTGTCCCGGTCTGCATGTCGATCCGCTCCTCCTCGGCGGTGAGCAGGTCGGCCAGCACGGTGACCACGCCCGCGCGGCTGAGCACATCGGCGACATAGCGATTGCGGGGGCTGCGCCGCCCACTGCCACTGCCGTGCGCGAACAGCACGGCCCCACGCGGCGACTCGGGCACACCGACGTCGGCGTCGAGTACGACGCCCGCGACCGGGATCCGCAGGCTCTGACGGGTGATGTCAGGGGCGCTCATCGCGCACTCCCGGGCCGAGCGCACGCCCTCCCACCAGCAGCGGTATTCCGATGGCTACCCACGCTCGTCTCCTCGTGGCTGTGGACACACCACGGCCCGCAGCCCGTCCCATTCCACCTGCGAGCTTCGCGGCGTCTCACCGGGCCGGTCCTGAGCCTCTCAGGACCAACGGCGGTGGCGTTCCCTGCGCTGCCGGACGCAAACGCGCTCCGCGGCCCAGCCGGCATCAGACCGCGAAGGGGTAGGTCTCGGGCACCTCCCCGGTCTCCCACACGCCTGTGCGTTCGAGGGGTTCCAGCGCCCGCGTGTCGTCGATGTGGATCACTGCGTCGAACTGGTCGGCGAACCTGGCGCGGAAGTAGTGGCTCTGCCGCTCCGTCTCGGGGCGGTAGATGACGCCGATCGCCCGCTCCAGGCGGGCAGCGCGGAGCGTCTCCGCAGCTGGGGTGGCCCTCTCGAACGACAGCATGAACTCCTTCTGTCCGACGTCGTGGAACAGCTCTTCGACGCTGCCAGGCAACGCCGGACGGACCCACTTGCGCTTCGCCTCACCGCCCCAGTCATCGGCTGCTGTGACGGTGCCGGTGTAGGTGGTGAAACCGATGCTGCGGGACTCGCGGCCGTAGCGCTCCCGCACGAGTTGCCCGACGTTCAGCTCCCCGCGCGCAGCCGACTCGGTTGCCCGAGCGTCTCCGAGGTGGGAGTTGTGCTCCCACACCACGATCTTCGCCGGTGTGCCACTCCGGCGGGACAGGTGGTTCTGCACCGCGTCGAGGGTCTCGACCATGTGGCGGTCACGCAGGTTCCATGACAGGACGCGGCCGCTGAACATGGAGCGGTAGTACTCCGCGCCGTTCTTGACGGTCCGCGCGTTCTGCTCCGCGTAGAACTGCTCGTCCTCCGCGAGCAGCCCGTCGCGTCGGGCGTACTCCATCCCGTGGCGTTGCAGGTCCTGGAGCTGCTCGAGCACCTCCCGCTCACAGGTCTCACCTGCCCCCATGGCGGCCGCCATGCCGTAGGTCTGCCCGTCGTCGGTGCCGTAGTGGTCGAAGCAGGCGTATCGCTCCCGTGCGCGCCTCGCCGCCGCCGGATCCACCCGGTCGAGGTAGGTGATGACCTCGTCGATCGAGCGGTGGAGGCTGTAGAGGTCGAGCCCGTAGAAGCCGACCGCACGGCGTTCGTCGTCGATGCGGTCGTTGCGCTCTCGCAGCCAGCCGACGAAATCGAGGACGTCCGCGTTGCGCCACATCCAGGTGGGGAAACGCTGGAAGCCGCGTAGCGCCTCCTCGGCGTCCACGTCGTCACTGCGTCCGCGGACGTACCGGTTCACCCGGTAGGCGTCGGGCCAGTCCGCCTCGACGGCGACGGCGCAGAAACCCTTCTCCTCGATGAGCCGCCGGGTCATCGCCGCGCGCGCGGCGTAGAAGTCGTGGGTGCCGTGCGACGCCTCGCCGATCAACACCACCTGCGCGTCGCCGACCAGGTCGAACAACGCCTCGTCGGGCGGCACGCCCTCCTCGGTCGGGATCACGGAGGACCGGATCACGTCGGCGTCGCTCACGACCCGCTCAGCGGCGTACGCCGGGGTCGACGTCGCGGCGGCCCGCAGCAGCGAGCGGACCTCCTCATCGGTGGTCTGGTCGAAGTTCCAGTAGGAGGCGCCCACGGCATAGAACGGGGACGGCGTCGTTGCGCAGATGGCCTCGTCGACGTCGGCCGAGAGCTCCTGGCACGTCGACTCCGGCGCTGCAGGTACGGCCACGACGATGCGGGAAGGGCGGTGGCGGCGTAGCGCCGCGATCGCGGCTCGCATGCTGGATCCGGTCGCGAGACCGTCGTCGACGAGAATGACCGCCTTGCCCTCGAGCTCGGGCATCGGGCGGCCGCCCCGGTACTCCTGCTCCCTCCGATGGAGCTCGCGGCCCTCCTGCTCGGCCACCCGCTGGACCACGTCCGCCGTGATACCCAGGCCACGGACGACGTCGTCGTTGACCACCACCACCCCGCCGCTGGCGATGGCGCCCATCGCCAGCTCCTCGCGTCCGGGGACCCCGAGCTTGCGGACGACGAAGACGTCCAGGGGAGCTCCCAGTGCCTGAGCGACCTCGTAGGCCACCGGCACCCCACCGCGCGGTAGCCCGAGGACCACGACGTCATCGCGACCCCGGTAGTGCTCGAGCAGACGCGCCAACGTCCGCCCGGCATCCCGTCGGTCCCGGAACAACCGGTCCGGCATGATTCCTCCTGAGGATTGTCGTCTCGCTCGGCGTCAGACGATCCGATCCGCGTCGGCGAGCCGCACGGCGGTCTCGGAGACGAACCCGAACTGCACGAGTGGGCGCCCGGCCAGCGAATCGACGAGCCAGTCCAGGGCGACCCGTGACCGCCCGGCCGGCAGCGCCGCCAGGTGGTAGCCGCGGGTGATGGCCTTGGCGACGACACCGGTGACGGGCACATGGAACGGGTCGGCGACGGCCTGGGATCCGCCGAGGTCGACCACGAATCCCTTGTCCGCGTGCCGGTAGGGGCGCGCCTGCCCGTGTCCCAGCGACGCGGCGACGTTGATCCCGGCCAGCTCGCCCTGCCGCTGGGCATGTTGGGCGGTCATCGCAGTGATCTCCCCTGGTCGGCCCGGATCGGGCACGGCGGCCACGTCGCCCGCGGCGTAGATCTCGTCGTGGCCGGGCACCGTGAGGCACTCGTCGACGACGAGGCGACCTGCTCGGGTGGGCAGGCCCAGGGTCTCCACGAGTGGATCGGGGCGCACGCCCACGCACCAGACGACCGTGCGGGTCGGGATCTCCGTGCCATCGCTGAGCAAGGCGCAGGTGGGGGTGATCTCGCTGACCGTGGTCCCCAGTCGCACGTCCACGCCCCGGCGCCGGAGAACCCGCTCCGCCGGCGCGGACAGGCGCGGGTTGAGCCCCGGCAGCACACGCGGAGCGAGATCGAGCAGCACCCACCGCACCTCGTCGGGCCGCAGCCCCGGGAACTGGCGCAGCGCGTCGCGGGTGAGCAGTTGGCCCTGCCCGACGACCTCGGTCCCGGTGTACCCGGCGCCCACCACGACGAAGGTGCTCCGGGCCGCCCGCTCGGCCGGATCGCTCGCCTGCTCGGCCAGCTCCAGCTGTCGCAGGATGTGATCGCGCAGGTAAACGGCCTCGGCGATCGACTTGAAGCCCTTCGCATGATCGGCCACACCGGGGACCGACAGCAGCCGGGTGACCGAGCCACACGCGACCACCAACCGGTCCCACTGCAGCGTCCGGCGGCGCCGCTCGATGTCGAGGACGGAGCAGGTGCGCGCCGCAAGGTCGATCTCGGCGGTGTTCCCGAGCACGACCCGCGTTCGTGGTAGCCGGGCTCGAAGCGGTACGGCGACGTGGCGCGGCTCCAGGATCGCGGCGGCGACTTCGGGAAGCAACGGAACGTAGAGCATGAAGTCCGCCGGATTCACCGCGACCAGATCCGCCGCCCCCGGCGGCAGTCGCTTCTCCAACGTGCGCAGGCAGTGGAAACCCGCGAAACCCGCGCCCACGACCACAACCTGCGGGCGCCCTCCCGCGGTCTCGGCCGCCGGCCGTCGTGAGTCCACCCGGGCCAGGGTCGTCGCATGCCGCCTGCGGGACCTCGGCCCCGCAGGCTCAGCGGTGTCCGTCCACCCTGCACTCACGGACGCATGCGCTCCGCTGCCCCGGCGATGACCCCGGCCCGTCAACCAGCCTCCCGGGACTCCTCGATCTCGCGCCGGAGCTGGCCCAGCTGCTCTTCCAGCCCCCGCAGCTCCGGATCGAGCTCCACGGCACGCGGCAGCAGCTCACGCAGCGCGTCGATCGTCGCGAGTGAGAGCGCCACGGCGTCGTCAGGCCGGTCGTCACCGAGCAGGCCCTCGATCTGCTGCGCGAGGGAAGCCAGCGTTCCCGAGTCGGTGTCGGGCACGAGGTATCCCTCGAGGCCCGGCGGGGAGGGCGTGCGCTCACGCAGCTCGCGCAAGGCGGTGACCACCGCACGCGAGCCGCTGATCTGGTCGAGCAGCCCGACAAGGCGGAAGGTGCGCGCCACGACCCGGGACCGGCCCGGGTGCTCGTCGAGCCACCGGAGCAGGGCGTCCTCTCCTCCGAGGTGCCGCGCGAGCCGGGTCAGCTGTGCGGCGATGTCGATCGGCAGCGTGGCATGCCACGGCAGCACGGTGGACACCTGCTCGGCGAGGCCCGCGTCGGCCTGCCGGTCGGCCTCGCCGCGGACGACGGCGTCGACCAGCTCGAGGTCGAGCCGGAAGACCGAGGTCGGACCCTCCGGCTCCGGATCCGTCACGGAACCGGCGAGCGGAGCGACACCGCGAGGGCACCGAGTGCCGCGCCGTACACAACTGCGAACACCCCGAGCAGCACGGCCAGCCCGATCGCGCCTGCTGCCGGCCAGACCAGGATGACGATCCCCGCGATCACGGAGAGAACACCGGCCAGCGCGAGCAGCCAGATGCGACCGCCGACCTCCCGGAGCCGGAACGCCGTGGCGATCTGTGCCGCCCCCGCAACCACCGCCCAGATGCCCACGAGGATGGCGAGGACGAGTGCGGTGATGCCCGGCCAGATGAGCGCCAGCACACCGGCCACGACGCTCGCGAGGCCACCGAGAAGGCCCAGCCACCAGCGGGACCGATCGCGGTTGCGGACCGCGTCGATCACGCTCGCCACGCCTTCGAGAATCGCGTAGATGCCGAACGCGATGGCCAGGGCCAACACCGTCAGGCCGGGCCAGAACAGCGCGACGAGGCCGAACGCCACCGCCAGCACGGCGCGAACGACGATCACCGTGCGTACGGTGCTGAGCCCCAGCACCAACGGGTCGGTCGCCGGGTCGTCGAGCAGTGGGGATGAGCGCTTCGTGTCCATGACGCACCTCCTGTGGTTAGTGGGTTGGCTCGGCCGGACCCGGGAGCCCCCCGAGCGGATCGTGCGTCAGCAGGCACGTCCGCGCATGGGCCTGGGAGCGCTACGTACGGTTCCCGGACTGCGCCCGCTGGGACGTGCCGAGAGCGTGCACCCCTTCCTGTACGCCCTCACCGGTTGGACACTGGGTCGGGTTGCGCCAACCAGGAGGAGGGGCGCCATGGACATCAAGCTCCGGTCGGGTACACCGCAAGACGCAGAAATCTGCGGAAACATCTGTTTCGAAGCCTTTGGCGCAATTGCCGGAGAGCACTCGTTCCCGGCCGACATCCCCGCCCCCGAGGTCGGGGTCGGGCTGGTCTCGATGCTGCTCAGCCACCCGGGCTTCTACTCGGTGATCGCCGAGGTGAACGGCAAAGTCGTCGGCAGCAACTTCCTGGATGAACGCTCGACGATCGCCGGTGTCGGCCCGATCACGGTCGACCCCGCCGTCCAGGACCACGGGATAGGCCGAGCCCTCATGCACGACGTGATCGCGCGCGCTGCCGACCGCGGGAACCCGGGTATCCGTCTACTGCAGTCCGCCTACCACAATCGCTCGCTCTCGTTGTACGCCAACCTCGGCTTCCAGGTCCGTGACTTGCTGGCCTGCATGGAAGGCACGCCCCCGAAGGGCGAGATCGCCGGCTACCGGGTCCGGCGTGCAACCACCGCGGACACCAGCGCGTGCGCCACCGTATGCCGCCGCGTCCACGGGCACGACCGGACCGGTGAGGTGAACGACGCGGTCGCGCAGGGCACTGCGCTGGTGACCGAGCACGACGGACGAATCAGCGGCTATGCCACCGACCTGTCGTTCTTCTCCCACGCCGTGGGGGAGACCAACGAGGACCTCAAGGCCCTGATCATGGCTGCCGATGCCTTCGCGGGTCCCGGCATCCTGGTACCCACCACCAACGCCGAGTTGTTCCAGTGGTGCCTGGAACGGGACCTTCGCGTGGTGCAGTTGATGACCTTGATGACCGTCGGTCTCTATACCTCACCACAGGGTGCCTACATGCCAAGCGTCCTCTACTGACCGCAATACATACTGCGGCGGCAGTACTCCGCCGCTGGGCGCCCGGTGAGCCGTCACCCCGAAGAAGCTGGTGGCCAAGGTCGATCAGCCGCGAGGTGGCCGCTCAGGTCGGAAAGCGGTGCATTCACGGCATGTCCGCCGGACGGGTCGGCCACGCGGGCACGACGTCGAGATAGTCGCCGACCCGGCTGGGGAACTTCGGCGGGCGCTTCTCCAGGAACGACGTGACGCCTTCCACGGCGTCCGGTCCCTGACCGAGCCGGAAGATCGCCTTCGAGTCGACGCGGTGCGCCTCCCACGGCGTCGACGCCCCCAGCATCGACCACAGCATCTGCCGCGACAGCGCCACCGACACCGCCGAGGTGTTCTGCACGATCTCAGCAGCGATCGACCGGGCCGTCGGCAGCAGCTCGGCGTCGGGCAGCACCCGCGAGACCAGCCCTCCGGCCAGCGCCTCGGCCGCCGGGAACACCCGGCCGGTGGCCACCCACTCCATCGCCTTCGAGATCCCGACCACCCGCGGCAGGAACCAGCTCGACGCGGCTTCGGGCACCAACCCGCGGCGGGCGAATACGAACCCGAACCTCGCCGACTCCGCAGCCAGCCGGATGTCGGCCGGCAGCGTCATCGTGGCGCCCACCCCGACCGCCGGGCCGTTGATCGCCACGATCACCGGCTTGCGCGACGCGGCGATACGCAGCGACACGTACCCGCCGCCGTCGCGGGGCACCCCGTCGACCGTCTCGAAGTCGGCCCGCTCGGCCGCCCTGGTCTCGTCGGTGGCGTCGAACGTGCTCCCCCCGCGGCCCAGGTCGGCGCCCGCACAGAAGCCGCGCCCCGCGCCCGTGACGAGCACGACGCGGACCTCGTCGTCGGCGTCGGTCGCGTCGAACGCCGCGACGAGCTCGCGGGCCATCGTCGTGGTGAACGCGTTGAGCCGATCGGGCCGGTTCAACGTGATCGTGGCGACGCCGTCGGCCACATCCAGCAGGATCTCGCTGTACTCCGTCATCGGACCGACCACTCCCCGGTGAACACCGGATCGGTCCTCGCCCTGAAGGCCTCGAAGGCCGCCGGCGCGTCCGCGGTGGCGAAGTTGATCGTCTGGGTGCGCGCCTCACTGGCCAGCGCGTCGCGCATCGAGCGGTCGGCGCCCTCGTTCAGCAGCGCCTTGGACTGCGCGATCGCCACCGGCGGGCCGGCGGCCAGCCGCTTGCCGAGATCGGTCACGAACGCGTCGATCTCCTCCGGCTCCACCACCCAGGTGACCAGGCCCAGCCGGTGCGCCTCCGCAGCATCGATCATCTCGGCGAGCAACGCGAGCCGCTTCGCCTGCTGCAACCCGACCAGCTTGGGCAGCAACCACGAGCCGCCGAAGTCGAGGGAGAGCCCGCGCCTGGCGAAGATCTGCGAGAACCGCGCACCGGGTGAGCAGACCACGAGGTCGCAGCCCAGCGCGAGGTTCCAGCCTGCACCGACCGCGACCCCGTCGACCTTCGCGACCGACGGGACCGGCAGCTCGTGCAGCAAGAGGGCCACCTCGTTGATCCCGCGCATCCGGGCCAGCGGGTGCCCCGCGTCGACCCCGCCCGAGAGGTCCGCCCCGGAGCAGAAGTCGCCACCCGCCCCGGTGATCACGATCGCCCGCACCTCGGGGTCGTTGCCCGCGGCGGCGAGGCTGTCCCGCAGCGCCGCCCACAGCTCGGCGTTGATCGCGTTCTTGCGCCCGGGCCGGTTCAGCGTGAGGGTCAGCACGCCGCCGTCGCGGCTGGTGAGCAGGACGACGTCGCCCATCCGATCTCCTCCCTCAGACCCCGAGCCGGTCGGCCAGCCGCGTGCGGTGCAGCGCCGGGCCCCCGAACAACAGCTCGGAGCTCTTGGCCCGCTTGTAGTAGAGGTGCGCGTCGTGCTCCCAGGTGTAGCCGACCCCTCCGTGGTACTGCACCGTGCCCGTGGCCGCCGCGAAGTAGGCGGGACCGATGTAGGTCTGGGCGAGTGCTGCCGCCAGGGGTAGCTCGGCGCGGTCGTGGTCGGCGACCCACGCCGCGTAGCGCAGCACCGAGACCGCGTGCTCCCATGCGCTGTACATGTCGGCGCAGCCGTGCTTCACGGCCTGGTAGGAGCCGATGAGCCGGCCGAACTGCACCCGGACCTTCGCGTAGTCGACGGTGAGCTCCATCGCCCGCTGCAGCCCGCCGACCTGCTCCGCGGCCAGCGCGACGGCGGCGAGGTCGGCCACCAGGTCGAGCGCCGCCGCCGGGTCGGCGGAGGCCAGGGCGCGCGCCGGGGTGGCGTCGAACGTGAGGCGGGCGAGCCGCCGGGTGGGGTCGAGGCCGGTCAGGGCCCTGCGGGTGAGGCCGGAAGCATCGGCATCGACGGCGAACCAGCCCGGACCGTCGGGCGTGCGTGCGTAGACGAGCACCAGGTCGGCGGTGTCGCCGGTGAGCACGAGCGTCTTCGTGCCGGCGAGCTCCCAGCTGCCTCGGCGCGCGGTGGCGGTGGTGGCACCACCTTGGCGATCCCACCCGGCGCCGCCTTCGGCGACCGCGACCGTGCCCACGAGCTCCCCCGTCGCCAGCCTCGGCAGCAGCTCCGTGCGGGCGGCGTCGTCATCGAGCGCGAGCAGGGCGTCGGTGGCGAGCACGGCCGACGCGAGGAACGGCGACGGCGTGAGCACCCGGCCCAGCTCCTCCAGCACGACGGCCCGCTCGACCTGCCCTGCCCCCGCGCCGCCCAGCTCGTCCGGCACGACCAGCCCGAGCACCCCCAGCCCGGCCATCTGGTTCCATACCCTCGCGTCGTAACCGCGGTCCGACGCCATCGCCTCGCGCACCTTCGCCGAGGGCGACCGGTCGGCAAGGAACTTGCGGACGGTGGAGCGCAGCTCCTGCTGCTCCGGCTCGAGGACGAGCTTCACCCGACACCCCCCTGTCGCTGCGTGCCGATCTTGAGCTCCCGGAACGGCAGGTCACGGTCGACCTGCGGCTCCTTCGGCAGGCCGAGGATCCGCTCACCGATGATGTTGCGCTGCACCTCGTTGGTCCCCCCGGCGATGCTCGACGCGGGTGCGGAGTTGATACCCAGCGCCAGCTCGGCCGCGCGCGCGTCGTCGGGATCCCACGCGACGGCGTCGGCGCCGCCGAGCTCGCTCGCGGTCTCGATCGCGCGCCGCAGCAGCAACGCGCCGGCCAGCTTGGCCACGGAGCCGCGCGCCCCGGGCGGGTTGCCGGCCGCGGCCTCCTGCCGCATCCGCGCGTTGAACAGCTCCAACGCGCGCTCGTGCGCGTACAGCTCCGCCAGCCGCTCCCGCTGGGTCGGCTCGGCGGCGACTCCCTCGTGCCGCGCGAGCTCGACGAGCGAGGCGAACTCCAGCGGGTTGCTGCGCGGCCTGCGCGTGGCTCCGATCGACACCCGCTCGTGGCCGAGCATCGTCACCGCGGCCTGCCACCCACGGTTGACCTCGCCGATCACCGCGTCCTCGGGGATCCGCACGTCGTCGAAGTAGACCTCGTTGAACGGGGCACGCCCGGACATGTCCTTCAACGGCCGCACGGTGACCCCGGGATCGCGCATGTCGACGATGAACATCGTCAGGCCCGCGTGCTTGGGCCGGTCGGGGTCAGTGCGGGCAAGCAGGGCGCCGTAGTCGGCCCACTGCGCGTTCGTCGTCCACACCTTCTGCCCGTTCACCACCCAGCCGTCCTCGTCCCGCACCGCGCGCGTCTGCAGGCTCGCGACGTCGGACCCGGCGCCGGGCTCGGAGAACAGCTGGCACCAGATCTCCTCACCGCGCAGGAGCTTGGGCAGGGACCGCTGCTTCTGCTCCGGCGTCCCCAGGTCGACGATGGTGGGGCCGCACATACCCATGCCGATGATGAACGGGTATGTCGGGAGCTCGAACTCGGCGGCCTCCTCGCTGAAGACCTGCTGCTCCGCGGTGCCCAGCCCCTGCCCGCCGACCTCCGTCGGCCAGGTGATGCCGGCGTATCCGGCGGCGTACAGCGCGGCCTGGAACTCCCGCGCCCGGCGAAGCTGCTCGTCGGGCGTGAGCCCGGCGGCCGGACCGGGGGCATGAGCCGTGAGCCAGGCGCGCACGCTGCTGCGGTAGTCCTGGGTCGCGTCGACCAGGGTCATGCGCATCCCTCCACGACGTCGAGAGGTAGATACGCCGGAACTTACCGATCACTCGTTAAGTTGACAACGGCCCAACAGCCCACCCACCGCACGTACCGCCCATATGCTGACACCCGTGAGCACCGCATCCGACCTGCCACTCGACGCCGTGGACACCGGCGCCGAACCAGGCGGCACACCGGTCATCCCGCGCGGTGGCGGCCGCGACGCCATCACCGGCGCCGCCCGCGAGATCTTCGCCGAACGTGGCTACCACGGCACCTCGATCCGCGACATCGCCAAGCGTGCCGGGCTCAGCCTCTCCGCCATGTACTACTGGCACCCCAGCAAGCAGCACCTGCTCGCGGCGCTGATCGAGGAGAGCACTTACGACTACTTCCACCGCTGCGACGAGGCGCTGCGCGAGGTGGGGGACGACCCGGCCGACCGGTTGCGAGCGCTGGTGCGGGCCACCGTCGAGTACCGCGTGCGCCGCCGCGTCGAGAGCAACATCGGCACGCAGGAGTGGCGCAACCTGGAGCCCGACAACCGCGAGCGCCTCGACGGGCTGCGCCGCTCGGCGACCCAGCTGTGGGCAGACATCATCAACGACGGCGTGACGCGGGGAACGTTCCGCTGCGCCCATCCCGGCGATGCACGACGTTCGATCGTGGCCGCCTGCAATGCGATCGCCCAGTGGTACGAACCGTCCGGCGAGCTCGGCCTGCCCGATCTCGTCGAGCGGTACACGGAGATCGCGTTGCGGATCGTCGACTACCCCAGCTGACCTCGACCCTCCCGGTCACGGTGGATCTGACTATACGATCGTTAAGTTACCGTCGAGATCCGCGACGAAGGGGAAATTCCGGTGGCTGAGGCCTACATCGTCGGTGCCGTCCGTACGCCCGTCGGCACGCGCAAGGGGGCGCTGGCCGGCGTTCATCCCGCCGACCTCGGCGCACACGTCCTGCGCGAGCTCGTCGACCGCACCGGGATCGACCCCTCCGCGGTCGAGGACGTGATCATGGGTTGCGTGGTGCAGCTCGGCCCGCAGGCCGGCGACATCGCGCGTACCGCGTGGCTCTCGGCCGGCCTGCCGCAGAGCGTGCCGGGGGTGACGATCGACCGGCAATGCGGCTCCTCCCAGCAGGCCCTGCACTTCGCGGCGCAGGGCGTGATGTCCGGGACACAGGATCTGGTCGTCGCGGCAGGTATCGAGAACATGGCGATGGTGCCGATGGGGGCCAACGCCGCCGCCGTGAAGGAGCTCGGAGCGTCGCCGAAGGGCGACGGGTGGGCGGAGCGGTACGGCGACCAGGAGATCTCCCAGTTCCGCGGCGCACAGCTGATCTGTGAGAAGTGGGGCTACCGCCGCGACGACCTCGAGCGCTTCGCCCTGGAGAGCCACCGGCGGGCGGTGCGGGCGATCGACGAGGGACGCTTCGCCGGGCAGATCACCCCGGTCGCGGGGGCCGACACCGACGAGGGCGCACGCCGCGATACGTCGCTTCAGCAGATGGCGCAGCTCAAGGCCCTGCGTGAGGGCTGGGAGATCACCGCCGCCGTCTCGAGCCAGATGTCGGTGGGCGCGGGCGCGCTGCTCGTCGCCTCCGAACGAGCGGTGCAGACGCACAACCTCACCCCGCTGGCGCGGGTGCACACCCTCGCGGTCGTCGGCGACGACCCGGTCTACATGCTCACCGGCCCGATTCCGGCGACGGCGGCCGCCTTGAGCCGGTCCGGCCTCGGCATCGACGACATCGACCTGTTCGAGGTCAACGAGGCGTTCGCCCCGGTCGTGCTGGCCTGGGCGCACGAGACCGGAGCGTCGCTGGAGAGGACCAACGTCAACGGCGGTGCGATCGCGCTCGGCCACCCGCTCGGCGCCACCGGCGCGATCCTGGCCACGAAGCTGGTGCACGAGCTGCACCGCACCGGCGGTCGCTACGGCCTGCAGACGATGTGTGAGGGCGGCGGGCAGGCCAACGCCACGATCCTCGAGCGCGTCTGATCCGCGTCCCGAACCGGCCCGCTCCGGCGAGCGGGCCGGTCCGGCTCATCCTCAGCGCGGCGCCATCCGCAGCGCACCGTCGAGCCGGATCGTCTCGCCGTTGAGCATGGGGTTCTCGATGATCTGCACGGCGAGCCGGGCGTACTCGTCGGGCTGTCCGAGCCGGGGCGGGTTGGGCACCTGCGCGCCCAGCGCGGCCTTCTTCTCCTCCTCCATCCGCCCGAGCAACGGCGTGTCGAACAGACCGGGCGCGATCGTGCACACCCGGATCCCGCGGCTGGCGAGGTCGCGGGCCGCAACCAGCGTCAGGCCCACCACACCCGCCTTCGACGCGGAGTAGGAGGCCTGCCCGATCTGCCCGTCGAACGCGGCGATCGACGCCGTCATGACGACGACGCCACGCTCCTCACCGAGCGGCTCCAGCCGGGCCATCCGGGCGGCGGCGAGCCGGAGCACATTGAACGAGCCGATCAGGTTCAGCTGCACGATCTGGGTGAACCACTCGAGGTTCGCCGGGTTGCCGTCCCGATCGACGATTCGCTGGGCTCGGCCGCTTCCCGCGGTGTGCACCACCGCACGAAGGTCGCCCACCTCCGCGACGGCGTCGAGCGCGGCCCCGACCTGCTCCGGCTCGGTCACGTCCGCCGCGACGAACATGGCGGCGGCGCCGAGTTCCTTGGCCAGCTCGGCTCCCGACGACGTCGGCAGGTCCGCGATCACCACCCGGCCACCGCCCTCGACGAGACGCCGGGCGGTCGCCTGCCCGAGGCCGGAGGCCCCGCCGGTGAGCAGGGTGGTCGTGTCTGCGATATCCATGGTCAGCTCCTCAGGTGGCAGTGGACGGTCCTGAACTCACAGGGCCGGAGTGAGCGCGAAGCCCACGTAGCCCGCCGCGGCCACCTCGTCGCAGTGGCGGGCGTACGCCGCCAGCCCGCCGGCGTAGGGCATGAACACCCGTGGCTTTCCCGGGACGTTGGCGCCCAGGTACCAGGAGCTCTCGGCCATCGGCAGGAGCGTGCGGTGGGCGGCGGAGTTCACGTGTGCGCCCCATGCCTCCGCTGCGGCGTCCGTGGTCTCGATCCTCGTCAGCCCCCGGGAGCGCAGGTGGTTCAGGCACTCGGCGATCCAGTCGACGTGCTGCTCGATGGCCGTGGGCATGTTGGTGAGCACCGAGGGGCTGCCCGGGCCGGTGATCGTGAAGAGGTTCGGGAAGCCGGCGACCTGCAGCCCGAGGTAGGTGCGTGGACCGTCGGCCCAGACGTCGCGCAGGGCGCGGCCGCCGGCACCCC
Source organism: Pseudonocardia sp. (assembly GCA_025465235.1). Classification (GTDB taxonomy): domain Bacteria; phylum Actinomycetota; class Actinomycetes; order Mycobacteriales; family Pseudonocardiaceae; genus Pseudonocardia. The sequence goes on from JAODNO010000358.1 coordinate 31,317, forward strand.
GGATGTCGATGTCGAGCAGGGGTCCGGTCAGGGCGTCGAAGCCGGTGGCGAACACGAGGCAGTCGAGCGGGTACTCAGCCGACGACGTGCGCAGGCCGGTCGAGGTGGCCTCGACGATCGGCGACTCCCGGACGTCGACGAGCGTGACGTCCTCACGGTTGTAGGTCTCGAAGTAGTCGGTGTCGATGGGCGGGCGCTTGGTCGCGAACGGATGGTCCCGAGGCAGGAGCCGCTCGGCGGTCACCGGGTCGAGCACCGTCTCGCGGATCTTGTTGCGGATGAACTCCGCCGCTGTGTCGTTCGCGTCCTTGTCGGTGAGCAGGTCGGCGAAAGCCGCCCGGAACCGTAGTCCGCCGCGCAACCACGCTGCCGCGTAGACGGCCCTGCGCTCCTCCTCGGGCACCGACAGCGCGGGCCGCTCGCTCACGTCGAACGGGTGCCCGTTGGTCGACGCGCGCTGCTTGCGGCGGATGGCGTCGTAGTTCTGCTTGACCTCCCGCTGGAACCCCGGCTCCATCGGCCCGTTCCGAGCCGGGATGCTGTAGTTGGCCGTGCGCTGGAAGACCGTGAGGTGCCCCGCATGCTCCGCGATGACGGGGATGGCCTGGATCCCCGTCGAACCCGTGCCGACCACCCCGACGCGCAGACCGCTGAAGTCGACGCCCTCGTGCGGCCACCGGCCGGTGTGGAACCACCCGCCCCCGAACGTCTCGAGGCCAGGTATCCGAGGGATGTTCGCCGAGGACAGGCAGCCCACTGCCGTGACGAGGAACCGCGCGGCGTACCGCTCGCCGCCGTCGGTATGCAGCACCCAGGTATCGGCGTCGTGATCGAACACGGCATCGGTGACGCGCCGGTCGAACCGGATGTCACGGCGCAGGCCGAACCGGTCCGCGACGTGGTTCAGGTAGCGAAGGATCTCCGGCTGCTCGGGATACCGCTCCGTCCACTCCCACTCCTGCTGGAGCGCCTCGTCGAACGAGTAGGAGTAGTAGTAGCTCTCCGAGTCGCAGCGCGCGCCCGGATAGCGGTTCCAGTACCAGGTGCCGCCGACGCCGTCGCCCGCCTCGAGGACGGTCGCGGAGAACCCGAGGCCGCGCAGCCGGTGGAGCATGTAGAGGCCAGCGAACCCCGCGCCGACGACGAGCACGTCCGTCAGCGCGGTGTCCTGCTCCGCCATGGTCATCATCCCTTCCCGCCCCCTACTGTGATCGACGGTGCCTCGCCGCGAACGCCGATGGTGCGCGTGGTCGTCCTGTCCGGCGAGGGCGCGGACTTCTGCGCAGGCCTCGACTTCACCTCGTTCCGAGCGATGACGTCGGGCGAACGGCTCTCGGCGACCGCGCAGCTTCCGTCGTCCGCCGGGCCGGCCAAGGCGGCAGGCCAGCGGGCAGCGTACGTGTGGGCAGAGCTGCCC
>JAODNO010000373.1 GCA_025465235.1 Pseudonocardia sp.
TCATCTTCACCCACAACATCCAGCAGGCCGCCAGGGTCAGCGATATCACCGTGTTCTTCAACATCGAGGGCACCGGCAAGCCGGGTCACCAGTAGGAGATGGACGAGACCAAGACGATCTTCTCCCAGCCGATGTAGAAGGCGACGGAGGACTACGTCTCGGGCCGCTTCGGCTGATCGGACGCCGCCCGGCCTAGATGGGGATGGAGTCGGGTTCCTGCCCGGTCACGGCATAGACGGTCTGGTTCGCCACCACGACGGCGTGGTCGGCGAACCGCTCGTAGTAGCGCGCGAGCAGCGTGATGTCGACGGCGGCGGGCACGCCGTGCGGCCACGACGGATCCATGAGCACGGTGAACATGTGCCGGTGCAGTACGTCCATCGCGTCGTCATCGCTATCGAGCTCTACGGCCATCAGCACGTTGCGGGAACGCACGACCTCGGCGGCTTTGAGCGCGAGCTGCACCGCGAGCACGCCCATCCGGGCGAAGTCGTCACGCACCTCGGGGGGCAGGGTGGGGCGCGGGTGGCGCATCCGGACCACCTCGGCGACGTGCAGCGCGAGGTCGCCCATGCGCTCGATGTCGCCTGCGGCGCGGATCGCCGACACCACGGCACGCAGGTCGCCTGCGACCGGCGCGTGGAACAGCAGGGCGTCGGTGGCGAGCTCCTCGACCCGGGCCCGCAGGTTGTCGATCTCCGAGTCGCCCGCGATCACCTGCTCGGCGAGCCGGACCCGGTCGCCGAGCATCGCCGTGGTGGCCCGGTTCAGGGCCCCGGCGGCCTCCGCGCACATCTGTCCGAGCAGCTCGGACAGCTCACCCAGCTGATGTGGCAGCGGCGCGGGAGGCATGACGAACAGTGAGCCTTCCTGGTCAAGCAGGTGCGAACGAACGATGGAACGCGGCCGTCAGACCGTGAGGGGGCCCGGCATCCGCCCCGTGACTACGTAGACGATCCGCCGTGCGACGGCGACCGCGTGGTCGGCGTAGCGCTCGTAGAAGCGGGCGAGCAGCGTGATGTCGACGGCCGGTCCGACGCCGTGGCTCCAGTGCCGGTCCATGAGCACCGTGAACATGTGCCGGTGCAGGTCGTCCATAGCGTCGTCGTCGCCCTCGAGCTCCGCTGCCATCGCCAGGTCGCGGGTGCGGATCACCTCGCCCGCCTTCAGTGCCAACGCGACCCCGACCCGGCCCATCTCGGCGAAGTACGGAGCGACCTCGTCGGGAAGCACCGGCTGCGGGTGGCGGCGGCGCGCCGTCTGGGCCACGTGCAGCGCGAGGTCGCCCATGCGCTCGATGTCGCCCGCCCCGTGGATCGCCGACACGACGATCCGGAGATCGGTGGCTACCGGAGCCTGCAGCGCGAGCAGCGCGAACGCCCTCTCCTCCGCCGCTGCGCGGATCTCGTCGACCCGGACGTCCTCGGAGATGACCTCCTCGGCGAGGTGGAGGTCACAATCCAGTAGCGAGCGGGTGGCCTTCTCCATGGCGTCCGCCACCTGGGTGCACATGTCGGCCAGGGCGTCGGCCAGTTCGTCGAGTTGCTCCTGGTAGGCGTCACGCATGTGTCGAGAGTAGAGGTGAGCCGGACATTTAGCCTGATGACCGGGTGAACCGGTGGTGAACGTCGTTCACCGGCTCACGGACATGTTGCGGAAGCCGGGGTGACGGACGGTGCGTCGGCCTGTAGGGCGATGGGTTGGGCCGGTGCGCGGACGACGTCGTCGAACGACTTGCCCAGCACGAGCTGCAGCACGCCGGTGGTACCCGGATCGGGCACCGAGGTTGCTGAGGGAACGGTGGTCGCGAGCAGCGCTGCGGCCGCGGCCTCGTCGGGGGAGAAGCGGATGACGGTCTGCGGCGTCGGTTGGCCGGCGTTGCCGACCTGGCCGACCCCGAACCCCAGGGAACTCAGCGTCTCACCGACCTGACCGGCGAGCCCGGCCCGGGCCGATGCGTTGAGGACCTCGACCTTGACATCGGCAGGTACGGGTCCGCTGTCAGCGGCGCGGGGGTCCCGGGCCTGCTCAGGCAGCGCAGAGTCCTGCCTCAGGGCCGCGAACAGCTGCGCCGCATCGGCGTCGCGGAGCACCGTGTGACCCGGGCTGTTGGCGTCACCCGTCGTGGGCACCGCCGCGAACGTGACACCGTCGGCGTCGAGCTTGCGCAGGGACGTCGCCATCGCCAGCACCTCGTCGAGCCCGGCACCGTCGGTCACGACGGCTTTGCCGAGCGCGGGACGCAGGGCAACGAGTTGCGCAACGTCGAGCAGTGCGGTTCCGGAGACCGCCTTGTTCAGGACCGCGGCGAGCAGCTGCTGCTGGCGCTCGATCCGTCCGTAGTCCGACGGTGGGTCGCCCTGCACGTCCGCGGCCCGCGCGAAGTCGGCGGCGCGCACGCCCTCGAGGGTGGTGGGACCCGGATCGGGCACAACCGGGCCGAGCGCACGGTCCACCACCGGCTTCGCGACACAGACGGTCGCGCCCCCCACCGCGTCCGCCATCGCGCCGAGGGAGTCCAGGTCGATCCCGACGTACTTCGTGATCGCGAGCCCGGTCAGCTGCTGCACGACCCTCGTGGCGCAGCGCGGACCCCCGACATCGAGCGCCGAGCGCAACTGCGTTCTGGCCTCGGCCGGCACGGTCTCGTCGAGATAGGACGCTGCGGCGGGGTCCCACCGCTCGCACGGAGGCCGGTTGATCTCCAGGCCGTTGGGGACGGACAGTACGACGAGGGGGCCACCACCGGCCGGGATGTGGGCCACGGTGACGGTGTCGGCGCCGGCGTCGCTGCCGCCGGCAGTCCCGGCCCCGGCGCCTGGGTTGCTGCCGGCGTCGGTCGCGACGATCAGCACGTTCTCGTCGCCGCGCTGGGTGTCGGCGTCGACGATCGAGCCGGACTCCGGGTCGAGCGCCGCCGCGTTGCGGATGCTGGACTCCAGCCAGCCCTCCGCGCCCCAGCCGAACGTCGTCGTCGCGAACACCAGCAGGGCGAGCGCGCCGGCGAGCAGCCGGGCCGCGGTGAGGCGAGGGCGCCGTTCCGGTGCGGGGGGCGGCAGCTCGGGCTCGTCCCCGCCGTCGCGCCTCGGCAGGGTGAGGCCGGCATGGGCGGCGGTGAGCCGGGTCAGGGTTTCGTCGATGTGTGAGGCCCGGTTTCCCGTGCCGGACTCACGCTCGGTCCGGCGCGTGCGCTCGGCCTGCTCGCTGCGGTCCAGCGCCCGGCTGGAGCCCGCCGCAGAATCGGTTTCTGCGGCGCGGACCCGGGTCGTCGCTTCGGCGTTGCCGACCGCCGCCTGGCCGCGTATCGGGACGTTGGGGGTGGGCGCTTGGGCTCGGCGGCGTCCGGAGGTGGAGATGGCTGCGTCGGGGTCGTGGCGCGGGGTGGTGCTTCGGCTGCGTGTGGTCGGTTGGTCGGTGGTGAGGGTGGTGGGTTGGGCCCGGCGGCGTCCGGAGGTGACGGGGGCGGGGTCCGGCTCGCGGCGTGGAGGGGTGGCTCGGCCGCCCGCGCGGGCGGGCGCCTCGGGTGCCGCTGGTTCACGCGACAGCGAGCCGGACCGGGTCCGGGGCGTTGCGCGCTCGGAGCCGGCCGCGGTGGAGCCTGTCGGGCGGGGGCCGGGCATCCGCGACGCCAATGGGTCCGGCGCTACCTGACCGTGCGGGCCCGACCGCTCGGATCGCGGGGGAGGGGGCGGGGGTGCCGCGCGCCCGGGACCGGGGTCCGGGGCCGCTGGGCGGGACGGGCGGGACGACGAATGGCGCGCCGGCTCGGGCTGCACTCCGGCCGGTGCGGGTCTGCGGGGTGGCGCGGTCGGCTCCGCCGCCCGTCGACGTTTCTCCTGCGGGCCGCCATTGTGGCGCCCCGGTGTGGCTCCGTCGGAATCGACAGCGGGCCGGTGGCGCGGCGCCCGTGCGTCCCGCTCCGGATCCCGCGGGACAGCCGTCCAGGGGGCATTGGGTCCTGGGTCGGAGGGCGGCCCGGGGTGCAGTGGCGGGGGCGTGGCGCGTGGGGGGACGCCGGTCGGAGATGAGTGGCGTCCGGGCTCCCGTGGCGGGCCGGGCCGCCGCGGTTCCGGGTCGGGGGCGGGCCCGCGGGGCACGCGAGGCGGCGCGGTGGCCGGCGGTGACGGTGCACCGGCGTCGAATCTCGCACCCCGAGCGAACGGGGCGGCGATACCAGGATCGCCTACCGGCGGTCGTGCCGCCGCCTCGCGTTCCTCGGCAGCACGTCGCCGCGCGGCCCGGCCCCCTGTCGGGGTGGGGGGAGGAGCGTCCTCGCCGGATGGGAGCCCGAGCAGGCCGTGCCGGGCAAGAACGTCGTCGGGCGCCTCGGGGGCCCGTCTACGGCCGGCGGGTGCGGTGGAGCGCCGAGCACGGTTCGGACCGTCCTCCACGCCACCTCCTTGGCACGAGTAAGGGGCGGGCACGGGTAGTGACCCGGTCCCGCCCCCTCTGACTCGGAGCCGAGCTTACGGAGGGGATCGATTGGATCACAAGCGGGTGCCGGTACGTATACGGCGCCGACGGATCGAGCGACGGCCACCGGCTGGTCCCGCGAGACGCACCGATCCGTTGTGCTCGTCCTGGTAAGCGACGGCGTTGCGGCCGGAGTGCTTCGCGCCGTACAGCAGCGCGTCCGCCATCCCGACGAGCCGCTCCAGCCCGGTGACGGACCCCGACGTGTGCGCCACCCCGATGCTCACCGTCACCCGTAGGTCAGCGTCCAGCTCCTGCCATGGGTGACGGTCGATGCGGTGGCGCGCCGCCTCGCAGATCCGCACGGCGTCCAGCAGGTCGTGCCCGGGCAGCACCAGCGCGAACTCCTCGCCCCCGTAGCGGGCGCAGAACGCGCTGTCGGGCAGCTCGGCGTCGAGCTCGGTGACGAGCCGCTGCAGCACCCGATCGCCGAATGGGTGGCCGTAGGTGTCGTTGACCTGCTTGAAGTGGTCGACGTCCACGAGCGCGACGGATATCCCGGCCGTGCCCCTGCACAGCGGATCGTCGAGCAGCGCGACCAGCCGCTCGTCGAGGTAGCGCCGGTTGTAGCTCGCAGTGAGGGAATCCCGGAGGCTCTGCTCGCGGGCCTCGGCGTGCTCCCTGCGTAGCCGGTCGAGCTCGTCGGGAACGGGCTGGCCGTGCAGGAGCCGGACCGCCGTACGCAGGTGCTGGTAGGCCTGCTCCCACCGTCCGGCGCCTGCGAGCTCCTCAGCGAGGGCGGTGTGCCGGGCCGCGGCATTGGCCGTGGCGGGCGGTGTTGCGGACTGCTCACTCGACCGGGACGCTTCCCGGGGCGGAACCCCGTCCCGCGTTTCCATGGGTACAGCCGCGCGCACGGTAACCACCACTCACCTCCCCTGTTGCCCGTGGTGTCGACGGGACGGCAGTGACCCTTGAGGTGATCGCACCCGTTCGCGGGCGCATCCACCCGACCGGGACGCTCGCCGTGCGTGATCATGTCACTACCCGACGCTCCATCAACCGCCGGAGTGCTCCAGTTCGGCGCCGAGGGGAACCGAGGCGTCGTCGGGGTCGTCGAGCCAGTGTTCGGGCAGCACCACGCGCCCCGGCGACCCCTGGCGTCCGCGAGGGCCATCGGCCTCGGTGGGGAACTCCTGGTGCGCGTCGAGCTGTGCGAGCAGCTCGTCGAGCTCGTCGAGGCTGCCGACCAAGCCGAGCCTGCGGCGCAGATCGGAACCGACCGGGAAGCCCTTCAGGTACCAGGCGATGTGCTTGCGCATGTCGCGAATGCCCTTGTCGGCGCCCATGTGTTCCTGCAGGAGGACGGCGTGGCGGCGCATGGTGGCTGCCACCTGCCCGAGCGTCGGTGGGACCGGCAGCGGGCGGCCTGCGAATGCGGCTTCCAGGTCACCGAACAGCCACGGACGGCCGAGGCAGCCGCGTCCGACGACGACCCCGTCGCAGCCGGTGGCCGCCACCATTGCGACTGCGTCGGCGGCGCAGAAGATGTCGCCGTTGCCGAGTACCGGTAGCCCGGCAGGCAGGGCGTCACGGAGTCGGGCGATCGCTGACCAGTCGGCTGTGCCGGAGTAGCGCTGCGCGGCCGTCCTGGCGTGCAAAGCGACGGCCGCAACGCCGGCGTCGGCGGCCCGGCGTCCGGCGTCGAGGTAGGTGTGGCGCTCGTCGTCGATGCCGATGCGCATCTTGATTGTGACCGGGATCCGACCCGCGTTGTCCACAGCCGCCCGGACGATCGCCTCGAACAGGCGCCGTTTGTACGGCAGCGCGGCGCCGCCACCGCGTCGGGTGACCTTCGGGACAGGGCAGCCGAAGTTGAGGTCGAGGTGGTCGGCGAGATCCCGCTCGGCCACCATGCGCACCGCAGCCCCGACCGTCGCCGGGTCCACTCCGTAGAGCTGCATCGACCGCGGGTGCTCGTCGGGATCCATGGCGATCATGCGGAAGGTCAGCGGGTTGCGTTCCACGAGGCCGCGAGAGGTGATCATTTCGCAGACGTAGAAGCCCGCGCCCTGCTCGCGGCACAGGCGCCGGAAACCCGCGTTCGTGATACCGGCCATGGGCGCCAGCACGACAGGCGTGTCGGACGCGTACGGGCCGATGCGCAGCGGCTTCGCGGAGACGGCGGTCGGGGCACTCACGATTCCCCATTGTCCTCGCCGCTAGAACTCCACGGAGATGCAGGCCGCGCGGGCGCCCGCCATGCCGGCCAGACCGGGCCGGGTCGCCGTCGGCTTCGTGTGGATGACCACCGACTTCGGCCGCCGGTCGGGCGGGATCTGCCAGGCCACCGTGGTCTCGCCGGTGCCGGCACCCGCCTTGTCCGTCCTGAGATCGAGCCAGATCTCGTTCTGCGGGTTGGCGAACCGCGGGTCCAGACTCGGCTGCACCGGGTCGACCACGTTCTGGAAGCGCGGACCCGCGTCCGCGCCCTTCACACCGCACGGATCGGTGTGCACATGAGCGGCGTACCACCGCTCCGGCTCGAACCCCTGCACCATCAGCGTGACAACGGTGATGCCGCCCCCGGAGCGGGAGCTCACCGTGGCGTGCGACCCCGGCTCGACAAGCCGCCGATCGTAGGTGACCGCGGCGCCGAGCTCCTTGGTGAAGGTGGCAGTGACCTCGACGTTGCGCACCATCGACCGGGACGGCTGGAGCGCGACGGTGGCCGGGGCACAACCGGTCAGCAGCAGTACGCCGATGAGTCCGGCGAGAACCGGATATCGGGAGCGCATGGCTCGAGGATGGGGCTTGACATGCCGTAGCGACGACCGGCCTCCCCAGCCACGACAGAGTGACGAGCACGACCGGAGACGGGAGCCGTAGGCTGGTGCCGCGTCGCGCCGGCCAATGGGGCGACACCGGGGCCTCTAGCTCAACAGGCAGAGCAGCGGACTTTTAATCCGCGGGTTCGGGGTTCGATCCCCCGGGGGCCCACTACCAGGCAAGATGGCGGCTCGCTCCATCCGCGGATTCTTCGCCCGGTGACCTGAGGTCATACGCCCGGCTGTGGAGCTTGGCTGTCCTCGCCGGGGCTGCTGTGCCTGCTGAGCGAGAGATGGTCACCCCGTCCGCACCCAGAGGCAACGCGGAGGTTGGCGTAGTCCGCCGCCCCTCACGTAGACCCGTGATCTGAGCGGCTGCGCCGCGCTCCCCGCGCATCGACCTGGCGGCCAACTCCGGCCGCCACCGCTCCCCAGCGCGCATGGCCACGTTCGGCCGATTTGTCGGTGCTTGGTGATCGACTTGGTCCTTGGCGTCGCAGGCGTCCCCTGCCCGCGCGCCCGGCTACTTGCGGGAGTGATCATGGCAATCAGGGCGACCCACCTTGCGACGACCCTCCAGCAGCTGGATCGGGCACGCAGGACATCGGGGAGAGTCGATGTTTAGGCCGACCGCCTCTTCTACCGAGATCCTGCGCCCATCCTGATCATCTCCGCGTCCTCGGCGTGTCGCCCGAGCGACCCAGACCTGCTACTCGGAAGGCTCAGTACCGTTTCGGCGTTCTGCATTACGCATACCTCCCGGTCTTCGAATGCCCGATCACCTGGCGATCACCTGGTCTCCTTCGCCCGTGTAGCCGGTTTTCCCGTCCTCCTTCGCCGGACGCCCAGGACGTAAATGGAGAACGGTGATCAGAGTGCAGTATCGCCGGATTCCGGTCAGGCTGGCGACGGGTGATCGCCATGCCGAGAGCGTCAACCGCCAGGGTGGCGCGCATGTTGTTGTCGATCGACCATCCGACAATGCGCCGCGAGTAGGCGTCGAGAACCGCTACGCAGTACACCTTCCCTTCCAGCGTGGGGTGTTCGGTGATGTCGGTACACCACAACTTGGCCCGTCAACAGCCGAGTGCCGCATTCTTGGCGGGCACACCCGGGTCAAGTCTCGAGAGCGGTGCGTCGCCCGTTGCGCCCCTTGGTGGCATACGGCAGCACGAACAAGTACAGACCGGTGAACAGCAGCAGGGCGAGCGGGAGCAGCGGCACGTAGAACACCCAGAAGGGCAGGCTCCCTCCCAAGGCGGCGAAACAGATGATTACGGTCACCGTAAAGACAATGGACAGCCAGCGGTGGATCTGCCGAACCCACTTATTCCAGTTCAATGGGACCTCCTCTGAAGACGACCAACCCCAGGCCCCGGCGACCTGCCGGGTGGGGACGTTCAGCCGGTTGTAGACGTTGGTGGTGGCGATCGACGGCAGCAGCGCCTCGCCGTCCCAGTCGAAGGACAGCGGCACCAGGTGCGGCGCACCGTCCGCCGAGGCACTGGCCAGGCGGCGGGCGGCCGGCGTCGTGCGCGGGCTCCTTCACGGTGGCGGCTGTGCAGGTCATGGCTGCGATCGCGGGTCGGGTCAGCGCAGCTCCTGGATGCGGATCAGGTTGCCTGCGGGATCGCGGAAGGCGCAGTCGCGTATCCCGTACGGCTGCTCGATCGGCTCCTGGACGACCTCGGCGTCGCTGGCCTGCAGCTTCTCGAAGGTGCCGTCGAGGTCGGGGGTGGCCAGCAGGATCCAGCCGTAGGTGCCCTTGGCCATCATCTCGACGATGGTGCGGCGCTCGTCGTCGGTGATGCCGGGGTCGGCGGCCGGCGGCGCCAGGAGGATGGACGTGCCGGGCTGGTCGGCGGGGCCGACGGTGATCCAGCGCAT
>JAODNO010000410.1 GCA_025465235.1 Pseudonocardia sp.
AGGGTGTCGAACGAGTCGAAGAACGTGCCCAACCCGAGGATCAAGGCAATCCGCAGGTGGATCCGCGTGAGCGGCAGCCGCTCCATCCGACCGAGCAGCGCGGCGCCCTCGGCTGCCCGGGCACCGCTCCGCCGCGTTCCAAACGTGCCTTTCCCGCTTGTCATGGCCTCTCCTTCGAGGCTGTCCCCGACGAGCTCTCACGCAGCGACCCCCGCGCTCCCCCCGGCGCGACCACGACATGGCCCGCAGCTGCGCGGGCACGTCGAGGCGTTCGGGCGGCCCGGGAGGTGTCGGCGTAGTCGTCGATCCGGCGCCGAGCGGCAGGTCGGAAGACGAGCGCGGCCCTGTTCTGCCCGCCGAGCCTCGCCCGGGTGTCGGGACGGGCAACGCTGCGCCGGTGCCGCTCCACGCGCCGAGAACCGTCACCACGCCGCCCTGGCCATACCGGGCCAGGGCCGTGCCGTCGGCAGAGGCAGCAGCCCGATCTCCGCAGCGACCGCGGCGAACACCTCCTCCGGCGGGGCGCCCGCGCGAGCAGGGTCGCCACCCGCTGCAGCATCGCCTGCTCGGCGGCGATCCGCTCGCTCAGCCCGACAGCCGTCAGGACCTTCGCCCCGGCAGCAGCCACGCCGCGGCATCGCCAGACGCCCACCGGGAGCCCGAGCGTGCTCCCAACGAGGAGGCTAATCAAGAACCGTCCCGGGCGGCACCTACTTCGCGCCCGACATCATCGGTGCGCCGCTGCTCGGCGAACGCCGACGAGGCCCTTGCCGACCTCGGCTACGACGCGGACGCCATTCGCAAGCCGCCGTCCCTGGACCGGGGCGAGGACGGGGCAATGCGTCACCCCGTCCTACCCGAGATTGGCACACACTCAGGGGATCGCGCGGCGGAGGGACTCGTCGGGTTGACGGACGTCGGGCTCCGGCCGGGGGTGGGGTCGTGGCCCAGAGGGCGCCGCCAGCGTCGGTCCAGTTGGTGTGGTTGAGCTGGTAGAGCCCGGCGCCGCCGTTGCGGTCGTGGCCGAACGCGGCCGTGCCCCTCAGACCGAGTCCGACTGGAACCCCGCGCAGGCGGGCGTCGCCGGTCGACCGGCGCAAGCAGGGCATGAAACCCTCGGTGCTGGTCGAGGGCTACGGCATCCCGATGGGGCGAGTGCTGGCCGGGCCCGCCGGCACGACTCGCCGCTGCTCGCCTCGACCCTGGACCAGCTCGGCGAGCTCGGCCCGCTGCCCGAGGAAATCACCGTGCACCTCGACGCCGGATACGACTCGGGCAAGACCCGCGACACGCTGGCCGCGCGGGGGCTGAACGCAGAGATCGCGCGCAAGGGGGAGAAGGCACCGTTCCAGGCCGAGCGGTGGCATGTGGATGGCTCCTCGCCCCGAGGATGTGCACGTAGCGGCTGCCGACTCGCAGGGCAAAGAAGACGTAGATCCGTTTCGGGGTTACCGCGCAGTCCACGTGGAAGAAGCCCAGCCAGCATGGTCGTGACCTGGGTCCGCAGGAACGGAAGCCGGGTGCGGCCGAGCAGCAACAGCCAGCCGAGAAGCCGATCGAAGATCAGGTAGAGCAGGCGTAGCGACACGCTCACGATCATGCCCCGCCGCTGGAGAGCGCCGATCGCCGCAGGTCACAGGCCCAGGCCGACTTCTGGAACCCCACAGGCCGGCGGTGGGTGGAGTCCGGTGGCGGGGGAACGAGCCGTCGATGTCAGCGAAGGATCATGCCTCGCGTGACGAGCAGACCGGCTCGACGGTGGCCGGGCAGCCAGCGGATAAGTGCAGCGATCAATGCCCGGTCGGCCCAGGACATCCGTGGTCGCGGGCTGCGGCGGTTCAGGAGGGCGGCCTGGTGGCGCAGCGCGAGGATCTCGACGTCCTTCTCTGCCGTTGGCCGTGCCAGCAGAACCATCCAGCCCACGAGCTGGGTCACGATCAAGTAGGTCAGTCGGAGCGCCACCAGTCGGATCATGACCCATACCTCCCCGGCTCGGTGGCGTCGGATAGGGACCCTCAGCCACCTCAGAGCCCACCCGGTCGAGGTCGCCCGTCGTGGCGGTGCTCGAGGTCGTGAGCGACGCTCAGCTGTAGAGGCTGGCGTGCTGCGCACGAAGCTTGTACTTGAGTACCTTGCCGCCCACGGTCTCGGGCAGGGCGTCGGCGAACACGACCGCCTTGGGCGTCTCGTGGCCGCCGAGTCGGTCCCGGCAGAACGCGATGACCTCGGCCTCGCTCGGTGACGTGCCCGGACGCGGCACGACGACGGCGGTGACGGCCTCGCCCCATCGATCGTGGGCGAGGCCGATCACCGCTGCTCGCAGCACGCCGGGGTGCTCGTGCAGAACGGCCTCGACGCGCGTGCTCGACACGTTCTCGCCGCCGGTCTTCACGATGTCCTTGTAGCGGTCGACCATGATCCGCAGGCCGTCCCCGTCGACGGTGGCGCTGTCCTCGGAGTGGAACCAGCCGCCCCGGAACGCCTCGCGCGTCGCCTCGGGATTCCGGTAGTAACCGGCGGTCATGATCGGGGAGCGGTAGACGGCCTCGCCGGGTTGGCCACGGACCGGCTCGCCCAGCTCGTCGACCACGTCGGAGGCCAGCAGCGGGCTGGGCACGCCGACGTAGTTGACGGCCGGGGCGCTGCGCCGGTGCACGTCGGGCCATCTCGTCGGCCAGAAGCGGTGGCAGGCGATCGCCTCGGTCTGGCCGAAGATCCCGACCGTGACGAAGCCGGGAGCGCAGCGTGCCGACAGGCGGTCGAGCATCTCGGGGGCGAGTGCTCCCCAGCCGTAGACGAGGGTGGTCAGGCTCGTGACGTCGAGTTCCGACCGTGCGGCCAGCTCCGCCTCCAGCGCGGCGACGAACTGGGGCGAGCCGGCCCACAGCGCGGTGACCCGCTCCTGCGCGAGCGTTTCCACCACCGGCCCCGGTGCGGGCCTGCGCCCGATGACGACCGAGCCGCCCGCCAGGGACGCGGCGAGCGGAAAGATCTCGTCGCCGATGTGGTAGATGATCGGCAGGAACGTGGCGAGCCGCAGGTCGGCCTCGTGGCGCAGGCCGCGGCTGAGCGACAGCGCGAAGTTCATTCCGGCCAAGTGGGCGTAGCTGTGCGAGAGCATCACGCCCTTCGGCATAGCCGTGGTGCCCGAGGTGAACAGCAGTTGCCAGATGTCGTCGCCGTGGATCTCGACGTCGGGTTCGGTCGCGGGCCTGCCCTCGAGCAACTCCGAAAACGAGGGGCTGCCGACGACCGGGCCGCCCCCGATCGTGATCGTGGCGCCGACGGTGCGGCCGGTCGCGGCGAAGGCCTGCTCGGCCCGCGGCCACAGCTCGGCGTCGACTATCGCGAACTCTGGCTCGGTGAGCCCGATCAGATGCTCGACGACGTCCGGGGCGAGGTTGGGGTTGAGCGGCACCGCGACCATGCCCGCCTTGGCGATCCCGATCTTCGCAAGATACGCCTCGACCGAGTTCTCGCAGATCAGCAGCACCCGGGCACCCGGTCTGAGGCCTGCGTCCGCCAGGGCGTGCGCGAGGCGGTTCGCGATCTCGTCGGCCTGCCGGACGGTGACCGCGGCAAAGCGTTCGTCGCCGTAAGCGCCGGGCCGGCCGGCCAGCGCGACCCGGTCCGGGTAGCTCCAGGTGAGGCGTTCGAAGACGTCGCCGACCGAGGTGCGCTCCCAGCGGCGGACCGCGCGGCGCCCGCGCAGGGTCTCGACGTCGATCAGCTCCGGCGCCGGCAGTTCGGCGCCGTGCGAGGCGTGCGGCAGCCCACCGCCCGCGGCGCCGCCAGTCGTGTCTTTCTGGATGACGCCCATACCCGTTCAGCTCCCTTGCCGCCGGTGTTCCGCGCCAGGATGCGTGATCGGGACCACGACAGCAAGGGCTAAGTTATCCGCGGTTCACCCAATTCGACAGACGATGGTGCGACGCCGAGGCACGCGTGCGCCATCCCGTCGAGCAGTCCGGCGAGCCGTTCGTCGGCCAGGCCGCTGCGGAAGAACAGGGTGGACTGCACTGCCCCGATCGCGGCGTGCACGGCCAGCCGGAGCTCGCCGTCGGCGAGGTCGCGACGGAGGGGGGCGAGCACGTGGACCCACTCCTCGATGTAGTGCCGCTGCAGCCTGCGCAGCCTGCGGCGGTCGTCCTCGGGGAGGTTGTGGATCTCGCGGTGGTAGACGGCGAGTACGCTGCGGTCCTGGATCGCCACTCGGATGTGGTCGCTGACCAGCGCGGACAGTGTGGCATTGTCGTCCGCGCCGCAGCCGATGATCTCTGCGGCGCCCAGGCGCAGCCGCTCCATCACCTGGTCGAGCAGCGCAACGAGGATGGCGTCCTTGCTGGCGAAGTGCCGGTAGACGCCGGATCCGACGATGCCCGCTTCGGCGCCGATCTCCGCCATCCCGATGTTGTGGAACCCGCGGCGCGCGGCCAGTTCCGCTGCCGCGACGAGGATGCGCCCGCGCCGGGCGGGGTCGCGCCTGCGTCGTTGTCCGGGCGGAGCCTGACTGACCATCTGGCCCATGATGGCAGGGGCGCGCTATCGTCGCCACGAGTGAACTCTGAATCACATTGGAGCCAGCGTGGACTTCGTCGAGAGCGACGAGCACCGCGATCTGCGGGCCGCGGTGGGTGCGATCGCCGAGTCCTTCGGCGGCGCCTACTACGCCGAGCACGCCCGAGCGGGTGAACCGTGCTCGGAGCTGTGGACGGCCCTCGGGAACGCCGGGTTCGTGGGCGTCAACGTGCCGGAGGAGTACGGAGGGGGCGGTGGTGGCCTCGTCGAGCTCGCCCTGGTGTGCGAGGAGATCGCGGCGCGCGGTGCCCCGATCCTGCTGTTGCTGGTCTCCGCCGCCATCTCCGCCGAGGTGATCGCCGAGTTCGGCACCGACGAGCAGCGAAAGGAGTGGCTGCCCGGGCTGGCGAGCGGCCGAACGAAGGTCGTCTTCGCGATCACCGAGCCAGACGCGGGCTCCAACACTCACCGGCTCGCCACCACTGCGACCCGCTCCGGCGACCAGTGGGTGATCAACGGCGAGAAGTACTACATCTCCGGGGTGGACGAGGCGGAGGCGTTGCTGCTCGTGGCGCGCAGCGGGCGCGACGAGAACGGCGCCCCGAAGCTGTCGTTGTTCCTGGTCCCGACGGACGCGCCAGGGTTGCAGCGCACCCGCCTGCCCGTCGACGTCATGCTCCCGGAGAAGCAGTTCACTCTGCACTTCGACGACGTCCGGGTCCCCGCAGGAGCGCTGGTCGGCGAGGAGGGTGCCGGGTTCCGGCAGGTGTTCCACGGCCTCAACCCGGAGCGGATCACCGGTGCTGCCCTGTGCGTCGGAATCGCCCGCTACGCGCTGACCCGCGCGGCCCGGTACGCGAACGAGCGACAGGTCTGGGACCGTCCGATCGGCGCCCACCAGGGCGTCGCGCACCCGCTGGCCAAGGCCAAGATCGAGACCGAGTTGGCCGCCCTGATGACGGGGAAGGCGGCCTGGCTGCACGACCGGGGGCTACCGGCGGGGGAGGCGTCGAACATGGCTAAGTACGCGGCGGCCGAGGCGGCGCTCGCCGCGATCGATGCGGCGATGCAGACCCACGGCGGCAACGGGGTCGCCGCGGAGTTCGGGCTGGTGCCGTACTGGGGGCTGGCGCGGCTGCTCCGGATCGCCCCGGTGAACCGGGAGATGATCCTCAACTTCGTGGCCCAGCACAGCCTGGGCCTGCCGCGGTCCTACTAGACGCCGGGAGACCAGCAGTGGAGCAGACCGAGAAAATCATCCAGCGCGTCAACGTCGGGGACTCGCTCACCCGCACCGCCGCAGCCCGGCCCAAGCAGGTCGCCGTAGTCGATGATGACCGGCTCTGGACCTACGCTGAGTTCAACCGATGGGTCAACCGGCTGGCTCACGGCCTGGCCGGCCTCGGATACGGGCGAGGGGACGCGCTCGGCCTCGCCTCCGCCAACAGCGCCGAGTTCCTCGCGGTCTACTACGCCTGCGCCAAGCTCGGTGTCGTCTGCGTGCCGATCAACCTGGGCTGGCGGCCGGACGAGATGGCCTACGTGCTGGGCCACTCGCATGCCCGCGGGATCGTGGTGGAGAGCCAGCTCGTCGCGACGCTCGGCGAGGCGATCACCAAGGCCTCCGATGTGGCGGACGTGATCGTCGCGCCCGGCACAGGGGTCGGCTACGAGGGGCAGCCCGCCGACCGCCGGTGGTCGACAGTCGAGGGCCTGCTCGCCGACGACGCCTCGGAACCCGAGTGTCACGTCGAGGACCGCGACCCACTGAGCTACCTCTACACGTCCGGAACGACATCGTTCCCGAAGGGCGTCGTCGGCACGCACCTGGCGATCTACCTGGGCTCTACGTCCGGCGCGCTCGACTCCGGGTGGAACGACACCGACCGTTTCCTCGCGATGATGCCGATGTTCCACACGGCGCAGCTCAACGCGTTCTGCACGCCGGCGGTGCTCGTCGGCGCCACGATCCATGTGCACCGCGGCTTCGAGCCCGCCGCATTCCTGGAGACCATCGAGCGCGAGCGGATCACCCAGGTCTTCGGCCTGCCGATGATGTACCGGGCGGCGCTCGGCCACCCGTCCTTCTCCTCGCGCGACCTGTCGTCGCTCCGCCGCGCGGTCTACGCCATGGCGCCCATGCCTGACGCGCTCATCCGGGCCTGCCTCGAGGGATTCGGCTGCGACTTCGCTTTGCTCTTCGGACAGACCGAGATGAGCCCGGTGACCACGCTGTTCCGTCCGGAGCACCAGCTCACGCACATCGGTGCGGTCGGCACCCCGATCACCGGTGTGCAGGTCGGGATCATGGCACCCGACGGCACGCTGCTCCCGCAGGGCGAGCAGGGCGAGATCGTCTACCGCGGGCCGGCAACAATGCAGGGCTACCTGCGCAACGCCGACGCCACGGAGGCGGCGTTCGCGCACGGGTGGTTCCACTCCGGCGACGTCGGGCGTTTCGACACGGACGGCGTGCTGTGGTTCGCCGACCGCTACAAGGACGTGATCAAGACCGGTGGCGAGAACGTCGCCTCGATCGAGGTCGAGAAGGCGGTGTACGCCTCCGACGACCGGATCGCCGAGGTCGTGGTCGTCGGCCTGCCGCACGAGCGGTGGAGCGAGGCGGTCACCGCCGTCGTCGTCCCGAAGCCGGGGGAGACCGTCGACCCTGACGAGCTGATCGCGGCGCTCAAGGAGCGGCTCGACGGCTTCAAGGTGCCGAAGTCCGTGATCGTCACCGACGAGCTGCCGAAGACGTCGACGGGAAAGATTCAGAAGAACCTGGTCCGCGACGCCAACGCGGCGCACTACGGGGGCCGTTGATGCCGGTGCTGACATCCCTGCTCGATACCTCCTCCGAGGGGTACGGGAACAACCGCTCGGCCCAGCTGGCGGTGATCGACCAGCTGAACGAGCAGCTGGAGCTGGCCATCGCGGGCGGCGGCGAGCGCTACCTGCAGCGCCACCGCGACCGCGGCAAGCTCCCGGTCCGCGAGCGCGTCGAGCTGCTGCTCGACCCGGACAGCCCGTTCTTCGAGCTCTCCACGCTCGCCGCATGGGGAACCGAGTTCACCGTGGGCGCCAGCGTGATCACCGGCATCGGCGTGGTGTCCGGGGTGGAGTGCGTGATCATCGGGCACGACCCCACCGTGCGGGGCGGCGCGATGAACCCGTACTCCCTGCGCAAGACGTTGCGCGCGTTGGAGATCGCCCGCACCAACCGGCTCCCGGTGATCAATCTCGTCGAGTCCGGCGGTGCGGACCTGCCCACCCAGGCGGACCTGTTCGTCCCGGCCGGGCGGATCTTCCACGAGCTCACCGAGCTGTCCTCGATGGCCATCCCGACCGTCGCGCTGGTCTTCGGCAACTCCACCGCCGGTGGCGCGTACGTGCCCGGGATGTGCGACTACGCGGTGCTCGTCGACCGGCAGGCCAAGGTCTTCCTCGGAGGGCCACCGCTGGTCAGGATGGCCACCGGCGAGGAGGCCGACGACGAGTCGCTCGGGGGCGCGGACATGCACAGCCGGGTCTCCGGCCTGTCGGACTACTTCGCGATCGACGAGCACGACGCCATCCGGCTCGGTCGCGAGATCATGTCCCGGATCAACTGGCACAAGCTCGGACCGCAACCGGCGGCGAACCCCGCACCGCCGCGCTACGACCCCGAGGAGATCCTCGGCGTCCTCCCCCCGGACCCGAAGGTGCCATTCGACCCGCGGGAGATCCTGGCCCGCACGGTCGACGACTCGGACTTCGACGAGTACAAGCCGCTCTACGGCACGTCGCTGGTCACCGGCTGGGCGAGCGTCCACGGCTATCCGGTCGGGGTGCTCGCGAACCATCGAGGGGTCCTCTTCAGCGAGGAGGCCAAGAAGGCCAGCGAGTTCATCCTGCTCGCCAACCAGACCGACACGCCGCTGGTCTTCCTGCAGAACACCACCGGCTACATGGTCGGGAAGGACTACGAGCAGGGTGGGATCATCAAGGACGGAGCCAAGATGATCAACGCCGTCACCAACAGCGCGGTACCGCACCTCACAGTCAACATGGCGTCGTCCTTCGGCGCGGGCAACTACGGCATGTCTGGTCGCGCCTATGACCCCCGGCTGATGTTCGCCTGGCCCGGCGCCAAGCTCGCGGTGATGGGTGCGGCGCAGCTCGCCGGCGTGATGTCGATCGTGGGGAAGGCGTCGGCCGCGTCGCAGGGCAAGCCAGTTGACGAGGAGGCGGACCGGAAGCGGACCGCCGCGATCGAGGCCCAGATCGAGGCCGAGTCGCACTCGTTCTTCGTGACAGCCCGGCTCTACGACGACGGGATCATCGATCCGCGCGACACCCGCACGGTGCTGGGCCTGTCGCTCTCCGCCGTCGCATCGACCACCGTCGCAGGCCGTCGCGGCTTCGGCGTCTTCCGGATGTGAGCGCCGTGTCGATTGCTCCGACCTGCGCGCAGTCGTCGCGGATCCAGAAGCTGCTGGTCGCGAACCGCGGCGAGATCGCCGCGCGGGTCATGCGGACCGCGCACGCCCTCGGCATCTCGACGGTCGCCGTGTTCTCCGATCCCGACGCCGACGCCCCCTTCGTCTCGCTCTCCGACGAGGCCGTGCGGTTGCCCGGCGCCGCCCCGGCGGACACCTATCTCCGGGGCGACCTGATCATCGCCGCGGCCCGCGCCACCGGGGCCGACGCCGTGCACCCCGGCTACGGCTTCCTCTCCGAGAGCGCCGGCTTCGCGCGGGACTGCGCGGCTGCCGGGCTGACGTTCGTCGGGCCCTCGCCGGCGGCCATCGCCTCGATGGGCTCGAAGCTCGAGGCGAAGTCACTGATGGAGGCGGCCGGGGTTCCCGTCCTTCCCGGCGCCACGGTCACCGACGACACCGATCTCGGCGCGGCCGCCCAACAGGTCGGGTTCCCGCTGCTGGTCAAGGCCGCGTTCGGGGGAGGCGGGCGCGGGATGCGCGTCGTGCATACCGCGGCCGAGCTCGCGGGCGCGGTCGACGGCGCGCGACGCGAGGCTGCGTCGGCCTTCGGCGACGGCACGGTGTTCCTGGAGCGGTTCGTCGTCGACCCGCGGCACGTCGAGGTGCAGATCCTCGGTGACGCCCACGGTCGGGTCGTGAACCTGTTCGAGCGGGAGTGCTCGATCCAGCGCCGCTTCCATAAGATCATCGAGGTGTCGCCGTCGCCGGTCGTTCACGAGGAGCTGCGCGCCGAGCTCGGCGCTGCCGCCGTCGCAGCAGGCAAGGCGATCGCGTACACCGGTGCGGGCACGGTCGAGTTCGTCCTCGACTCCGGCGGCCAGTTCTACTTCCTCGAGGTCAACACCCGGCTGCAGGTGGAGCACCCGGTCACCGAGATGGTCACCGGGCTCGACCTGGTGGAGCTGCAGCTGCGGATGGCCGAGGGTGAGCCGCTGCCCGAGGCCGTCACCGGCGCGCGAATCGACGGGCACGCCATCGAGGTCCGGCTTTACGCGGAGAGCGTAACCGGGAACGACGACGGCCCCGCGACCTTCCTGCCCGCCTCCGGCACCCTGCACCGCTTCCGGATCCCCGAGCTCCCCGGCATCCGGGTTGACTCCGGCGTGGCCGACGGATCGGTCGTCGGCACGCACTACGACCCCATGCTGGCGAAGGTCATCGCGCACGGTCGTACCCGCGCCGATGCCGCGAGGACCCTGCGCCGCGCGCTGCGCGCAGCGCAGCTGCACGGCGTCACCACGAACCGGGAGCTGCTCGTCGGCATCCTGGGCGAGGAGGAGTTCCTCGCGGGACGCACTGACACCGGCTACCTCACCCGCCACGACGCCGCGGCCCTCGGCGCCCCCGTCGGCGGGGTTGTCCGGCATGCCGCCGCGGCGGCGCTCGCCGCGCAGGCCGCCAACCGCGCCTCCGCCCGCGTGCTGGCCGGCTTGCCCTCCGGCTGGCGCAACGTCGGCGGAGCGCCGCAGTGGGTGAGCTACTCGGTCGGTGAGGAGACCCTCGACGTCGCCTACCGCTTCCGCCGCGACGGGCTGGACCTCACCGTCGGCGGCGCGCCGCTCGGGGAGAGCGTGCGGCTGATCGCCGCGAGTCCCGGTGCGGTCGACCTCGAGATCGACGGCGTGCGCCGCAGATACACCGTGCACCGGGTCGACGGGTGGGTTTACGTCGACGGGCCGGACGGGTCGGCCGCGCTGGCCGAGGTGCCGCGCTTCGCCGATCCGAGCGCCGTGGCCCACGCCGGCTCGCTGCTGGCACCGATGCCCGGCGCGGTGGTCCGCGTGCTGGCCGAGGCGGGTGCGGCCGTCACGGCCGGGCAACCGCTTGTCGTCCTCGAGGCGATGAAGATGGAGCACACCGTGGCCGCGCCGGTCGACGGCACGATCTCGGAGGTGCATGTCGGGCCGGGGGACCAGGTCGACTCGGGACAGGTGCTCGTCGTGGTGGACGACGCGGCGGTGGACGGGTGACCCCGCCTGCGGATGCCGATGTTCCACTGCGGGGGCGAGGCGGTCCGGCAACGGAGCCGGGCGTGACGGGAGGGCACCCATGAACATCGCGACGTTGCTGCGGCGGAGCGCAGCCGACCACGCCGACAAGGTGGCGCTGCGGCTCGACGAGACGGAGATCCGTTACGACCACCTCGCCGACATAGCGGCCCGGTTCGCTGCGTACCTGCGCGCCGACGGCGTTTTGCCGGGTGACCGGATCGGGTTCTTCCTGCCCAATGTGCTGGAGTACCTGCCAGGGCTGCTCGGCGTGTGGCAGGCGGGGGCCGTCGGTGTCCCGCTCAACTACCTGTTCCCCGACGCACCGCTGCGGCACGCCGTCCTCGACTCCGGCGCCACCCACCTCGTAGCGCTGCCGGGCGACCTCGTGCGACTGGAGGCGGTGCTCGACGGCGCTTCGGTCGAGATCCTCACCCTCGGCCCTCGCGGTGGGTACGAGCGGGCGCTGGCAGCGCACGAGCCGGCGCACGACGTCGTCCCGCGGCTCGACCGCGACGACGCGCTGCTCATGTACACCTCCGGCTCGACGGGCGTGCCCAAGGGCGTCCGGCAGACTCACCGGAACATCACCGCAGAGGTCGACGGCGTGATCGATCTCTACCGGATCACCGCAGCCGAACATGTGCTGAACTGCATGCCGCTGTTCCACGTCGGCGGGCTGCAGCTGGCGAGCCTGCCGGTGCTGCTCCGCGGCGGGCAGATCACGTTCATGGCGCGGTGGGACCCGACGGCGTGGGTCGACCTCGCCACCCGGCTCCGGCCGACCTACGGCGGCTTGATCTCGACGATGATGATCGACGTCGGCAATCGGACGGTCGGTTCCCCGGTGGTGCTCGACTCGTTCCGGATCTGCATGTTCGGCGGTTCCCGCACGCCCACCGCCGCGATCGAGCGGCTCGCTGCCGGTACCGGGATCGAGGGCGTGGAGATCTACGGGCAGACCGAGCAGAGCGGGCTCGTGGTCTCCTACCGGCCGGGAGACCCGCGGCGGCCGGACTCGATGGGCAGACCGTTGGAGCAGGTGGTCCGGACCCGGCTCGTCTCGCCGGCCTCGGGTGCCGACGTCGAGAATGCCGGGGAGGTCGGGGAGCTGTGGGTCAAGGGCGACGCCGTCACTCCGGGCTACTGGAACCTTCCGGCGCCGCACGAGGAACGGTGGTCCACCGACGGCTGGTTCCGCACCGGCGACCTGATGTCCCGCGACGCCGACGGCTACCTGTACTACGTCGACCGGATCGACGACATGATCGTCTCGGGTGGGGAGAACGTATTCCCGCAGATGGTCGAGGAGCACCTGGCGGGCCATCCCGACCTCGCCGAGGTCGCCGTGATCGGCACGGCGCACGAGCGGTGGGTCGAGCAGGTGACGGCGGTCGTCGTGCCGAACCGCGACGGGCTGACCGTCGAGGAGATCGCGGCGTGGTGCGCGACGAACCCGAACCTGCGGGGCATGCACCGGCCGCGGCGGATCGAGATCGTTGAGATCCTGCCGCGCACCGGGAGCGGCAAGCTGAACCGGCCCGAGCTGCGGAGGATGTTCCCGTGAGCGAGGCCCGCTCCCATGTTCGAGCAAGCGGCCCCGTGAGCTACGAGGTAATCGACGGCGTCGCCTGGCTGACCATCGATCGGCCGGAGGCGCGCAACGCGCTGAGCCGGGACGTTCGCGACGGGCTCTGGTCAGGCACGCGCCGATTCGTCGCCGACGACTCCGCCGCGGTGCTCGTGCTCACCGGCGCAGGGGACAAGGCGTTCTGCGCGGGCGGCGACCTGAAGGAGATGGCGGAATCCTCGCTCGAGATCCCGCCGCCGGACTTCCTGCCGCAGTTCGGCCGCAACGTCGACGTGCCGAAACCGACGATCGCCGCCGTCAACGGGGTCGCGTTCGCGGGCGGGTTCCTCCTGGCCCAACAGTGCGACCTGGTTGTGGCCGCCGATCATGCGCGGTTCGCCGTGAGCGAGGTCAAGGTGGGGCGGGGCGCGCCGTGGGCGGCGCCGTTGTCCTGGCTGGTGCCCCCGCGCGTCGCGCTGGAGATCCTGCTGACCGGCGACCCGCTCGACGCGATCCGCGCGCGGGACGTCGGCCTGGTCAACCATGTCGTCCCGGCCTCCGACCTGCGGGAGCACACGCAGGCCCTGGCGCGGCGGATCGCCGGGAACGCCCCACTGTCGGTGCACGCCGCCAAGCGGACGGCCTACCTGTCGGCGGACCACCGGCGCGAGCAGGCGTACGAGCTGGCTGAGGAGATCTGGGCGCCCGTCTACCGCTCGGCAGACGCGCAGGAGGGCCCGGCGGCGTTCCGCGACAAGCGGCGCCCGGTCTGGAAGGGACGGTAGGGATGCCGGTGTCGATGGATGCGCTCGCCGACGACCTGGCGGCGGAGTCGGCCGTTCTGCGGGGGCTGCTCGCCGGGCTCGACGAGCCAGGCTGGAAGCGGGACACCCCGGCAGCGGGCTGGACGATCGTCGACCAGGTGTCACACCTCGCCTACTTCGACGACGTCGCGGTCCGGTCCGCCGTCGAGCCCGAGGCGTTCCGCGTCGAGCTGGCCCGCCTCGAGGCGGCGGGCGGGGTGGACCCGGACGCCATCGCCGATGAGCACCGCGCCCTGTCCGGGTCGGCGCTGCTGGCCTGGTTCGACGGGGCGCGCGAGCGACTGATCACCGCGTTCCGGCCGCTCGACCCGTCGATGCGGGTCCCGTGGTTCGGCCCGGCGATGAGCGCGGCGTCCTCGCTCACCGCCCGGATCATGGAGACGTGGGCGCACGGCCAGGACATCGCCGACGCGCTCGGGGTCGTCCGGGAGCCGAGCTCCCGGCTGCGGCACGTGGCGCACATCGGGGTCGGGGCACGGGCGTTCAGCTACGCGGTCAACGGGCGGAGGATGCCCGATGCGGCCGTCCGGGTCGAGCTCGACGCGGCGGGCGGCGAGCTCTGGACCTGGGGCCCGCCGGACGCTCCGGACCGGGTCAGTGGCACGGCGCTCGACTTCTGCCTCGCCGTTACCCAGCGCCGGCACCGCGACGACCTCGCGCTGGCCGTGACAGGACCGCACGCGCAGGAGTGGATGGAGATCGCACAGGCCTTCGCCGGCACCCCCGGCACCGGCCGCGCGTCAGGCCAGTTCGGAGGAAACAGGGCATGAGCACCCGCCCAATCCGGATCGGCAACTGCTCCGGCTTCTACGGCGACCGCCTCGCGGCCGCCCGGGAGATGGTCGAGGGCGGCGACATCGACGTCCTCAGCGGCGACTACCTCGCCGAGCTGACCATGCTCATCCTGGCGAAGGCTCAGGCCAAGGACCCGTCGGCCGGGTACGCGAAGACGTTCCTCATGCAGATCGAGGATGTCCTCGGCACGTGCCTGGAGCGCGGGATCCGAATCGTCGCGAACGCCGGAGGGCTCAACCCGGCCGGGCTCGCGGCTGCGATCCGCACTGTGGCGCAGATGCAGGGGCTGGACGCGAGGGTCGCCCACGTCGAGGGCGACGACCTGCGCGGCGAGCTCTCCGCGATCATCCCGCCGGTCACCGGGAAACCTGTATCCGCCAACGCGTACCTGGGCGGCTGGGGGATCGCGAAGGCGCTCGAGGCGGGCGCCGACGTCGTCGTCACCGGGCGGGTCACGGACGCCTCGCTCGTCGTCGGGCCCGCGGCGTGGTGGCACGGCTGGACGTCGACCGACTGGGACCCGCTGGCCGGCGCCGTCGTCGCCGGGCACGTGATCGAGTGCGGGCCGCAGGCGACCGGTGGCAACTACGCGTTCCTCGACGAGATCACCGACCGCAGGTACCCGGGCTTCCCGATCGCGGAGGTCGCAGCCGACGGCTCCTCGGTGATCACCAAGCACGACGGCACCGGCGGGCTCGTCTCCGTCGGGACAGTCACCGCGCAGCTGCTCTACGAGATCGCTGATCCGGCCTACCTCGGCCCGGACGTCATCGCGCACTTCGACACCATCGCGCTGACCCAGGAGGCCGAGCACCGGGTGCGGATCTCCGGCGTGCGCGGAAGCGCTCCGCCGCCGACGCTCAAGGTCGCGCTGAACGGTGCGGGCGGCTACCGGAACACGATGACCCTGGTGCTCACCGGCTTGGACGTCGAGGCCAAGGCGGAACACGCCGAGGCTTTGCTGTTCGACGTGCTCGGCGGGCGCGACCGGTTCGCCGAGACCGACGTCCGGTTGCTGCGCTTCGACAGTCCCGACGCGCCGTCGAACGAGCGGGCCACCGCGCACCTGCGGGTCACGGTGAAAGACGCCGATCCGCGCAAGGTCGGCCGGGCGTTCTCCAATGCGACGATGGAGCTGGCGCTCGGGGGTTACGCGGGCTTCCACACGACCACCCCGCCCACCGCCGAGTCCGCCTACGGCGTCTACCGGCCCGCCGCCGTCGCCCGCGGGTCGGTCACGCAGACGGTGGTGCTGCCCGACGGCACCCGCCGTGCGATCCCCGATCCGCCCACCTCCGACGAGGTCGTGCGAGCGGCACCTCGTTCTCCCGAGGTGCCATGCGCACCTGTGGGGGTGACCAGGGCCGTTCCGCTGGGGCGGGTGTGCGGGGCGCGGTCCGGGGACAAGGGCGGCAACGCCAACATCGGCCTCTGGACCCGGACTGACGATGCCTACGCGTGGCTTCGGTGCTTCCTCGACGTCGAACGCGTTCGTGCGCTGCTCGGACCCGAGGCCGCAGACCTGTCGATCGACGTGTTCGAGCTGCCGAACCTCCGCGCGGTCAACGTCGTCGTGTACGGGATCCTCGGTGAGGGCGTCGCGTCGTCGACCCGGCCGGACCCGCAGGCCAAGGGGCTGGGGGAGTACCTGCGTAGCCGGGTCGTGGAGGTCCCGGAGGGCCTCCTGGGAGGCAACCCCCGGGCGCAAGAGGAGGAGAACCGCTAATCCGAAAACGAGCCGGGGCGGGCGAGCGGATCCACCGGTGGGGCGACGTGTCGTGCCGAGCCGGGGACGGGCGGGGATCTGGTCAGGCAGAGGGTTCGAGGGTGACCTTGAAGCCAAAGGCAGGGGAGTCGTGGGACCGGCGTGGTGATCAGTGCTCGGGCTGCCCCCGACATCGGGGTGGGTCTGGCGGTGAAGCATGGCGAGTTGATGGCGTTGCACGAGGATCTCGAGGTCCTTGGCAGCGTCGGAGCGGCCGGGTAAGCACCATCCAGCCCAGGAGCCTGGTGAAGGTCAAGTAGGTCAGCCGCAGCCGCCGCCGGATCATCCCGGGCTCCCGCCGGTGACAACGCAGGTTAGGTCGGGCGTCAGAGTTGACGCGATGTTCTGTGCTCGGGCCACGTCAGCCTCGACCAACGAACGCGTGGCGGTCTCGTCGAAGTAGGGCGAGCCATTCGAGTATCCCTTCGCCGACCCGACGACGAAGTTCACCACCGCGGCCTGGTCAGCGGGATCCGGGGCGGCAGGCGTTTGCTCAGCGAGCCCGTCCGATGGCGGTGGGAGGCTGGCATCGCCGGTGCTCGTGCAGACGAAGGTCAACGTTGCGATTCGGTCGGGATGGTCCACGCCGGCGATGAGGCCGATCCCCCCGGACCACGACCGGCAGACAAGGTGGGCGCGCTCGATGCCGAGTTCCGACAGGATGCCGAGGGCATCCTCGGTGAGGTCGGTGAACGAGTACCCCGGCGACCCGGGCGGGTAGTGCGTGGATCGGCCTGTGTCTCGATTGTCGTAGCGGATCACGAACCGACCGCGGGCGGCGACCCGTTCACATAGCTCTGCGTCCCACCACAACATCGACGCCGCCGCCCCCATGATCAACAGGATCGGCGGGTCGCTGCGATCGCCGAAGGTCTCGATACACAGATCGACCTCGTTGGCTCGGATCAGTTGCTCACTCATGCTGGCTCCTGTCGCGTTGCTTGCATCCGACATGGCGTGGCCGCATTGTCCATGGACGGCCGTCGCCTCGCGCCCAAACGATCTACCGGACTACCGACAACGCAAGCCGGCAAGGGCTCATATCCGACAGTTGGCGACCGTTGATCTGACCCTCCGTCGCTACGACACGGATGGTCGCCGTAGCGACGAGCACCGTGCTGCGAGGAAGCCAGCGCTCAGCGTTCAACGGAAGCGGCGAGATCGTCCAGCGAGGACGACAATCCCGCCGCGTGATCTGCAGCGTTGATCCCGTCGGGCACATCGTCGGCCCTGATGTCGACGCGTGATCGGGCGTCGACGGGGTGACCTCCCATGGCGTCGATCACATCGGAGTCGACGGCGGACTTCCCGCGGACGACGCGTCCGCGTACGCCAGGACCAGTCGGTAGGACCCGCCGCGACGCGCATCGAAGTGCTCGAACCGGCCGGTGATCCGTCGGGCGGTAGCCACACGGCAAGCGCGTCGGAGTCGGTCAGCGCGGCGAATACCCGGTCCGGCGAGGCGCTGATGACTCGGACGGGGGTGTCAGTCCGACTCATCGCGGGCGCGCCCGTAGCGCTCGTAGATCACGCGCGAGCCGAACGTCCTGGTCTCGACCAGGTCAAGCCGAACGTCTTCGGTGACCGGCGGCAGGAAGGGCGTGCCGCCACCGACGACGACCGGATTGCGGAACATGCGCAGCTCGTCGACGAGGCCGAGCTCGATCGCTGCCGCGGCCAGGCCGGCGCCGCCGATCGAGACGTCCTTGTCGGTCGCGTCGAGCGCCGCAGCGGCCTCCTCGGCCACCGACGCCTCGGCGAGCCGGGCGTTGCCCTGAACGCTGTCGAGCGTGCGGCTGAAGACGACCTTCGGGATAGCGCACCAGACGTCGGCGAACGCGGCCCCGAGCTCGTTGCCGCGCATCGACGGATCCGTCTCCCACGGCAGCATGGTCTCGTAAAGCCTGCGGCCGCACAGATAGCCGCCGAGCTCGCGTATCTGCGCGAGGTGGAAACGAAACTGCTCCTCGTTAGGGACCGTCCACCCGAACGCGCCCGCGCGGTCGGCGATAAAGCCGTCCACCGAGACGCTCATCGAGTACATCAGCATGGCTTCAAGCTCCCGCACCGGAGCGACGGACGATGATCGCGATGAAGTTCACCATTGAGCTTGACATCGGGCTCTCCTTCCTTTTACAGGCTGCTCTGCCACAGCTAGTGACCGATAGCGAGACGAAAACTCATCGTCGTGGGCGGTCCATGCGATCGTACGGCCAATGCGACGCCCACTGAGATCTCGGAAGCGGAACCGCTTGCGGGACCGAGCCGCCCTGCAACCGGCCCCGATCCTCATACTCCGCCAGCACCGTGACATCCCCGGTCCGCAGCCGGGGCGCTGGCCGGTCCTTCCCAGCCGGCGGTGAACCGTGGATCTGCGCGAGTTCGAACGCGCCGTTGTCGGCGGCCAGCAATTCCAGCACACCGCCCGCCCCGACCGAGCCGAGTTGGTGGTGATCGCCGGTGAACACCAACTTCCCGC
>JAODNO010000419.1 GCA_025465235.1 Pseudonocardia sp.
CGGTGATGATGCCCAGCGCGCCGAGGGCGACCACCGAGCCGGGGAAGTCGGCGTGCCCCCGGCGCACTGTGCGCAGCTCGCCGTCGGCACCCACCAGCTCGATGGCGGACACAGCTGTCGCGAGGGCGCCGTTCCCGTCGCCCGAGCCGTGTGTGCCGGTCGAGCAGGCGCCCGCGATGGAGATGTGCGGCAGCGAGCCGAGGTTGGGCAGGGCGAAGCCTGCAGCGTGCAGCTGCCCGGTCAGCTCGCCGTAGCGCGTGCCGGCCGACACCGTGACGGTGGCGGCGTCCGGATCGATGCGCGTGACGGGTGGGAGGTCGGCGAGCGACACCAGATCGCCGGTGGTGTCGGCGATCCGGCTGAACGAGTGGCCGGTGCCGATGGCCCGGATCCGGTCGCCGGTGGCCACCAGCTCCTGCAGCTGCGGCACGGAACGCGGTCGGTGGAGGCGGCGGGCTCCGAAGACGATGTTGCCTGCCCAGTTCGTCCACGGCTGCACGGTGACCATGCAGCCGAACCTACAGAGCGCCACGGTCTACGCTGGCCACTGTTCACGACCCGGCGGATCAGGGGTAACAGGTGTCGATCGAGGTCTGCAACGAGTCCGGCGTCACCGTCGACGAGTCGCTCATCGCCTCGGTGGCGCGTTTCGCCCTGGACGCTATGCACGTCAATCCCGCAGCCGAGCTGAGCATCCTGGCCGTCACCACGGAGGTCATGAGCGAGCTGCACGAGCGCTGGATGGAGGAACCGGGCCCCACCGACGTCATGTCGTTCCCGATGGACGAGCTCACCGAGGAGTCCCGGCGCCCGGATGCGCCGGAGATGGGGCCTGCGCTGCTCGGCGACATCGTGCTCTGCCCGGAGTTCGCGACCGCGCAGGCCCGCACGGCAGGCCATGCGCTGGCCGACGAGCTGCACCTGCTCACCGTGCACGGCGTGCTGCACCTGCTCGGCTACGACCACGCGGAGCCCGACGAGGAGCGCGAGATGTTCGCCCTCCAGAGCAAGCTCCTGGCCGACTGGCGCACCGCCGCTGCGGAGACCGCCGCGCGCGAGGCGCAGCGCCGGAGCGACTCTGCGGTGCTGGGTACCGTCGGGCTCGAGGACAGCTGACCGGCACGTCATGGAACGATCGTCATGACCCTCCCGTTGATCGTGATCGCGGTGCTGCTCGTCCCGCTGGCGGGCCTGTTCGCCGCTGCCGACGCTGCGCTCAACTCGGTCTCCCGGGCCCGCGTCGACGCGCTCGTGCGGGCGGGCCACCCAGGGTCGCGGGCGCTCGCCACCGTCGTGGCCGACCGGCCACGGCACGTCAACCTGCTCCTGCTGCTGCGGCTCGCCGCCGAGACCGCAGCCACCGTCCTGCTCACGGTGGCGTTGATGAGCAGCATCCAGCCGCCGTGGGTGGCTGCGCTCACCGCCGGCGCGATCATGGTCGTGGTGAGCTACGTGCTCATCGGGGTCGGGCCCCGCACCCTCGGTCGCCAGCACCCCTACCGCGTCGGGATGCTGGTCGCGGCGCCGATCCGGGCGCTCGCCACGTTGTTGGGCCCGCTCACGAAGCTGCTGATCCTGGTCGGTAACGCCATCACCCCGGGGCAGGGCTTCCGGCAGGGCCCGTTCTCCTCCGAGGTGGAGCTGCGCGAGCTGGTCGACATGGCGAGCACCAGCGGCGTGGTCGACGAGGACGAGCGGCAGATGATCCACTCGGTGTTCGAGCTCGGCGACACGCTCGTGCGCGAGGTGATGGTGCCGCGCCCCGACGTGGTGTGGACCGAGCGCGACACCGCGGTAGAGAAGGTGCTGCGGTTGGCCCTGAAGAGCGGCTACTCGCGCATCCCGGTGCTCGGCGAGAGCATCGACGACATCGTGGGCGTCGCGTACCTCAAGGACCTCGTTCAAGCGGTGCAGTCCGGTGATCCGGCTGACGACCCAGCCGACGGGCAGGTGGCTGCGTTGCCCTCGGTGATGCGGGCCGCGGTGTTCGTGCCCGACAGCAAGCGCATCGACGAGCTGCTCAAGGAGATGCAGCGCACCCGCAGCCACATGGCGATCGTTGTCGACGAGTACGGCGGTACGGCTGGCGTCGTGACGATCGAGGACATCCTCGAGGAGATCGTCGGCGAGATCACCGACGAGTACGACTCCGAGGAGGTGCCCGATGTCCAGGAGCTGGACGGCCGTAGGCTCCGGGTCTCCGCACGCCTGCCGGTGGAGGACCTCGTGAAGCTGTTCCCGGGGGTGAACGGCGTCGACGGCGAGCTCGCGGAGGTGCTGGAAGCCGCCGACGTCGACACCGTGGGTGGCCTGCTCGCCCAGCAGCTCGGCCGGGTGCCGCTGCCGGGCGCGCGGGCCGAGATTCCCGGGCTGCGGCTGCTGGCGGAGGGCGGCAAGGATGCCCGCGGCCGGATCCGGATCAACACGGTGCTGGTCGAGCCGGTGGACCCCGCCGCGGACGACGAGGAACGGGACGGCGCGGGGGCCCCGCGCACCGACCGTCGGGAGGAGAGCGATGTACGACCAGGGTGACCTGGCCCCCGAGGCCCCCGAGGCCCCCGAGGCCCTCGACCCGGAGGACGCCAAGATCGTGACACTGGCCCGCTCGGCCCGCGCGCGCACGGGCGCCGCCGAGGGTGCGGCCGTCCGCGACACCGAC
>JAODNO010000458.1 GCA_025465235.1 Pseudonocardia sp.
AACACCCGAACGGCGTGCTGCGCGAGGTACTTGAGCATCTCGAACACCTTGAACGTGAGCTCGAGCAGCCTGCCGCGGAGGCGCGCGGCGTAGGTGGCCTCGTCGATCACGAGCTCGCCGAGCACCAGGGCTCCGCCGTCGCGGCCCGTGTCGGCGCCCGGACGGGACTTGAGCAGGCGCAGCCGCGCATCGACCTCGGCGGGACCGGCACCGGGCAGGAGGATCTCGTCCACCACCCACTCGCCGGATACGGCCACCAGTCCGCCCTCGGTGAGCACCGCGATGACCGGCACGTCCATCCCCGTACTGCCGAGCAGACGGCACAGGCTGCGGGCTGCCACGAGGTCGGTGCGCGCATCGACCAGTACGGCGTCGTGCGGACCGGCGTCGAGCAGTGCGGCAACCTCGGGAGCAGCCGTGCGGACCCCGTGCGGGAGCAGCGTCAGAGCCGGCAGCACGGTCCCGGGATCGGGATCGGCGGTCAGCAGAAGGAGTTCCACGTGGTGCCTCCTTTCCACACCGGGAGCCGGGGCGCCCGGTTCGGCGTCCCTCGTCCGATCACGGCGGGCGACGCTGACGCCGTTCACACCCACGTGACCCGGTTGGAACACCACCACGCGGATCGATGCAGGATAACCGGGTGAAGGCCCAAGGCACGAGCGCCGCGGTGGAGGTCACGCCCTGTTCGGTGAACGTGACCAGTTCGGATGGTGTGCCTTTGTCCGGATCACACCATCCGGGGCCGGGCGGGGACACCATCATCGCCGTGTGTCATGGCTTCACCCATCACACCCGCCATCCCGTCACCAGCCCGGTGCTCGACGCATTGGGCGGGAGTGCCCCCGTGGTGGCCCTCGACATGCGTGGACACGGGCGCTCCGGCGGGCGCAGCACGGTGGGGGACCGTGAGCTGCTCGACCTCGATGCGGCGGTGACGTGGGCCCGCGACGCCGGATACGCGCACGTGGCGACGGTCGGGTTCTCGCTGGGGGCCGCGGTGGCATTGCGGCAGGCCGCCACCGGAGCCGCCCGCCCCGACGCCGTCGTCGCCGTCAGCGGACCTGCCCGCTGGTACTCCCGGGAGACCCCGGCGATGCGGCGCGTGCACTGGTTGCTGGAGCAGCCGCACGGCCGCGCCATCGCACGCCTGCTCGGCGTGCGCCTGGACTCGTCGTGGGACGTGGTCCCGCCGTCCCCGGTGGAGGTCGTCGCGGCGGTGGCACCCGTGCCGTTACTCCTCGTCCACTTCACCGGCGACCAGTACTTCTCCGCCGCGCACGCCCAGGCGCTCGTGGCGGCGTCGGGCGGGCATGCACAGCTGTGGACCGAGCCCGGCGACGGCCACGGCGAGAGCGGCACCGATCCCGGCCTTGCCGGGCGGATCGCGAGGTGGGCGGTCGCCGCGGCGGCCACGGGTGCGAGCCCCGGCGACGCGACCTCAGGTGACGGCTCTACGGTCAGACTCCTCAGCCCGGCAGATCGCCGGGCACCGGGATCGGAGGTCGGATGAGGCGCGTGGTCATCGGGCTGCTCGTGCTCGTGGGGCTGCTCGTGGCCGTGGACTACGGATCCGCCGCCCTCGCCGAGTCGGCTGTGTCGCGCCAGATGCGGGAGCAGATCGGGCTCGCCGACGACCCCTCCGTGCGGATCAACGGTTTCCCGTTCCTCACCCAGGCCGTGTCCGGCCACTACCGGAGCGTCGACATCGATGCGCCGCGAATCCACGTCGGGCAACTGCAGGAGCTCGACGTCTCGGCGCAGCTGCGGGACGTGTCGGCCCCGCTGTCGATGCTGCTCGGCTCCGGCCCGAAGACGCTTCGCGTGCAGGAGGCCGAGGGCACTGTGCGGGTGTCCGCCAGCGACGTGCAGCGCCTCATTCCCGGCATCAAGGGCCTGCGGATCGACTCGCTCGACAAGAAAGCCCTGCAGCAGGCCGTCAAGGACGGCGGCCAGGCGTCGTTGGCGCAGCTCGATCCCGAGAAGGTCGCACGGTTCGTGGGTACGGGCACGGTCTTGGGCCAGCAGGTCCAGGTATCAGTGATCGCCCTACTCCAGCTGACGGACGGCCAGGCCGAGATCGTCCCACAGGACATCCAGCTCGGGGATAAGGCGCCGGCGCTCCCGGCGGCGGTGCAGCGGACGCTCCGGCAGCTGTTCACCGTGCGCATCGATCCCGGTTCGCTGCCGCTGAAGGTCACTCCCACGGCGCTCCGGGCGAACAACGGCGTACTGGAGATCAGCGGTGTCGCCCAGAACCTCACCCTCGGTGCCACGACACCCACCTCCTGAATCCCGGTGACGGGCAGGGAGTAACGGACTCCGCAAGCGCGTTGGAGCAGCTGTGATCAGTCAGCCGGGACTAGCGGTGCTGGCGGGCACGCTGGTGGTGGCCACGGTGGTCGGTTCGGTGCTGCGCGCCCGCAACGGCCGGTTGCGCACCGACGGGGCCGCGACCGGCGGATGGGTACTGGCCGGAGCGACGCCAACCGGGTTGGACCGGGTGCTCTTGCTGCAGCTCTCCTCCCCCGTCTGCACGCCGTGCCGCCAGACGGCCGCGCTGCTGACCGAGTTCTCCGCACGCCGCCCCGGCGTCGTGCACCGCGAGGTCGACGTCGCCGACCGGCCGGAGGTCGCGCGCGAGCTCTCCGTGATGCGGACGCCGACGGTGGTGGCGTTCGACCGCGACGGTGCCGAGCTGCTGCGCGTGTCGGGGGTGCCACGGCTCCCCGAGCTGGACGCCGGGATTGCGCCTGCCCTGACCGGGACGGTCAGGGAAACATCATGAGCGGTCCGGACCGACGGACCTCCCGAAACGCCGGATCCTCCATTACCCTCGCCACCGTGTGCTGGCCGCTGACCCGACGACGCGCAGTTGACCTGTGCCGCGTCGGCAGCTGCCTCTGTCCGACCTCCTGAGATCCCCGTCCCGTCACCTCGTTCTCAGGAGCATCTCCATGTCTACTTCCGCCGCGTCCGCGCGCCGAGATCCGCCGGTCGATCCGCGCGGTGTCCGCTTTTCGGCATTGGTCACCACCGTCGTGCTCGCACTCGTGCTCATCACCGGCAGCGGATTGTTACTCGCCGCTCAGACCGTCGTGTTCGCGCTCGGCTCGATCGCCGGGCTCCGCTTCGCGCCGTACTCGGTTCTGTTCCGGGTGCTCGTCGCGCCGCGGCTCGCACCGCCCACACAACGGGAGGATGCCGCACCGGTGCGGTTCTCCCAGACGGTCGGCCTCGTGTTCGCCGTCGTCGGGACGGCCGGGTACCTGGGGGGCCTGACCGTCCTCGGCGTCGTCGCCACCGCATTCGCACTGGCCGCCGCATTCCTCAACGCCGCCTTCGGCTTCTGCCTGGGCTGCGAGATGTACGCACTGATCGCCCGTCTCAAGAACCGCAACGAGCAGGGAGCTACCGCATGAGC
>JAODNO010000514.1 GCA_025465235.1 Pseudonocardia sp.
GTCGGTGCTGCGGCTGTCCAGCGCACCCGTCGGCTCGTCGGCCAGCAGCAGCACCGGGTCGGTGGCGATCGCCCGGGCGATGGCCACGCGCTGCTGCTGCCCACCGGAGAGCTGGGCGGGCCCATGGTCGGCACGGGCGGCGAGCCCCACCTGGTCGAGCGCGACCAGCGCACGGCGCCGCCGCTCGGACGGCCGGATCCCGGCGTAGGCCATCGGCAGCTCGACGTTGGAGACCGCCGTGGTGCGGGGGATCAGGTTGAACGACTGGAAGATGAAGCCGATCTTCCGGTTGCGGATCGTCGCCTGCCGCTTCTCGTCCAGGCGCCGGGTGTCGACGCCGTCGAGCAGGTAGCGACCGCGGGTCGGCATGTCCAGGCAGCCGATGATGTTCATCAGCGTCGACTTGCCCGACCCCGATGCGCCCATCACCGCGACGTAGTCGCCTGTGTGCACCACGAGGTCGACCCCGTCGACGGCGCGGACGATCGTGTCCTCGCTGCCGTAGATCTTGGAGACCGCCTGCAGTTCGATGACGGGCCGCGCCGCCCGTGCCGCGCGTGCGCCGTCCATCACCCTCCCGTCCGCGGGAAGCCTGCGCCGGTGTTGCCGCTCGACGTCGAGCCGGTGGCCGGGGCCCCCGTACTCGGCAGCACCAGCACGTCGCCGGCCTGCACGCCGCTGGTGATCTCGGTCTGGGTGTCGCCGACGAGCCCGATGGTCACCGGGACGACGCTGTCGGTGCCGTTGCGGCGCACCGCGACGGTGTGCCGGTTGCCGAGTGAGGTCACTGCGAGGTTCGGAGCCTGCAGCACGTCGGTTGCCGACGCCGCGGCGACCGTGAGGTTCGCGGTGGAGCCGACGCCCACTCCCGGTGGTGCCGTGTCCAGCGAGACCTGGATCGGGTAGAGCACCACGTTGTTCGTGACGGTGCTCTGCGGCGTGACCTGGGTGACCGATCCCGTGGCCGTGGTGTTGGTGGCCGGGAAGGTGATCGTTGCCGTCTGGCCGAGCTGGATCTTGGCCGCGTCGGCCTCCGCGATGTTGGCCGTGACGGCCAGCTTGCTGAGGTTGGCGATGGTGATGAAGCCGTTGCCTGCCGACTGCGCCGCCGAGGACGCCGCGCTGGTCGCGTTGGCCGTCGACGACGACGTGCTTCCGGTCGAGGACGTCGTGTTGGCGGTCGTGCCGTTCGTGCCGCCGGAGGACTCGCCGACCTTTCCGTTCACGGCGAGCACCACGCCGGCCTGGGTGGCCAGCAGCTTGGTCTGGGTGACGCCGAGCTGGGCGTTGTCGACGGCCACCTGGGCACCGTTGACGGTGTCCTGGAAGCCCGCGATCTGGTCGGGCGTGCTCGGGTGCAGGTCGGCCTGCTGGGCGAGCTGGGCGTTGGTGACCGCACCCTGGTTGGTGGTCAGCGTCTGCTTGGCCGTGGCGATCGCCTGGTTGTCCTTGAGCTCGAGGTCCGAGCCGTTCTGCTGGGCCGCGGTGATCGCTGCCTGGTCGGCGTCGAGCAATGTGGTCTGGTTCTGGTCGGCCGCGGTGACGGCGACCTTGTCCCTCTGGAGAACGGCCGACCGGGTCTCCTCGGCGTTGTTGACCGCCTGCTGCTGAAGGCTGCAGTTGGGTTGGCTGGACTGTGAGAAGAACGCCGCGGGCGCGGCCGTGGGAGTCGTGGGTGTGCGCGTGCGCGGGAACGTGGGCGTGGGCGTGGTCGTCGTCGTCGCGCCCTGCGTCGTCGCGCTCTGCGTCGTCGCGCTCTGCGTCGTCGTGGGGTGCTCGCATGAGTTCAACGCGCTCTGTGCGGTCAGGACCGCGCCGTCCTCGTTGGCCTGGTCGACCCGGAGCACCGCCTCGGCGCTCTTTTTCGCGGTGTCCGTGGTCGACTGGTCGTCGTTGAGCTTCGTCTGGTCGGCGCTGACCGTGCTCTGCGTCAAGGTGGTGTCGAGCGACAGCTGCTTCTCGGCGTCCGACACGGCCGTGGTCGCGCTCGTGACGTTCGCCTGGGCCTGGGTGATGAGCGCCGCGTCCTGCTGGGACTTCACCGCGGTCGGGCCGGAGGCGGCCTGGGCGAGCGCGGCTTGCGCATTGGCGAGCTGAGCCTGGGCGGTGCGCAGACCGTTCTGCGCGGTGCCCGGGTCGACCGTCGCCAGGACCTCACCGAGGGTGACCTTGTCTCCGGGCACGACGTCGACCGCCGTGACGGTGCCGCCGTTGCCCTGGAAGTTCACCGGCGTGCTCACCGAGGAGGCGGTGTTGCCGCTTCCGGTGACGCTGGCGGTCACGGTCCCGCGAGTGACCGCGACGGTGCGGACGGCCACCGGTGGCGTGCTCGGGTTCCCGATCAGCGTGATCGCCAGGACCACGGCGATGATCACCACCAGGATCAGGATGAGGTTGAGCCACCGGGCGCGCGGCGTCATGTTGTCGAACCGGGTGCGCAGCCTGCCCCTTCGCGACGGCGGTGGCCCCGCGGGTTTCACGGCGGGGATCTGCGTCGTCGCCATCTCGCTCATCCTCATGGAGCGGCCCCGGCCGACCGCAACGCACGACTCAGCATGACGTCCTCCTCGAACAGGCACCCCGACCGGCGCGGGGAGCGTGCGCCGGAAAGATAGGAATTGCCTATGAATCAAATGGGGTCGAACTGTGGAAACCCGACCGCCGAAGAATGCGGAGGCCGAGAACGCGGAAGGTAGCGGGTAAAGGATCGGTCAATTCCCGGGGGCCTTATGATCAAGAGCCCGATGGGCTGCCCGAGCTGAACCGCCAGGTCTGACGGCGGTCGGCAGGACGGCAGGGGTCGTAACCATCAGGTCACGCCGTCAGGGGCCGTGTCCACGGGTCGCCGGCTGACCCATCACCCGGTGATCCACGGCGTCCTCAGCGGCTCACGCACATGCCGTGGCCGAGCCGCCCGCAGCCGCCTCCCCGATAGCGCCACCCTCGACGATCCGTCCGGAAATACCCGCAGCACCCGGGCTGGCGGGTCCTCGACCAGCAACAAAATGGCAATGTTGTGCGAGGTATAGAGCACTGCGGAATCCGCCAGCAGCTGGTGCTGCTTACGCGACGACCGATCGCGGACCTCGAAAGCCTACGAGCCCCGGCAACCGGGCAGTCTCAGCTTCAGTCTCGTTCACCGGTGTCCGAGGGTGTTCGGCCTGGACCATTCCAGGAATGGCCTCAGATCCACCCAAGCTCGGCTGCTCCTGAACGTCGCAGTGCAAACTTGGAAAGCGTGTTGGGCTCGCGCCCTCGCGGGTTCGAATCCCGCATCCTCCGCCAGTGTGACCAGCACAAACGCCATGGTTGCCCGCGGCACCGAGCCCCCGGGCGTCACCGTCAGCTTCAGCCTCGGCTCACGCTCCGCTGTTCGGCCGGCGGATTCGGCTACCCGGCCCTTTCCCGCCAAGGCGTACATGGCGTCCACATCGAGCAGTTCGGACGCCACCACCAGCACCCAACCCCGGTGCACACGAGCGATCCCATCGCAACAATGGCCTGATGCGATCACCTGGGATCGCGTCGCGATGTCGCCTACATCTACCTCACTGCAGGCGAGGTGCCCCCAGGCCGCTGAAACATCCGGTTCCCGAACCCGTCCGCAACCGACGCCGAACACCCCGTGCTGATGGACTGGAAGGGCGGCAGGCTCGTTGGTGTCGAGATCCTGAACGCCTCGAAACTCCTTCACGACGACCTGCTCGACGAAGCTGAGGTACTGGCCTGAGGCCACTGACCTGCGCTTCGGAGGGAGTGCGGCGGGGGTACTGCCGCGTGCTCACGGCTTGTCGCGCGGCGGCGGCCCCACGCGCTCCCCGTTCCACGGGAAATTCGGGACATCATTCGATTTCGACGCATAAAACCCAGTGCCGGTAAAGCCGGTCATGTCGGGCTTCATCGTGAAGCGGAACGTCCCGTTGCCCGCGGCGGCTCCTCCACACGGGAACTTCTCGGTCCACGTTCCGGACAGCTCGGCGCCGGCCACCTTCCCGGTGAGACTGCCCTCACAAAAGGAGTAGCTCCCCGTGACCGACGCACCGGTCTGGGTGAGATGGAACTGCCCACCGTAGTAGACGTCGGTGAAGGTGCCGGTCCATGGTGTCGACGGGGCAGAGACGACGGGCGTCGCCGCGAATGCGACGGGGGGCGCCGTCGCAAGCGCGACGAACAACACGAACACGGCGACAGCGACGACAGCGCGGGTGAGCCGAGAGAGGCTCATGCCCCAACGCTACGCCTGTGCGCGCGGAACGCGCCCCCTACAGCCTCCGTCGCGGTCGGACGCGTGGGCGGCAGAGCCCCGTGGCGACACCTCACAGAAGCGTCTGCCGACTATCGGTGACCTGCATCCCGGCGGCCGTTCACCCCGTGATCAGCGCGGTGGGCACGGGTTCAGGTGGCCCCGGACCCGGCCCCGCGGCAGGCGCATCCGATCGCATCCGTTAGGCCGGGCGGTCCAAAGATCAGAGGGTTGCGTCGATCACGCATCGTCCCGGATGCGATCGGGAACTCGGGCACGAGCGGGTCGTCAAGAGCGGCCCCCGGGCGCAACTGGAGGAACCGTGACCGTCACGGGCATCATCACCGCGATCATCGTGGGGCTCATCATCGGTGCGCTGGGTCGCCTGGTCGTGCCGGGCAGGCAACCCATCCCGATCTGGCTGACGATCGTCATCGGCATCGTTGCCGCGTTCATCGGCTCGTTCGTGGCCCGCGCACTGGGCCTGGCGACAGGGAGCGGCTTCAACATCGGTGAACTGATCCTCCAAGTCGTGGTGGCCGCGATCGGGGTGTTCCTGGTCACCGGCCTCTACGGCCGCAGGTCCGTACACCGGTAGTCACCCAGCACGTACCGGCCGACGCGGGTCCACCTCGGGTGCTGGACCCGCGTCGGCCGTCGGACATTCGCTCCCGATCCGGGTCGGTGCGGCGGAGGCGACATCGCTCGCGCTCACCCTGTTTGGCGCCGAGCTGCCCGCACGAGCACCTACCAACTGACCGTCGCCCTGGTGGCAGCTCCAGGTGGCCGCATCGAGGCGGTCGACATCGCGGGACTCACCGAGGGCGTGTTCTACGCGGCTCGCGCCGGCTGACGGCTCGGCGGTCGATGCCCGCCCGAGCGACGGGTGAACGTCGCGATGCTCGTGGACGCGCCCGTCCGCGTCGATCCCTCCGTCATCCGGGCTGTGAGTGCCAGGCACCGCCGCCTCCGCCCGGACCGCGCGACCACCCGGTGATCGCAGCCGACGCCATGACGGTGCTGACATCCCCTCCTACCGCTGGACCGGTCCGGGGCGTAGCCCGGCAGTCACCGGTCCGAGTACGACGGCGTCGACCACGTCCTCCACGATGTGGAGAACATCGAGACGGGAGCACGATGCCGACACCCCCCACCTACACCGACGTCCAGGCCGCCGCCGAGCGCATCCGCGGACATGCGAACCGCACCCCCGTGCTGACGTCGCGGCGGGTGAACAGCGAGCTGGCTGCCTCGGTGTTCTTCAAGTGCGAGAACTTCCAGCGCATGGGCGCCTTCAAGTTCCGGGGAGCGTTCAACGCGCTGTCCCGGTTCGACGAGGAGCAGCGCCGGAACGGCGTGATCACGTACTCCTCGGGCAACCACGCGCAGGCAATCGCGCTGTCCGCTCGCATCCTCGGCGTGCCGGCCACCATCGTCATGCCGCACGACGCCCCGGCGAGCAAGGTGGCCGCAACCCGCGGGTACGGCGCGACGATCGTCGTCTACGACCGGTACACCGAGAACCGCGAGGAGATCGGACAGACCTTGGCGGCCGAGCACGGCATGACGCTCGTGCCGCCCTACGACCATGCCGACGTGATCGCCGGGCAGGGCACCGCCACGAAGGAGCTGTTCGAGGAGGTGGGTGAGCTCGACGCGCTGTATGTCTGCCTCGGCGGAGGTGGGTTGCTCTCCGGCGCGGCGCTCGCAGCACGGGCGCTGTCGCCGTCCTGCCGGATCTACGGTGTGGAACCGAAGGCGGGCGACGACGGGCTGCAGTCACTGCGCACCGGCTCCATCGTGCACATCGACACCCCCGCGACCATCGCCGACGGCGCCCAGACACAGCACCTCGGCACGCTGACGTTCGAGATCATCCGCCGAGAGGTCGACGACATCCACACGGCGACCGACGAGGAGCTGGTGGAGGCGATGCGGGTGTTCGCCGCGACGCTCAAGATCGTGGTGGAACCGACCGGTTGCCTGGCCTTCGCGGCCGTGCGCCGGCTCGCCGCCGAGCTGTCAGGGCAGCGCGTCGGCGTGATCGTGAGCGGCGGCAACGTGGACCTCGCCCGCTATGCATCCCTCCTGGCCTGACCCCGGTCAGTGCAGCGTGACCGGCAGGGCGTCGACCCCGAAGACGAACGAGAGCTTCCGATAGGACAGGTCGCCGGGGTCGGCGGCCAGCCGGATCTCCGGGAACCGGCGGACGAGGGCGGGATAGGCCGCGCGCAGCTCCATGCGTGCGAGCTCGGCGCCGATGCAGCGATGCAGGCCGTATCCGAAGGCGAGATGTGGCCGGCCGGCGCGGGTCGGGTCGAACCGTTCAAGCCCGTCCCCGTCGCGGTTGGCTCCGCTCAGCGAGCACAACACGATGTCACCCTTGGCGATGGTGTGGCCGCCGATCTGCAGCTCCTCCCGGGCGAACCTCGGGAACGCGACCTGGACGACGGTGAGGTAGCGCAGCAACTCCTCGACGAACGGGTCGATCGCGCTGTCGTCGTCCCGTACGGCGCGGCGGCTCTCGGGCTGCTGGAGCAGGACGATGGTGCCCAGCGCGAGCATGCTCGCGGTGGTCTCGAGCCCCCCGGTGAGCAGGCCGTCGGCAAGGCCGGCGAGCTCGTGGTCGGTGATGTCGTCGCCGTGCTCCCGCACGAGCATGCCGAGCAGGCCGTCGCCCGGATCGGACCGCTGCTTCTCCACGATGGTGAGCAGGTACTCCATCGACTCGGAGATCGCGCCGAGCGAGCCGGTGACCCCACCGAGGAGGTCGAAGCGGGTGGTGCTGAGCCGCTGGAAGTCGGCACGGTCGGAGTAGGGGACGCCGAGGAGCTCGCAGATCGTCAACGACGGGATCGGGAGCGCGAAGCTCTGCAGCAGGTCGACCGCGCCGTCCGACTCCGCGATCCTTGCCA
This sequence comes from Pseudonocardia sp., assembly GCA_025465235.1. Lineage (GTDB taxonomy): Bacteria > Actinomycetota > Actinomycetes > Mycobacteriales > Pseudonocardiaceae > Pseudonocardia. The sequence continues at coordinate 7,159 of JAODNO010000514.1, forward strand.
TCTCGTCGAGCTGCCCGGAGACGATGGCCTCGATCCGGGGCCCGAGCCTGCGGAGCCGGTGACCGGTGAACTCGGGTGTCAGCATGCGCCGGAGGCGGGTGTGGGCCGGCGGGTCGGTGAAGCCGAGCCCGCCCGGGTTCTGGTCGGCCGTGATGCCCACGGTGCCGACGAGGTTGGTGAAGTCGTTGCTGAAGGCGGGGCCGGCACCGAGCACCGCCTTGGTCTCCTCGTACCCCGTGACCAGCCAGGCGCGCAGGCCGAACGGCAGCTTGAGCCGGCTCACCGGTTCGACGTCGCGCAGGCGTCCCAGCTCGTCGACGGGGTCGAGATGGGTGCGCTGCAGGGGAACCAGCGCCGACTGGGGGAGCATCGACAGCAGTGCGTCGGGGGTACCGCCCGCACGTCTGCGCCCGAAACGCCGGCGAGCCAGCAGGCCGATCAGCCGTCCGCGAACGTCACCCATGATCCCGAACTCTAGGCAGGCACCCGGACAGGCTGTCCCCCGCATGCGTCGGGAACGCCGTTTGTGCATCACGTCAGGTTCGGAGGAAGGCGATGAGCGCGGCGGCGAGCGCGTCGGGCGCGTCCTCGGCCATGTGATGGCCCGACTCGATCGGCCCACCGCCGCGCAGGTCGCTGGCCCACGGTCGCCAGAGGGCCAGTGGGTCGCCGTAGAGATCCTCCATGTCGTCGCGGCTGGACCACAGGACGAGGAGCGGGCAGTCGACCCGGCGGCCCGCCGCGCGATCTGCCTCCTCGTGCGCCCGGTCGATGCCGAGGCCGGCGCGGTAGTCCTCCAGCATCGCCGTGACCGTCTCCGGGTCGTGGATGGCGCGGTGGTACTCGGCGTAGGAATCCTCCCCCATGCTCGCGGGGTTGCCGCCGTACCACGCGTCCGGATCGGCCATGATCGCGCGCTCGGGCTTGTCGGGCTGCGCGAAGAAGAACCAGTGCCACCACGCGCTGGCGAAGCGAGCGTCGCACCTGGCGAGGTGCTCGGAGATCGGGACGCTGTCGAGCACCGTCAGCCGGTCCACCGCAGCGGGGTGATCCAGCGCGAGTCGCAGGCCCACGTAGCTTCCGCGGTCGTGCCCCACCACCGCGAACGTCTCGTGGCCGAGCCGATCCATGAGCCGGGCCATGTCGTTCGCCATCGCCCGCTTCGAGTACGGCGCATGATCGGGCGTGGTCTCCGGGGTCGACGACCGGCCGTACCCACGCAGGTCCGGAACCACCACCGTGTGGCCGGCGTCGCGCAGTTGCGGCGCCACCCGGTGCCACGTCGCACCGGTCCGCGGGTGGCCGTGCAGGAGGAGGACCGGCGGGCCCGCACCCCCGTACCGGACGTGCAGCGTGGCCGCGCCGACGTCGACCGTCTCCGTCGTGAACCCCTCGAAGAACCCCAACGCTCCACCTCTCGGCCGGATCAGCTGGCGACGGTGATCAAACCGGAAATGGAGGTTCCTGCGCGACATGAACGTGCCGCGGAATGGAGAGGTGCCAGAACAGCGAGGGCGATCCAGCTCGCCCGCGGGTCAGGTGTTCGCGCCGCGGGCGGCGACCGTCCACCGGTCGACCTCCGCGCCCTGGGCGAGGACGACCAGCTCGTTCGCCAGGTTGACCGCCGCGCAGACGTGGTTGGGGGCCACCCGCACGACGTCACCACGCCGGAGCGACACGCCGTCGTCCGGGAGGACGACGGTCGCGTGGTGTTCGGACAGGGCGACGATCCTGGCGTCCGGGTGGTCGGGGAGCCTGCCGCCACCGGTGGTCCAGGCCGGCTGGTCGGCGCCGAGGACCTTGCTGCCCGCGTCGAGGACGACGCGGCGTCCCGCGCTGCTCACCACCGTGCTGACCGCCGTCAGGGCGACATCAGGCCAGCCGCAGGTGCCCAGCTCCGCCTGCTGCGCATCGTTGAACAGGTACACGCCGGGTCGGATCTCGGTCAGCGCGGCAGCGTCGGCCATCGTCGCCGTCGGGGTTGAGCCGCCGCTGCACACCTCCACCTCCATACCCGCCTTCCGCAGCGAGGCCGCGGCCTCGGTCAGCGCGTCGGCCTCGTCGCTCGCGGCCTGCCGGCCCCGCCCGGGGCCGTAGCTGTGACCGGGAAAGGTGAAGACGCCCGACACCACCAGCCCTGCCCGTGCCGCGGCCATGGCGACCTCAGCCGCCCGTTCGGGCTGCACGCCGCTGCGGTGGTGCCCGCTGTCGATCTCGACGAGGGTTTCCACGACCGTGCCCGCGACGGCGCGGGCGAGGACCTGCGCACCCTCCGCGGAGTCGATCCCGACCCTCAGCGACGCCTGCTCCGCGAGGGCCCGCAGCCGGGTTCCCCGAACGCCCACCGCCCAGATCGGATAGGCGATGAACAGGTCCGTGAACCCGGCCGCGGCAAAGATCTCCGCTTCACCCACGGTTGCGACCGACAGACCGGTCGCTCCGTGCTCGACCTGTCGGCGGGCGATCTCGGGACACTTGTGCGTCTTGGCATGGGGACGCAGTGCGAGGCGACGAGCCCGCGCCGCCGCGGCCATGCTCGCGAGGTTGCGCTCCATAGCCTCGATGTCGACGGCCAGGAAGGGGGTGTCCAGCTCCTCGGTGATCACCTCGAACGCAGCGGGCATGCCGTCGATTCTCGACCACCGGACGGCTCGTACCCGTCAGGCCGGCTGGACCAGGCCGATCACGTTGCCGTCGGCGTCCTTCACGGAGGCGATCAGCCTGCCCGCGCCGACGTCTCTGACCTGCTGTTGCACCTCCGCGCCCGCCTCTACGAGCGCTGTCTCCCGCGATGGTGACCGTCGCGCTGCTCGATCCGGACGTCGTGCTCCGGGGGCCCACGCGACAGCCGTTCGGACAGGCGCGGCGGAGGAGGAGCGGGGAGCGGCGGCGGTGGCCGAGACCTTCTCGGGCCGGGCTCGGGCGGCGCCATCGATCTCGTCAGTGATCCCGAGCGCCTCCGCGAGCATCGACCTGGTGGTCCTGCTGTTCGGCCCTCAGAGCCCGAAGGCGCCACCCTCGATGAGGATGGCCACGCCGAGGCCGACGAGGACCACCGGCAGCACGATGTGCCCCCACCGCGCCAGGGCTCTCGCCACCTGCGGCCGGGTCGTGAAGAACAGGCCGGCCATGCACCACACGGCCACGAGGATCAGGAACACCACGGTATACACGACGAGGCCTGCGGTGCCGGCTGTGGTGAAGACCGGTACGTAGACGGCGATGTTGTCGCCGCCGTTGGCGAACGTCACCCCCGCGACGGAGAGGACGCCGAGCTCGACCGCCCGGGCCTCGGCTTGGTCGCGAGAGTCCTCGGCGCGGTCACGCCACGCCTGCCACGCGGCGCGCAGCCCCAGCAGCAGCGGGAGGAAGCCGAAGTAGGGGATGACGGCGTCCGGGAGGAGCCCGAGTCCCAGCGCGGCCGGGATGGCGACGGCGAGGATGCCCACGAACCCGAGGTACTGGCCGGCGACGATCCGCACGATGCCGCGTGGCTTCCCGGCAACCTGGCTGAAGAACAGCGCCAACATGACCATGTCGTCGATGTTGGTGACGGCGAACAGACTGATCGCCCGACCGACATGGTTGAGCAGCACGGCACCTCCCCTCGACGAGGCTAGGCGGAGTGCGCGTTCGCAGCCCGGCAGGCGCCCGCCGCCGAGCGGTCAGCGGCTCGAGCATGCGTTCCTGACACGATCAGACGGTGTCCGCATCTCGTTCCGACCTCCTGCGCTCACAGTTCGACCTGACATGGTCGCTGCTGGAGTACCACCTGGACCGGCTGGAGCCGGCGGACTTCCTGTGGGAGCCCGCCGCACATTGTTGGACGGTTCGTCCCGCCGCTGACGGCTCATGGGTGCCGGACTGGTA
>JAODNO010000524.1 GCA_025465235.1 Pseudonocardia sp.
TTACATACGAAATGATCTGTCACTCCTCGACTGCTGCAAAAGACTGATTTGCTCGATCTCCTGCCTACGGCGCATTTCGGTCATGATTTCGGGCGTATCGCGGGTCATGGGGTTCTGTCTCGCCCGCTTCGGGGATGGTACGAACTGCCGCGGCCGAGCGTCACTGTGCCGGGGGCACAACATGAGTTCTCTTCTTGTGTCGGCCGCACGAAGGAAATCAAATCGCCAGCAGTCGTTTTTGGGGAATCGTGTTGAGGTGATAGGGCTGTCTCGGTATTCGCCGGGTACCGTTATTATCGCTTGCACCCATTGCGTCGCATGTGCTTGTGCTGCCTGAACGGGCGGACGGGCGCAGGTACCCCCTCGTCAGGAGGCGTGGACGGCGGCAATGTTATTGGCCCGTCCCGGGCCGTGGGCGCATCAAACCAAACCGTGGGCAGGTTCCGCCATCTTGGTACGCCGTCTTCGCCGCCGAGGTACCTGTTCCGTGTTGAGGGCATGCATCAGCATGTCGAACGCGCCAGCACCGCGAGCCAGCTGGACGTGGCGGATGGCCAATTTCCGCCAGGTCTGCTCGTCCCACAGGTGCCCTGCGGTGACAGTGGTGAACTGCAGCCAATGCAGCGTCCCGGGGGCCCTGGCATCGACGCCGGCCCTGCCGGTCGAGTTGCCACCTATGAGCAGCTGACGCCTTCGTGGGTGGCCAGCCGCGCCGGCAGCCTGCGTCCCGTCGGCATGTGGCAGGCCGGTCTCGGCGCGGGCGAGTGGGCCGGGTGGGCCGGTGGGCCGACGCACGCTGGCAGCGCCGCCCGGCCCTGGCCGATGAACCCGTGCCGACCCGCCACGGGTGAACCAGCCCCTCCACCCCGCCCCGGACTTTGCCTTCCCGCTGCTGGTCCACGCCGCGCGGGCCAGCCGGAACCCAGGTCTCCGACACGCCGCCGCGTTCCAAGGACATCCGCCGAACCACGCTGCGTCACGGTCTGCTGTCTGTTCGGCACCGGAATCCTCGCCTCCGCGGTGAACCTGGTGGCGGGTCTCAGCCGCAGATGACTCGGTGCCATGGCGGACGAGCCGCGGTCCGATGTACTCCTGCCTGGTCCGCCCTGGCCACCGCCTTCCCATCACTCACGCCGTGGAGCCCGTGAGCCGTTCGGCGCTGGTGGCGACCCGGCGAACCTGGGCCGAGAGGACGAGCGCGTACGCCCCGTACACGATGCTGAACAGGCCAAAGGCGGTCGCCAGGGCGAGCGCTCCGATGTCCGGGCGGATGCCCAGCACCACGCCGAGCGCGATCGACACGAGGCCGCCGAACGCCCAGGCCGCGTGCTCCCCGGCTGTCTCGCCGCGGCGGAAGGCCAGAGCGACCTCGACGACCCCGGTGAGGAACGCCCACACCGCCACCCAGACGGTCAGTACGACGGCGGTGATCCCAGGCCAGAACAATGCGCCGAATCCAGCGACGAGTGAGAGCAGAGCGAGCACCAGGTAGCCCATCACCGTTACGGCGCGGTCGCTGCGGAACGCCCGAGCCGCATCGGCGCCGGCCATCACGAATGCGTAGATCGCGAAGAGGATGACGAACGCACCGACGGTGATGTTCGGCCACACGACCGCGACCAGCCCGATGACGAGCGCGAGCACTCCACGCCACAACAGCGACGACGACAGGGATGAGAACACAAGAGGGCCTCTTTGCGGGATGGGGATGGGTGGATGACGAAGGATTGGGCGTCGACGTGCCGACGCCTCGGTTCCGAACCTAGGGACGGGTTGGGATGCGGCCATCGTCCGCTGCGCCCGAGAACTCCTCGTCCTTTGGTATGCGCACCCGAAGCTATCCCTGCCGGAGGTTCCTGCGGTTCTGCGTGTTGCTGCGGTGGTTACCTCCCACAGGCCGCAGCACCACCGATCCGAGGTGATGACAGATTCGCAGAGCCAGCTCCAGATCGCTGCGCCGGTCCTGGGTCGGGCGGCCGACCGCCTCCTGCGCTTTGCGGATCCGGTACTGGACTGTGTTCTTGTGTATCGCGAGACGTTCCGCGGCGGTTTGGTAGCTGCCGTTCGCGGCCAGGAAGACCCGCATCGTTTCGCGGAGTCGCCCGGTCGACTCGTCATCGTTGGCCAGCCCCCCGAGGACGAGCCACACCCAGCCCCGGCTGGCCTCGAGATCGGCGGACAGCAGCGCGATCGGGCCGACCTCGGCGAAAGTGGTGACCTGTGAGCCGGGGCGCGCAGCGACAGCGACACCTTGCGCCCGCAAGGCCTGCTGGTGCGTCTGCCGAAAGCCGTCGACCCCGGCCGCGGGGTCCCCGATCGCGACGCGCGCCGCCGAACCGTGGGCCGCGACGGCTCTGGTGAGCCGCTCCCACGCGACGTGCTTGTGACCTCCCATGGGCAGCCATGACCAGGCCGCCGCTTCGTCGCACGGCACGTACAACGGCCTGCCGGCGCAGTTCAGCTCGTTGGCGAGAACCGTGCTGAGGCGGTCGAGCCCGGTCAGCGCCTCGCCGATCGGGGTCGCCTCCGGCATCCAGGCGATGAGCCCCACGTGGTGTTGATTCAGCCGGTAACCCAGCGCCGCCTCGGTCCGGTTCACGTCGACCCGCTCGTGGTCGAGCAGCGCCCGCACGCGGACGGCCCGGACCGCCCCCTGGGTCAACAGCCAGCGGTCCCGCTCGTGCTGGTACGCCGAGATCATCTGCTCGGAGATGCGGTCGATGTAGCTGAAGCTCTGCTCGAGCAGACGGCAGATGAGCGCGCGGGCTACGGCGGCGTCGTCGGTCTGCTGCGGGACCTCGTCCAGGCACCACTGCAGGAACCGGGCGTGCCCGACGCGGTAGGCCCGGATCAGGGCGTGCAGGGGAATCCCGCGCTGGGCGACGCGCCGGGCGTACTCGATCGCGACCGCGGGGGCGTCGAGGCTGTCCAACGCCATCCCGTGCTCGATGACGTCGAGCAGCGTGGACACGTTGGCCTCGACGCTTGCGGCGAGCAGGCTCACCAAGGCGTCGTCGACCTTGAGCTCGGGGATGTCGATGATCAGACGCCGCCAGACGTCCTGGCTGACGGCGGCGAGACGCAGCTTCACGGCCGCCGCCGCGACCGCGAGCCGCTGGTCGATAGGGAGGCTCGCGCCGTCCACCGGGCCATCATAGGGCGTTCTGCTGCGAGACGACCGCACTGAATTCGGCCGGCGCACGCCCCGGTGACCGCACGATGGGCCGGACCGCACCGCATCCACCGGGCCAGCCACGCCCTTACCTTTTGTGCTCCGGACACCAAGCCGTCTGGAAGCCCAACGTCGCGAGCCGCCGGCTTGCGGCTGGGGTATCGACGAGCTCGGCGCCTCCGAATCGTTAGACCTACGCCCGGCTGGGGCCGTTTGGTGATGCATCGGCGGCGGTATTCCCGCGCGCTCATCGTGCCCTCAGCACAGTACCCGGCGGTAGTTGGTGCGCCCGGGCCGATGGCGCAGCGGGTCACCGTGCTTAGCGTCAGCCAGGACGGAGGCGCGGAACCCGAACTTTCGCTAATCCGCCGCCGAGCGGCTGCAATGGGCGTTGCGCTCACTCTGCCCGCACTCGTCGGACACTGACATCGCGATCGGAGGAAACCGCATGATCACGCCGAAGGAATTGGTCGGGCTGCTGCCCCCGACGTTCGACCCGGACTACGTCGAAGGAGCCGTGGTGCCGTACCTCCTGAGCAGCCAATACATCGGGGAACGGCCAGCGCTCCCCCTCATCGACGTCGCCCTGAGCAAGGAGAACGCGGCCCCGCCGCACTTCTGGGGCATGCTGTACGAGGGGTGGGCGCCCAATCCCGAGGAGGAGGGCGTCACGGTCTTCATTCAGGGCTACGAGAAGCGTGGACCGGACAATCAGCGGAAGAAGATCTATCTCTCGGCGACCACGCCGGACCTCTACGCTGCCAAGTACGCCGACAAGGTCCACCGCTTTCTGGCCCGCCTCTTCGACCAGGCCAACGGCGGCAAGCCGCTGATGCACGAGTACTACTCGGACTACTTCGACCTCTACTGGGACTTCCACCTCGGCGTGTCGGGTGAGGCCGTCCCGGCCGAGGTCAGGCAGATCGGCACTAGCTTCACCGCGGTCCTGGGCCACTGGTACCCGACCTCGGACATCGTCCGGGAGAACATCATGCGCGTGCGTGAGCTGCGCCCGTTCCTCAAGGAGTGGATCGACCGCCGGGTGCAGGCGGTGATCGATGGCGACGTGCCGGATCCGGAGGGGACGTTCGTCTACTACTGGCTCAAGAACGGTGGAGGCGGTGAGCACTTCCGGCGCAAGGACATCGTGTTCGAGTGTTTTCACAACTTCCTGGCGTTCAGTCAGTGGGGCAACATGGTCTACAACGTCATGGCTCGGCTGGCCGCCGGCACCGGTGACCCGGCCGTCCGGTCGTGGTTCACCCAGACCATGACCAACGGCCCCGACCAGGCCGACGGCGGCCCGTTCACCCCCCTCGACCGGTTCGTGATGGAGCTGTTCCGCACGATCTCGCCGAATGCGGGGAGCCTCTCGACCGTGGACACCCAGCGCGGTCTGGAGCCCCGCGTCGGCGCTGTCGTGACCCCCCACCTGGCGACGAGCCAAGACCCCCGGCACTGGCCCAACCCCGAGGAATTCGATCCGGACCGCTACAAGGCGGCGCCGACGAGCGCCGACAACGACGAAGCGAGAAGCAAGGAGATCGGGCTCGCCCGCTGCCCCTTCCCACCCGCACCGTTCGCGGTCAGCGACGGCCGCCGGGGCGAGCTGACCAACAGCGGGTTCGGCGCCGTCTACGGCGTGGTCGACGGCACCGCATACCCGGTGACCGACACGGCCGGCTACGCCCCGTTCGGGTTCGGCTACCGCCGCTGCGGCGGGGAGCAGCTCACCACCGAGTTCCTCAAGGAGTTCCTGCGAACGGCCTGGCTGAACCGGATCGAGTTCGTCCGACTCGACCTCGAGAATCCGGAGAAACTGCCCGTCTCACCGCGCACCCTCATCGACGACAACATCGGCTTCCAGACCACGAAGTGAGACCGGCGCGTAAACCAGGAGCCCATGATGCTAGAGAAGATCATTGTCGCAGTAGTCGTGGACCGTCGATCTTGCTATTTCGTGGATGGATTAGCTACCAAGTTCGCGGCGGACATCACCTTGGGCCTGGATCTGCGCGACCGCGTGTACATAGTGACCGGTGGGAGCAGCGGTCTCGGCCATGCGACGGCCCGCCAGCTCATCGACGAGGGCGCGCGCGTGGTCATCTCCGGACTCGGCCAGGCGGAAGTCACCCAGGCAGCGAAGACGCTGAGCGAGTCGCGCCCTGTCGGGGTCGCCGCTGACAATGCCGCGCCCACGACCGGGGACGACCTCGTGGCGGCCGCACTGCATCACTTCGGCCGCCTCGACGGCACCCTGGTCGGTGTAGGAGGTCCGGTAACGGGTTCAGTCATGGATGTCGTTGACGAGGAATGGCGCCCCGCGTTCGAGGCCATCTTCCTTGGGGCCATCCGGATCGCCTGCGCTGCGGCGGCGAGGTACACCCGAAGAGCTGGGCGGGCCGCCGCATTCGTGCTGTCACCCGCCGCCAGCTACCTGACCGGCGCGATGCCGGCTATCGACGGCGGTGCGCTTCGCACGATCTGATCCGGAACCCGAAGCGCCTGAAGGAGTGACATAACATGTATTCACATAGACCCGTCCATCGTATAGCGATCGTCGGCACCGGAACGATCGGTGCGAGTTGGGCGACGCACTATCTCGCTCACGGCTTTGACGTCACCGCAACCGACCCGGCGCCCCATGCAGAAGCGGTCCTGCGCTCGTACGTGGACGCAGCGTGGGACGCAGCAACGACGCTCGGCCTCGAGAATGGAGCCTCACCCGATCGCCTGAGGTTCACCGCCGACATGCGGGAGGCCGTTGCGGATGCCGATTTAGTGCAGGAAAACGCGCCGGAGCGCGCGGCACTCAAGGTCAAGCTGTTCGCGGAGATCGACGACGCTGCGCCGCAGGGGGCGATCATCGCGTCGAGCTCGTCGAGCATCACGATGAGCGTCACCCAGGCCGAATGCCGGCACCCGGAGCGAACCGTCATCGCCCATCCCTTCAACCCGCCGCACGTCGTCCCGCTGGTCGAGGTCGTCGGCGGGACGAGGACCGCCCCGGAGACGATCCGGGACGCGATGTCGTTCTACGCCTCGATCGGCAAGAGACCGGTCCATCTCAGGAAGGAGATTCCCGGGCACGTCGCCAACCGACTCCAGGCCGCGCTGTATCGCGAGGTCGTCTACCTCATCGAGCAGGGAGTGCTCGACGTCGCTGACTCCGATGACGCGGTGTCCTGGGGTCCAGGGCTGCGGTGGGGCGTCATGGGACCCAACCTATCGGGAACCGATGGACGCGGCGATCGGGTGGAGGGAACCCGAGATCCCGTTACACGTCTTGCAACGCCAAAGGCCAGGACGCGGAGCGGGAGCCAAGCTGCTGGTGAGGCGGCGCAGTCATTGAAAGCTCGGCGCAGGATACTACGCGTGCATTCCGGCCGCCGGGAGAGACCGGACGGGCCCGAACCAGGCCTTTCTGTCTCCCGGCCACCATTTCGTGATGCCATGGAACATTCGCCTGGCCAGGGGTACTCGGGTGAGTTTTCTCGCTGCTCAGCGGCTCTACTTCGGATTCCTGCATGGACCCCGTGAGTCCTGCCGTCGATCGACAGCTCGCGACCGCGGCGGCGGCTGTGAAACTGCGACTCGCCGAGGTCAGCCACGACGTCTGGCGCCGCCTGATCGACGACATCCCCGAACTCAAAGCCGACGACCCGTTGGTCGGCGTGCTCGTCGCCGGCGTCGAGGCCAACGTGGCCACGCTGCTCGACGTTCTTCAGCACGGGATAGCGCTGGACGCGCTCGACGCCCCCGCAGCCGCGGTCGAGTACGCCCGGCGCGTCGCCCAGCGGGGCATCCCTCTGCACGCCCTGGTCCGTGCCTACCGCGTCGGGCACGCCCGGTTCCTGCAGTGGTGTCTGGACGAGATCCCCCAACAGACCCACGATGCCGCCTTGACCCGGGCCGTCATCCGCCGCCTGCTGGACGAGAGCTTCGGTTACATCGACCGGGTCTCCGAACAGATGATCTCGGCGTACCAGCACGAGCGGGACCGGTGGCTGTTGAACCAGGGCGCGGTGCGGGCCGTCCGTGTACGGGCCCTGCTCTACCGCGAGCGCATCGACCCCCACCAGATTGAAGCGAATCTGGGCTACCGGCTCGACCAACATCACATCGGGCTGGTCGCCTGGGTGCCCGAGGCGAACTCGAGCGTCGAAGCACTGACCAGACTCGACCGCCTCACAATCGCCCTCGCCGACGAGCTGAGCTGCCGGGGCAGGCCGCTGTACGTGCCGTGCGACGAAGCGGCGGCCTGGGCATGGCTACCCCTGGAAAACGGCAAACACGTGGCGTGGGAGCGACTCGCCGAAGCCGCCGCGGCCCGCGATTCGACGGCGCGTGTCGCGCTCGGAGACCCCGCAGCCGGCGTCGATGGGTTCCGGCAGACCCACCAACAGGCCCTACGAGCGCAAGGTCTGGCCGTCGCGGCACAGCCCGGCACACAGGTCACCATCTTCGCCGAAGTCGGCCCGATCGCACTGCTGTCCGCCGACCTCGACGCCACCCGAGGCTGGGTCTGGCACGTCCTCGGCGACCTCGCCGACCACGACCAGAAGAGCGAACGGCTCCGGGAGACACTCCGGGTCTTCCTGGCCACGAACGGCAGCTACCAAACCGCCGGGGAACGCCTGGCAATACACAAGAACACCGTCCAGTACCGGATCCGCAAAGCGCAGGAGGCGATCGGCCGGCCGAGCCAGGACCATCGCAGCGACGTGGAACTGGCCCTGCGCATTTGCCACTACCTCGGATCGGTCGTCCTCCGACCCCTGGAAAACTAGGTACCGCAGGACCCTATACAATCAATACCGCCGATTTCATGGTTCAGGCATGGCCCAGCATCGGCGCAAAAAGGCAGTTTCACCTGCCCAAGTTCCCTCGAGGGAGCCTATGACGACCTCGACGAGCACCGACAACGGCGCCCTTCTGCGTGACGTGCTGACTCGGATCGGCGACAAGTGGACGGTGATCGTGATTTGCCGTCTGAGGAATGTCCGTTAGGTCCCGGAGTCCTCGAGCGCGTCCCGTTCCTCGACGACGCCACGCAGGCCCGGCTCCACCACGAAGGCGCCCGGTGGGGCGACCCTGTACCCGGGTACGCGATCGCAGCCACTGGCTGGTACCCGGGCCCGGGAGATCGGCGCGAAGCTGTGGCTACGGCAGCTCAGACCCGCGACGAAGCCCAGGCCATGGTGCGGCGGATCACCGGTGAGCTGGCCGGGAGGCCCGAACGCGCCGCCACCGAGGCCGAGCATCTGCGGTATCGCCGATTGCCTCCTGAAGCGTCAGGAAGGTCACCTCTCCCCCCAGGACCTGCATGCTCCCGGCGACCGAGCACCGGACCTCGTGCTGCTCCCTATCGAGTCCGGCAGCCATGTCACCCAGCTCACGTCTGAGTTGCTAATTCAAACGCAGGATCGCTACAGTCGAAGACCCAACTCAGCATCCAATCGGTGACCGCCGAGGATCGGGAGCGCACATGTCCGCCACGGCCCAGCAGCTGCGCGTCGACCGGCCCACGCCGCAGAGGTGGCGCGTCACCTTCGATCATCCACCACTGAATCTCGTTGACCCGGGCACGATCCGTGAGCTCGACCAGCTGGTCACCACGCTGGAGACTGACCCCGACGTGCGAGTCGTCGTGTTCGACAGCGCCGACCCCGACTACTTCCTTGCGCACTACGACGTCGTTCGGGACTCCGCGGAGACCACCTCGATGCCGAACGGCCGCACTGGCATGCACCCGTGGCTCGACCTCACGACACGCCTGAGCCGTGCACCCGTGGTCAGCATCGCCGCGATCCGCGGCCGTGCCCGCGGCGCGGGCAGCGAGTTCGTGCTGGCCTGCGATCTGCGCTTCGCCAGCCGGGAACGCGCGATCCTCGCCCAGCCCGAGGTCAGCCTCGCTTTCGTACCGGGCGGCGGCCCGATGGCGCGGCTGCCCCAGCTCGTGGGCAGGGGCCGGGCCCTGGAGATCCTCCTCGGCGGCCAGGACATCGACGGCGAACTCGCCGAGCGGTACGGCTACGTCAACCGCGCCCTTCCCGACGCAGAGCTCGACCCTTTTGTCGATGCCCTCGCCGGTCGCATCGGCTCCTTCGACAAGCAAGCCATCGCCGAGACCAAGCACTACGTCGATCAGGTCAGTCTGCCCGACGACGATTTGCTCCCCCCGGCTCTGGAGGCCTTCTGGGCATCCGCCACCCGCAGTGCGGCACAGACGCGGATCGGTGCCCTGTTGGAGCACGGCTTCCAGCAGCGAAGTGATGTCGAACTGCGCCTGGCCCACCACATCGGACAGCTGAAGCCGACCGGTCGTCCCGAGCAGGACAGCTGAGCGCCGATCTCCGGGGACTGATTATGCGGGTGCCTAATACGGGTCGACGGGGCGACCTGCTGCAGCGCTATTCCCAAGGGCATAGCATAGGAGGGGCTCGATCTTGTTCTTGATGCCGTCCATGCCGGCCATCATCCTTGCCGAGAAGGCCAGGTACGGGTTGCCCGACGAGCCGGGGCAGCGGAACTCCAGGCGCTTGACCTTGGGGTTGTTGCCCGTGAGCGGGATCCGGATGCAGGCCGACCGGTTGCGCGCCGAGTACACCAGGTTCATCGGCGCCTCGAAGCCGGGCACGAGCCGGTGGTAGGAGTTCACCGTGGGGTTGGTGAACGCCCGCAGACTCGGTCGCCGAGGCTCGATACGCTCGGCGTAGTGGTCCACCGGCGGCACCGGGAAGTAGCCGCCGGCTGACTTCACGCCCTCAGACGTCGGCACCGGAGTCGAGTTCGCGGTTGCTCTCCGCGCTCCCCCTGCTGCTGCTGGTGACACTGTCATTCCTCCGTGTTCTTCCTCTCACGTTCAGCCGCGCTCAGTCCGCCGAGGCGAGGAGCATCGGTTTCTGAGCTCGACCGACCCAATTCCGGACCTCGACGCCGCAGCAGCCGCCGCCATCGTCGTCGACGCATTACTTCGTGTCGGGCAGAACTGACCCGGCGCACGACCCCCACCGATCGACACGGGTTCACCCACCGTCTGACCATGCGCCCGACCGCCGGGACCGCTCTACCAGAAAGGACCTCTATGCGGCCGTCACTGCGCGCGACAGTTGTGGCCGTGCTGGCCACCGTGCTGTCAGCCTGCGCGGCACCGAACAGCAGCGACCGGACCAGCCCGGTCGATGGGGTCTGGCGCACCGACGGCTACGGCTGGATCATCACGGTCAGAAACGGTCGCGCCGAGACCTTCGACACCACCTCGGTCAGCTGCGTGCCCAACCAGACCCTGACCCAGCTCGACGGGCCCGGTCCGGACGGCACCGTGCAGTTCGGCAAGAAGAACGTGGCCGTGGAGACCGTGCGCCGGGCGCCGAACGGCCAGGGCGGCATGCGCCTGCTGGGTACCGCGGCGGACATCGACCTCGTCCGGTTGCCCGAGCTGCCCACGGCGTGTACCCGCACGACGCCCGACAACCCACTCACCAACTTCGACATCTTCTGGGCGACATTCGCGGAGAACTACAACTCCACGGTGCGCAAGAACATCGACTGGAACGCGCTGCGGGCCCAATACCGGCCGATGGTGAACGCCGAGACCACACCCAATGAGCTGTACCAGATTTTCGTTGACATGATCAAGCCGTTCGGTGACGCGCATGCCTTCATCCAAGGCCCCGACGGGAACTCATTTGCCGGGAAGCGGCCGGGGACCCGCGACCAGAACGACGTGTCACGCCGGGATGCGACTCAGGCGGTGGACAAGCACCTCCGCCGAGACCTGGGCGTCACCGACATCCAGACCTTCGCAGGCGGCAAAATCACCTACGCAGACCTGCCCGGCCGGCGCGGGTACCTGCGCATCACCGCCTTCGAGGACTACGGCACCGACGACAACCTCTACCCCGAAAGCAGCGCCGTGCTGGCCCAGGCACTGGACTCGGTGTTCACCCAGGCGAGGATCAGCGCGTGGCGCGGGCTGGTCATCGACGTCCGATTCAACTCCGGCGGAGACGACGAACTGGGACTGCAACTGGCCAGACGGCTGACCAACACGCCCTACACCGCCTACACCAAGCAGGCCCGCAACGACCCCAACGACCCCACCCGCCACGGCCGGCTCCGCACGGTGACCGTGACCCCGAACACCGGCCCCCGCTACACCGGACCGGTGCGGTTGCTGACCAGCGACCTGACGGTCAGTGCCGGCGAGACCTTCACCGAGGCGATGCTGGGCCGCACCCCGGCCCCGAGCCGGGTCGGGATGGCCACCCAGGGTGTGTTCTCGGACGACATGACACGCAAGCTGCCTAACGGCTGGAGCTTCACCGTCGGCAACGAGGACTACCTCGCCCCCGACGGGCAGAACTACGAGGGCGCGGGCATCCCACCCAGCATCCAGACACCGGTGTTCACCCAGGCCGAGCTGGCACAGCACCGCGACTCCGCCCTGGACACGCCGTGGACCGAACTCGGTGTCCAATAGCTGGGCACCCACGCCAGCCGGGACACCGGCCGCGGGCACTGCACCGCGGCCCCCACGTAGCGCAGCGCGGACGGTGGGAGAGCAGCGCGGTCAAACTGCGTGAGCTGCCGGCGCCCGTTGAGGGCCTTTGGCAGCAGCGAAACGCCGTGCTCGACCCGCGCCCGCGCCAACGCCACATCGGGCAGGTGCGCCACGGGCACCGCCACGAACACCTGAGCTCGGCTGATCAGCTACTGGGCTGATCGACGCCGCAGCAGGCTCGCCGCTCTGGACCGACCGATGGTGCGCCTGCTCCAGGCGCAACAGGGCCGGTGCCCGGGCTGCGCGTCGGGGGTGGCCACGGTGTCGGCTCGGTCAGCCGGAGGCCGCGCGGGCCGGGCCCAGCGGGAGCTCGGCCCGCACGGTGGTGCCCGCGCCGGGGGCACTCTGCACCCAGAGACGGCCGCCGAGCGCCTCCACCCGGTCCTTGAGCCCGACCAGGCCAGATCCGCCGGCGAGGTCGGCGCCGCCGCGGCCGTCGGCGCGCACACAGACCCGCAGCACGTCGCCGGCGTCGCAGTCGGCGGTGTCGGCCTCGACGTGGACGATTGAGGCGTGGGCGTGCTTGGCCGCGTTGGTGAGCGCCTCGGCCACCAGGTAGTAGGCGGCGATCTCGATCGGCTCGGGCAGCCGCCGGTCGACCCGCACGTCCTGTTCGACCCGGACGGTGCAGCGGCGGGCCAGCGTCTTGAGCGCCGGGGGCAGGCCGCCTTCGGCGAGGAGCGCCGGGTGGATGCCGCGGGCGAGCTCGCGCAGTTCGTCCAGGGCGCTGGTCGCCTCGGCGGCCAGGTCGTCCAGCTGGGCCGCCAGCTCGGCGGCCTCGGGCGGCACCGTCGCCTGCGCGGCTTGCAGCTGTAATGCGAGGGAGACGAGTCGTTGCTGGGCGCCGTCGTGCAGGTCCCGCTCGATGCGCCGCCGCGCGTGGTCGGCGGTGGCGACGATCCGTGCGCGTGAGGTGGTGAGCTCGGCGTAGAGCTGGGCGTTGTCGCGGGAGACGGCGAGTTGGCCGGCGATGAGTTGGACAGCGTCGAGCCGTTCGGTGGTGAACGCGCCGCGGATGAGGCGGTTTTCCAGCAGCAGCACCGCCCGCAGCGTGCCCCGGTTGAGGATGGGTAGGGCCAGCAGCGAGCAGCAGTCGAGGTCGGTGAAGTAGGGGTCGCGGGCGAAGCGGTCGTCGCGGGTGGCGTCGCCGACGACCAGCGGCTCGCCCATCCGTTGGGCGTAGCGCAGCACGGACATCGGCACCGCGTGTTCGTGGCCGGTGCCGCTGACCGGGGCGCCGCCGTCGCCGCTGTCTGGGGCGGGTAGCTGCCAGTCTTGCCGGTCGTCGTTCCACAGCAGCAGGTGGACGCCAGTGGCGCCGGTCATCGCGCTGAGCACCTGGGCGACGCGGGAGTGCAGCCGTTCGATGCTGGTCTGCGAGCTGAGCGCCTGGGACGCGGACAGAATGCCGAGTAGGTCGATCGTTCCGGTCGTCACGGTGGAGCGGCGATGGGGAAGATCGCCGGGCTGGTCGCTGCGGTGCCCGGCGGTCGTATCGGGTTGTGGTCGCAGGGTCGGGTAGGCCCAGTCCAGCTGGGCGACTTTGGCGGTCGCGCCCCAGGCGAGGTAGTCCTGGCGGGCCTGGGCGAGCAGGTCGTAGCCGGTGTGTTCGACGCCGTGGGCGAGAAAGAAGCGGCCCGCCCGTTCGGCGATCAGCGCCCGATGCCAGGGCCTTTGCCGCTGGGCGGCCTCGCGCCGCGCGGTGTCGAAGGCGAGGACGGCGGCGCGGAAGTCGCCGACCGCCCAGGCCCGCTCGGCCTCGAGCAACCGCAGCAGGTGCAAGAAATTGTCCGGCGCGTCCGCGGCGCGGGCGGCCAGCCACCGGGTCACCTCGTC
>JAODNO010000544.1 GCA_025465235.1 Pseudonocardia sp.
CGAGCCTGTGCCGCTCGAAAAGTCATCGCAGCACGTCAGGCCGCGTATCAGTACTCGTTGATGAGGCCGCCGAGGACGTGGGTACGTCGCAGTATGCCGGGGGTCAACGTCCGTGTAGGTGCCCGAATCCCGGCTCACGTCATGCGACGTGCTGATATTCGTGGAGAAGACCGCCGAGTCGGTCGTTTCGGTGGACGTGGCTGGTGTCGGTCTGGCGGCGTTTTGGAAGGGCGCGCAGCGGAGCGGCCTGTGCCAGGGCGCGGTGCGGGCGATGATGGTTGAAGTGGTCCTCATAGGTCGCCGAGGCCGACGCCGCGTGGCGTTGGTTGATGATGAGGATGCGGTCGAGGAGTTCGCGGCGGATGCTGCCGATGAACCGTTCGGCGATCGCGTTCGCGCGTGGCGCTCGGGCCGGGGTTTCGATCACCTGGATCCCGGCGCCGGTGAAGACGGCGTCGAACATGGGGGTGAACTTGGCGTCGCGGTCGCGGATGAGGAATCGGACGGTCGTGCCGGCGTCGTCGAGGTCCATCGTGAGGTTGCGAGCCAGTTGGATCAGCCAGGCCGCGGTCGGGTGGGCGGTGACGCCGAGGATGTGGACGTGGCGGGTGGCGTGTTCGACGACGAAGAACGCGTAGAGCCGGGTCAGGGTGATGGTGTCGATGCGGAACAGGTTGCAGGCGAGGATCGCGTGGGCCTGGGAGCGGAGGAACTGCGGCCAGGTCGGCCCGGATCGCTGTGGCGACGGGTCGATCCCGGCGGCGGTGAGGATCTTCCAGATGGTGGAGGCGCCGATCTGGTAGCCGAGGCCGGCGAGTCCGCCGTGCATGCGTCGGTAGCCCCAGGTCGGGTTCTCGGTGGCCAGGCGGACTGCAAGAGCTCGCAGGCCGGATGGGATGGGGGGTCGACCGGGTCGTCCAGTGGTGGGCAACGAGTCGTCGGTGCCAGCGCAGGATCGTGGCGGGTGTGACGAGAAGACCGATTCGTCGGTGGCGGGGGAGTCGCCGGGCGAAGGCGGCGATCAATGCTCGGTCGGCCCAGTTCATCTGGGGTCGCGCGGTGCGGCGGTTCAGTACAGCGAGTTGGTGGCGCAGTATGAGGATCTCGACGTCCTTGGCCGCCGTTGATCGTGCCAGCAGAACCATCCATCCCACGAGCTGGCTCACGATCAAGTAGGTCAGTCTGAGCGCCACCAGCCGATCATGCCGAGCCGGGATGAGTGGCGAACCTGCAGGTCAGGGTCGGTGGCCGTATTTCGGACACCCGCAGGGTGGTGCGTCCGTCGACGGCGACGCCGCCCGGCTGCATATGTGGGCCCTGGGCTAATGCAGCGCGAGGAGGGCGGGCGCCACAGCGAGGACGAGCGGTGTCACGGTCAGCGCCACGACCGCGGCGCGGGTGATTGTCTGGCGCCGGCGGGGCAGCTGGTCTGGTGGGCGCAGGAGGCGGTGGATCCGAGCGGCGGTGTCAGCCCCGGCAGGGGTCAGGGTCAGCGTCGAGGCCGCCCGGTTCGGCGCACTGCCTGTTGCCGGTCCGCCCGGGGACGCGACGGCGACCAGCGCGCTCGCGAGCACGTGGGGTTCGTGGTGATCCGCGGCGAGTTCGTCGGCGTCCATCTCCAGCAGCCGGCCCACCCGGGCCGGGGTCTCGCGCAGCAAAGGCACGATGGGCAGCGCCGCGGCGGCGAGCGCTGCGGCGGTCTGCCAGCGATGGTGGCGGGCGAGCAAGTGCGCGTTCTCGTGGGCGAGCACGGCGCCCAGTTGCGGCTTGGTGAGCAGATCGATGGCCCCGCTGGTCACGACGACGGTCGGGTGCCGGCCGGCGACGCTGTAGGCGGCGGCGCCAGGGTAGTCGAGCACCAGGGCTGGGAGGTCCGGTCGGGGATGGCCGGCCAACCTGACCAGCAGCCGGTGGCGGCGTCCCTCGGTGCGCCGTCGGTGGGCGAGCCGCCCCGCGGCCCACGCGATCCGCGTTGTGGTCGCCACGGAGAGAACCTGTCCCGCCGTGACCATCCCGGCCCCGCCCGGCGTGCCGTAGGCGGCGCGCAACCGGACGAGGCACGCTCCGATCAACTGGCCGAGGTCGGTGGACAGGGCGCTGGCCGGCAGGGCGATCGTCACGCCGGCCAGGACGAGCGCAACGGGCACCGACCAGGCCGCCGCGAGCACCGCCGCCGCGCCCAACCGCGGCGCCCGCAGCGGCCAGCCCGCACGACGGAACCCGGCCGGCCCGGCGAACCCGACCACCATCGCGTAAAAGATCAGGGCGCCGCCGACGGTCACGACGCCGTCCCCGGGCGGGGCCCCTCGGGCGCATCGCGCAGCGCCGCGGCGAGTGCGGCGGCATCCTCCGGGTCGATCTCCTCGACAAAACGCGCCAGGACCCCGGCCCGATCGTCGCTGATGGCCAGCGCCTCACGCATGAGCAGGGCGGTGTAGGACTGCCGGCTAAGGACCGGTTCGTAACGCCATGCCCTGCCGTCGCGGCTGCGTCGCACCCAGCCCTTGCGGTGCAGGTTGTCCAGCACCGTCATGACGGTGGTGTAGGCGAGTGCCCGCTGCGGGCTCAGGAGGTCGACCACGTCACGCACCAGTAGCGGGCGTTTCGCAGTCCACAACCGGTCCATCACCGTGGCCTCCAGATCACCGAACGGGCGTGAACGGCGCGGGGACGGCATCGGGCACCTCCAGACTCGGACGAGCGGGCGACCGACGGTCTCCCTACCCATTACACGGACCGGAACCCCCGAGGTACTCATCGCAGCACCGAGGCACCCTCTGTGAGGGTCACGCTGGTATACGAGGCGGGGTTACAGCCATCATGGTTACAGGCCCGCCGCAAAGGTGTAGGTCCGGAACGGGACGATCGCACCCACGTCGAGCTGGATGACATCGTGGGCGCCCAGCGAGATGTCGCGCGGGTTGCCGCCGACCACAGTTCCGTCGACGAGGGCCGTGACCCGGCCGCGGGCCGGACCGACCTGTTCCGGGTCGAGTGGTTGGCCCCAGAGGTCGAAGAACTCGCCGATTGTGTAGTGGCGCTCGACCGGCGACTCGATGTGGATGACCCCGCTGGCGTCGTGGGTGTGCAGCCCGTAGAAGCGTGCGCCGCCCACGACGAACGGCCCGTCGACGGTCTGGCGAAGCTGCAGGGGCGCCACCACACCGATCCCATAGGGGATAGCGCGCTGCTGCCCGTCGACGTAAACCTGCAGGTGGGCGTGGATGTGGACGGCGAGCTGTTCGGCGTCGCTGCTGCTGATGCCGTCGACGACCTGTCCCGTCGCCGTGGCGACGAGGGGAGCGAGGACGCGAACCGACCCCGCGGCCGCCGCGGGGTCCGTCGCGGCGGAGGGCTGCCCGCCCTGTGGGGCCAGCCCGAAGGCGAGCAGTCCGGCGAGCGCGACCGTGCCGCCCGCGATCACGAGGCTGTCGCGCGGCCCTCGCCGCTGCCCGGCGCGGTCACGCTTGCCCATCAGTGCCCTCCTGGTCCGGAAACAGACGTCAACCGCCGGTGTACTGGCGCACCGACAGATCCCCCAGCACCCGGCCGGCGACCTGGCTGCCGAGCTGCTGGCCGGCCTGGTGGTCGGCCCGGGTGTGCTGGCCGGACCAGATCCGGCTGAGCCCGGCCTCGTCGGCGGCGTCGGAAAGGGTGGCGAAGCTGCGGGTGACGCCGGGGTCGGCGGCCGAGGTGATCGTGACTGGCTGGTGCGAACCGTAGAAGGCGGTCAGCGCGGTGGCGGCCGCCCCGCTGAGAGCGCTGTGGGCACCGGGGTAGGACGGATCGGCGGCGGTGGGCGTCAGTGGGTTCCACGTCGGGTCGCCGACGATGCCCGGATTACGTGCGGAGTCGCCGAGCCGGATCGCGGTGACCGGTCGCCAAACGTGATCCTGGTACTTCGCGTCGTACATTGCGATGGTCGTGTCGGCCAGCGACAGGTCCAGGGCGGAGAACACGCCGGTCGCCTGCGCCAGGCTCGCGTGGCGTTCGGCGACCAGTTGCTGTGCGACCTGGTTCCAGGTGTTCCAGACCGGCGTGGCGCTCCAGAACTTGCCGGCCACGGTCTCATCCGGGGTGCGGGTGGTGCTGGAGTCGCGCCCGAGGTTCTTCACCTCGTTGAGCGCGGTCGCGTACGCGGCGCTGCTCACCGGTGGCGGTGGGGCCGGGCGGAACTGCTGGGCGTTGTCGAGCAGGAATGGGGTGACCGATCCCCAGCCGGTGTACATCGGCGCCGGGAACTTTGGTGGGGTCGACCGGTAGTCGCCTGGGCCGGTACCGGCCACGAACGGCGCCGCGGCCGCCGATGAGCCGTCCGAGGACCGCAGGGCGATCAGCTGGCGGGCCGCCGCCATGCCGACCCCGACACCGTCCTGCTTGGCCTGGCCGTCGGGCATGCCGGCCAGCTCGCCCGCCAATCGGCCATCGAGGCCTGAGCGCATCGTGGGATAAAGGGAGACCAGGACGTCGTGAGCCGCCTGGTCGGCCGCGGCGTCGGGGCGGGCGTCGCCCGCCGCGGGCACCGACGACCGGTAGGGCGGGGCGGCGTGGGTGATCGAGGCGACCGCGTCGTACTCGGCGGCCTGCAGCATCGCGAAGCTGCGGGTGGGGTGGACGGCGGCCGGCTGGGCGTTCGGGGTGCCCAGGATCGTGATCAGCTGTCGTTTCCAGTCGATCACTGACTGCCCGGTTCGAGGAGTATACGCGAGGCACGCTGCCGGCGCGGCACTGCTGGACGTCGCTGCCAGTGCC
>JAODNO010000225.1 GCA_025465235.1 Pseudonocardia sp.
GACGCCACGCTCATCGTCCGCCTCGATCCCGATGGCGCGGCGACCGTCGCCGCCAGCACCGGCGCATACGCCGACGCGATGCCCGCGGGGAGCCGCTGGAAGGTTGAGCCGCCCCTGGCCATGGCGGCCGTCCTGCGCACGGCCCGCCCGGCTCGCCATGACGACTACAACCACGTCTCCTGCGCCTATGGCGACGCTGTTCGGCGGGTGGGAGTCCGGTCGGGGGTCGCGACGCCGATCGTCGTCGAGGGGCGTCTGTGGGGCGGGATCGGCATCGGGACGCGGCGCGGGCATTTCCCGGCCGACACCGAGCAGCGCATGGCCGGCTTCACCGAGCTCGTCGGCACCGCGATCGCGAACGCCGACAGCCGCGCACAGCTCACTGCCCCCCGGGCGCGGATCGTCGCGGCCGCCGACGAGGCCCGCCGCCGCATCGAGCGCGACCTGCATGACGGCACCCAGCAGCGCCTGGTCTCGCTCAGCCTCGCGCTGCGCCTGGCCCAGTCGACCGCGCCCGCGGACCTGCCCGAGCTGCAGACGCAGATCGGTCGGGTCGCCGACGAGCTCGACGGGGCGATTGAGGAGCTGCGCGAGATCTCCCGCGGCATCCACCCGGCGATCCTGTCCGAGGGCGGGCTCGGCCCGGGCCTGCGCAGCCTGGCCCGCCGCGCCGCGCTCCCTGTGGACCTCGATATCCGCACCGAAACCCGCTGGGCGGACCCGATCGAGGTGGCGGCCTACTACGTCGTGTCCGAGGCGCTCACCAACACCACCAAACACGCCCGCGCCTCATACGCCCACGTCACCCTCGAACAACGCGGCGCCCTGCTGCACCTCTCGATCCGTGACGACGGCATCGGCGGCGCCGATCCCGCCCGAGGATCGGGTTTGATCGGGCTGCGTGACCGGGTGCAGGCCTTGGGCGGGTCGATCGAGGTCAGCAGCCGCCATGGGGACGGGACGGCGATCGTCGTCGAGCTTCCGCTGCAGCCCCGTGAACCGGTCTACCCGGCCTGCGATGCCAGGGGCGGATCCCGTGCAGCCGGCCGGCCTCTGGCGAATACCAGCGCAGGTCGACGCCGACGTCACGACGGTGAGACCGTCCAAGCGTGCTGATTCCGGCGGCCGCGGCAACCTCGACGACTAGAGGCCTCTGAGTCGCTCGTCGTCCTCGGTGCGCGGGTCAGGAGTCGGACGACTAACCTGGCCCGTTCGGCTCGCGCCGCGACAGAATTCCTGACGGCGACCCAGCGCGGCTCTAGACCGGGTGCCCAGTGCGCGATACCGCATTTCGCCGTGCGAAAAGGAGACGACTCACGCCGGTGCTCGGCATCTCCTTCTCAGGCCTGCGCCCCTGTTACTTGCAGGCCAAGACACCGTGGCCGGGGATCGGCGGTTGCCCCTCCAAAGCGCCCACCAGGTTGACCGCTCCTAGGGAGACCTGAGCACAGCCGGCTGTCCGCGACGTTGGTGGTGCTGCGTCTCCGGCTGTCGAGGGGTTGGAGATTGCATAGGAGACCGGCAGCATGACCAACAGCGCGCCGAGGACGATCAGCGCGACCCGCGGGGGCGTCCACCGGTCTGCTGAGGGATCAGGGGTATCGTGCAATAACTGGTCGGACTCCTTGGTCAGCATGAACCCAAAGCTACGTAACGAGACGTAAGCGGTCGGGCACGCGAAGGCAAGCAGTGGGCAAGATTATCTGTGAGTGAAACCGATTCTCGATGCGCGCATCGCACCCGACGTTGCACCTCACCGAAGCCGGTCGGCGTCGCTCAGCGCAGGGACGTGATCGTGGGGCCCGTATAGATTACGTGGTGCAGCGCCCTCGCCCGATGTAGATCCCGAGTGCTGTGGCCGCCGTGGGCTTGCAGGGCGTTGCAGCTCATGCAGAGCGGCGGGTCGTGACCGCGGAAATGACGTCACACCGCAGGCCGTATGGTCGGGCGCTAGCCGACAGCGCCCGCCGCTCCGAGGACCTTTCTCGCGCCGCCTACGTCGCAGACATCATCGCTGTTGCTTGATCAGCTGCTTGATCAGTTGGAGCTGCGGGCGCCTGTTCTGGTTAGGCGGTCACACCGCCGCTCTCGCAGCCGCGGCCCACCCGGACCGGGGGGCCTGCCAACATCGAAAGGTTGCTCGATTCCTGGCCGGCGCCGTTCGCTTCCCGAGAAGAGGCTGTGGAGTTCCTCGGAGGTGAGTCGAATAGGCGAAGGATGGGCCCCGGGACTGGAGATACCCGATCTGCACGTAGAGCAGCCCGACGCCGGCACTACGTCCTCGCCGACT
This sequence comes from Pseudonocardia sp., assembly GCA_025465235.1. GTDB lineage: Bacteria > Actinomycetota > Actinomycetes > Mycobacteriales > Pseudonocardiaceae > Pseudonocardia. The sequence continues at coordinate 2,291 of JAODNO010000225.1, forward strand.
TTCTCGATGAGCTCGATGGACGCAGAGCGGAGAACCAATCAGGTCTGACGTCACGCATCAGGTGAGACCTGAGTGTCACATCAGCCGGGAACAGACTCCGATGCACGGCCAGCGGTCAGTGCTTCCCGGAGCCGCCCTTGCCACCCCGTAGCTTGTCGATCATCTGCTGGGCCTTCGCGCGGTTGCGCGGGTCCTGCGCGTAGCGCTTGGCCTGCTCGGTAAGCTTCTGCGCTTGCGGGCTCTTCAGGAACTCGCTGATCTTGCTGAGCGGACTGACCATCATCTCCCCATTTCCTTGAAATGTACTTAGTCAACTCGCGCGGCTCCCGCTGAGTTCCCCTAGACCGCGCCAGCTCCCAGCGACGGGCCTGATCCGGCGCGGGACCCTGTCGGTTCCAGAACTCGGCCGTGGGTCTTGACCTGCGGATTGAGGCGATCGGTCGGCGTCTGATCCGCTGGTGGTCAAGGTCGGGGGTGGGATGACCGGGGCGTGGCGGATGAAGTCCTAGCGCTCGATGTGGCCGCCGACGGTTGTAGTGGGCGTGGGCGCTGTATTCGGCAAGGACACTCCGCAGTTGCCGCTCGCTGAAGATCAGGATGCGGTCGGTGAGTTCGATTCTGGCCGTAAGTACGAATCGTTCGGCGAAGCGGTTCGCTCTCGGGCATCGAGGTGGGATCTTCACGGTGTCGATGCCCGACCGGTCAGGGCAGCGTCGAACGACGTGGTGAACTGACCGGCCCGGTCGCGGACGAGGAAGCGGAATGCGGGGGTTCGGTCGTCGAGGTCCGTCAGGAGGTTCCGGGCCTGCTGGGTGGGCCACGCTCCGGCGGGGTTATGGCGCAGTCGACGTGGAAGAAGTCCACGGCCGGCATCGTCGAGGCCTGCCTCCGCAGGAACCGTGGCCATGTCGGCGGTGCCAGTGCAGGACCGTGCCCGGTGTGAC
>JAODNO010000228.1 GCA_025465235.1 Pseudonocardia sp.
CCGGCGTGCAGCTGCCGGCAGGCGGCCGCCACGCGGGTCAGCACGGCCGGGTCGGGCAGGTCGTCGTCGGTGAGAGGCCGACCGGGCAGGTAGCCCACGGTCAGTCCGACGCCGGGCCGGTGGTGCAGCACCGGTGCGCCGACGCCCGCTGTGGCTGCGGCCACGGAGTTGGCGTGCTCGTGTGCGCGGTCGATGCCGAGCGGGCCACCGCCTGCATCGGCGGGAATCCGGACCACGCAGCACCCGTCGGGGTTGGTGACCTTGAGGTTGCGGTTGGTGAGCCCGCCGGGCAGGTCCTCGACGGTGCGGGGGTGCCGGGCGGTGCAGGGGATGGAGTCGAGTAGCGCATCGATCGCGGGATCGAGTGCCGCGGTCCGCACCTCCATCGCTGGATGGTAGGGCTCGCGCCATGAACGGTCTAGACCGTAGTGTCGCGGCATGGTGCAAGCGCTCCCCGGGCGGGCCCGCGTCGTGATCGTCGGTGGGGGAGTGGGCGGGACGAGCGTGGCTTACCACCTCGCGGAGCGGGGTGAGCGTGACGTGCTGCTGGTCGAGCGCGCCGAGCTCACCAGCGGCTCCACGTTCCACTCGGCCGGCCTGGTCGGCCAGCTGCGCTCTGACCCCGCGCTGACCAGGCTGAACGGCTGGTCGGTCGAGCTCTACCGCAGGCTGCAGGACAGCGAGCACGCGCCCGGATGGGTCGAGTCGGGCTCGCTGCGGCTGGCGTCCAGCCCTGCCCGCCTCGAGGAGATCCGCCGGCAGGCCGGCTGGGCCAAGCGGTCCGGCCTGCCGCTGGAGCTGATCTCCGCCGACGAGGCGCGCGGGCTCTTCCCGCTGATGTCCACCGAGGGGGTGCTCGGGGCCGCGTACACCCCGACCGACGGGCAGGTCGATCCGGCGCGGCTCTGCTACGCCCTCGCTGCGCTCGCCCGCGCCGGCGGCGTGATGATCGCGCAGCAGACGCGGGTGATCGGGATCGACGCCAGGGACGGACGGGTCACCGGCGTCCGAACCGACCGTGGGGACGTCGAGTGCGAGGTGGTCGTCGACTGCGGGGGCATGTTCGCCGCCGAGATCGCGCGGCTCGTGGGCGTGCGGATCCCCGTGGTGCCGATGTCGCACCAGTACGTGGTGACGGCGCCGCTCCCGGCCGGCACGCTGCCGACCGGGAGGCCGCTGCCGTCGCTGCGCGACCCCGACCTGCTCGTCTACTACCCGCAGGAGATCGACGGGCAGGTGAATGGCGGCTACGAGCGGCAGAGCGCGCCCTTCACGGCCACCGCCCGCTCCTACGACGCCGTGCCCCAGGACTTCAACGGCAAGCTCCTCGCGCCGGACTGGAACCGGTTCGACGAGATCATCGCCAACTCGCAGATCCGGGTTCCGGTACTGGCCGACACCGGCGTGGCGTCGATGATCAACGGTCCGGAGGCATTCACCCCGGACAACGAGTTCTGCCTCGGGGAGACCGAGGTCGCCGGGTTCTTCGTGGCGGCCGGCTTCTGCGCGCACGGGATCGCCGGCGCCGGGGGTATCGGGCGCGCGCTGGCCGCGTGGATCCTCGACGGCGACCCCGGCCTCGACCTGTGGCACATGGACGTGCGTCGCTTCGGCCGGCACTACCGCTCGCCGGGCTACACGCTCGCCCGCACTGTGGAAAACTACGAGAGCTACTACGACATCCGCTACCCGGCCGCCGAGCGGACCTCCGGCCGGCCGCTGCGCACCTCGCCCGCCTACCCGTGGCACGCGGCCAACGGGGCGGTGTTCGGGGAGAAGGCCGGTTGGGAGCGGGTGAACCACTACTCCACTCCCGGTTCGGAGGAGCTGCGGCCGCGCGGCTGGGCAGGCCGGCACTGGTCGCCCTGCGTGGAGACCGAGCACGTCGCCGTGCGAGAGGCCGTGGGCCTGTTCGACGAGACCTCCTTCTCGAAGATCGAGGTGTCCGGACCGGGCGCCGCCGCATTCTGTGCCCGCGTCTTCGCCGGGCGGACCGACCGTGAGCCCGGAGCGGTCGTCTACACGCAGGCGCTCAACGACCGTGGCGGGATCGAGATGGACGTCACCGTCACCCGCGTCGCCTCCGAGGAGTTCTTCGTGGTGACGGGCACGGCGTTCGGGCCGCACGACCTCGGCTGGTTGCGTCGGCAGGCTCGACTGTCGGGTGCAGCGGTGCGGCTGGCCGACGTGACGGGGGCATGGGCGTGCTTCGGGCTGTGGGGGCCGCGCGCCCGGGACGTGCTCGACCCGCTCACCCCGACCTCACTGTCCACTCTCGACTTTCCCTATCCGGCGATGCGGGAGACGACCGTCGGGGACGTCCCGGTGCGGGCGGTGCGCGTCACGTTCGTGGGGGAGCTGGGGTGGGAGCTGTACTGCTCCACGGAGTACGGCGCTGCGCTCTGGCGCACCCTTGTCGACGCCGGTGCGCCGCATGCACTCCGACCGTGCGGGTACCGCGCGATCGAGAGCCTGCGGCTGGAGAAGGGGTATCGGGTCTGGGGCTCCGACATCGGCCCCGACACCACCCCCGACGAGGCCGGTCTGAGCTTCGCCGTCCGCCGGGGGGACGGTGGCGGCGGGTTCGTCGGGCGCGAGGCACTGGTGGCTGCCCGGGCGAGAGGGGTCGTCCGGACGCTGCGGTGCCTCGTGCTCGGGGATCCGCGTGTGGTCGCGCTGGGTGGCGAGCCCGTGCGGATCGGGGCCGAGGTCGTCGGTCAGGTGACCTCCGGCGGCTACGGCTACACGGTCGCCCGCTCGATCGCCAACGCCTACCTGCCCCCGGGCACCGCCGAGGGCACGCACGTGGCGGTACAGGTCGACGGCACATGGGTAACCGCCGTCGTGGCGCCGTCGACCTTGTACGACCCGAAGGGCGAACGGATCCGCGGAGAAGCCTGATCACCACACGATCGCCGCACCGGTCCGGGCGAGCCGCACGTGGATGCCCTGGGTGGGACGGTGGTGTGCGGCCTGCGGTGACCACCGAGACCAGGAGGTGCGGATGACAGCCGGAACCGGAACGCGCGTCGCGACCTTGCCGTCGGGTGAGGTGGTGGCGGCTCTCGGGCAGGGCACGTGGTACTTGGGGGAGGATCCGCGGCGGCGCGCCGCCGAGATCACGGCGCTGCGGCTGGGCCTCGACCTCGGCCTGACCGTGGTCGACACCGCCGAGATGTACGGCGACGGGGCCGCGGAGGCGCTGGTCGGGGAGGCCATCGCCGGCCGCCGCGACGAGGTGTTCCTCGTCGACAAGGTGCTGCCCCACCATGCCACCCGCGCCGGCACGGTGCGGGCGTGCCAAGAGAGCCTGCTCCGGCTCGGCACCGACCGCATCGACCTGTACCTGCTGCACTGGCGCGGGCGCGTGCCCCTGGCCGAGACCCTCGCCGGCTTCGCCGACCTCCTCGACGCCGGGGCGATCCGGCACTGGGGGGTGAGCAACTTCGATCTCGACGACATGAACGAGCTCTACGGCACCCCGGGCGGCGAGACCGTGGCGACCGACCAGGTGCTCTACAACCTCACCCGCCGTGGCCCCGAGTACGACCTGCTGCCGTGGTGCGCCGAGCACGGCGTCCCGGTGATGGCCTACTCGCCGATAGAGCAGGGCAGGCTGCTCGGCCGGCCCGCACTGGTCGCGGTCGCCGACCGGCACCGCGCGACGCCCGCCCAGGTGGCGCTGGCCTGGGTGCTGCGGCGGGAGGGCACGATCGCGATCCCGCGCTCCGCCAACCCCGAGCACGTCCGGGAGAACGCGGCCGCCCGCGACATCGAGCTCACCGCGGACGACCTCGCCGTGCTCGACGCAGCTTTCCCGCCCCCGCGCCGTCCGCAGCCGCTCGAGATGCTCTGACGCGGGCGCAGCACCCCGGTTCGCCTCAGCCGGCGAGAGTTTCGAGAACCTGCTCGCCGTATTTCGCGAGCTTGTTCTCCCCGATGCCGCTGATCGTGCCCAGCTCGGCCGCGGTCGTGGGCATCCGGGTGGCGATCTCGCGCAGCGTGGCGTCGTGGAAGATCACATAGGCTGGCACGCCCTGCTCCTTCGCCGCCGCCCCGCGCCACGCCCGCAGTCGCTCGAACACCGGCGCCGCTGTGGCGGGCAGCTCCGCCTGGGGTGCGCGCGGCGAGCGGGAACGCATCCGTGCCTGCCGTTGCGGATCGCGCCGCAGCATCACCTGCCGCTCGCCGCGCAGCACAGCGCGACTCGCCTCGGTGAGGACGAACGTCTGGTAGTTGCCCTCGACGGCCAGCAGGCCCTGCGCCATCAGCTGCCGGATCACCCCGCGCCACTCGCCCTCGGCGAGCTCGGTGCCCACACCGAACACGGTGAGCGACTGGTGGTCGAACTGCTCGACCTTCGCGGTGCGCTTCCCGAGCAGGATGTCGATGATCTGCCCGGCCCCGAACTTCTGGCGCCGCTCCCGGTCGAGCCGGAACACCGTGGAGAGCGCCTTCTGCGCGGCCACCGTGCCGTCCCAGGACTCGGGGGGCGTCAGGCACGTGTCGCAGTTGCCGCACGGCTCGCCCTGCTGCCCGAAGTAGTTCAGCAGCTGCACCCGCCTGCACTCCACCGTCTCGCAGAGCGCGAGCATCGCGTCGAGGTGCTGGGCGAGCCTGCGGCGGTGGGCGAGGTCGCCGTCGGAGTCGTCGATCATCTTGCGCTGCTGCACGACGTCGGCGAGCCCGTAGGCGCGCCACGCCGTGGACGGCAGCCCGTCGCGCCCGGCCCGGCCGGTCTCCTGGTAATAGCCCTCCACGGACTTCGGCAGGTCCAGGTGTGCGACGAACCGGACGTCGGGCTTGTCGATGCCCATGCCGAACGCGATCGTGGCCACCATGATCACGCCGTCCTCGCGCAGGAACCGCGACTGGTTCGCCGCGCGCGTCCTGGCGTCGAGGCCGGCGTGGTAGGGCAGCGCGGTGATCCCCTGCGCCACGAGGAACTCGGCCGTCTTCTCCACGGAGTTGCGCGAGAGGCAGTAGACGATGCCCGCGTCGCCGGGATGCTCGGTGCGCAGCAGGTCGAGCAGCTGGCGGCGGGGTTCGTCCTTCGGCACGATCCGGTACTGGATGTTGGGCCGGTCGAAGCTCGCGACGAAGTGCCGGGCACCTCGCGGAGCGTCAGCGGAGCGTGAATCGGCGGAGCGCGCAGTGGCCTCGTCGAGGCCCAGCCGGGTGGCGATCTCCGCGTGGGTGGCCTCGGTGGCGGTGGCGGTGAGCGCGATGCGGGGCACGTCCGGCCAGCGTTCGTGCAGGTGCGAGAGGGCGAGGTAGTCGGGGCGGAAGTCGTGGCCCCACTGCGCGACGCAATGCGCCTCGTCGATGGCGAACAGCGCGATCCTTCCGCGGTCGAGCAGGCGCAGGGTGGACTCCACGCGCAGCCGCTCCGGCGCCAGGTAGAGCAGGTCCAGCTCGCCGGCGAGGAACGCGGACTCGACGGCGCGCCGCTGGTCGGGACCCTGGGTGGAGTTGAGGAACCCGGCCCGGACACCGAGCGCGAGGAGGGCGTCGACCTGGTCCTGCATCAGCGCGATGAGTGGGGACACGACCACTCCGACGCCGTCCCGGACCAGCGCGGGAATCTGGTAGCACAGTGACTTGCCGCCGCCGGTGGGCATGAGCACGAGGGCATCGCCGCCGCCGCAGACGTGCTCGATGATCTCCTGCTGGTTCCCGCGGAACGTGCCGTAGCCGAAGACCCGGTGAAGTACCTGCAGCGCGTCGGCGGTCCGGGGGAGCGTCACCCGGCGATCGTAGGCGCCGCCGCCGTCGGCCCGGGCCGGAACGTCCCCGACGGGAGCCCCGGGCCGGGACGGCCCGGGGCTCCCGTCGGATGCGGTTCCCGGCCCTCAGCGACGGTAGGGCCGGAACGACTCGCGCAGATCCGCCACCACCAGGTCCGGCTCCTCCATCGCGGCGAAGTGCCCGCCCCGCTCGTACTCCGTCCAGCGCACGATCTCGTGGTTCTGCTCTGCGACACGCCGGACCGGGGAGCCGATGTCATAGGGCAGGACCGCGATCGCGGTGGGCACAGGGGACGGCGGTTCGGGTTCGCCCCAGCCCTCGTTCCCGCTCTTGTAGTAGCGCGCTGACGAGCCGGCGGTGCCGTTCAGCCAGTAGATCATCACGTTGGTCAGCATCGCGTCGCGGTCGACAGCGTCCTCGGGCGTGTCCTTCGAGTCGGTCCAGTCCTTGAACCGCTCGACGATCCACGCCAACTGCCCGACGGGGGAGTCGGTGAGCGCGTACGACAGCGTCTGGGGGCGCGTGGCCTGCAGCATCGCGTAGGCGCCGAGCTCGTGCTGGAAGCGGTAGAGGTTCTCGACGGACCGCTGCTCCGCGAGGTCGGAGAAGTCGGCCGTCTCGGCGCTCACCTTCGCCGATGGGATATAGGTCAGGTGCAGCGCGACGAGGTGCCCCGGGTCGACGAGACCGAGCTCGCGGGAGATCATCGCCCCGGTGTCGCCACCGTGTGCGGTGTAGCGGGAGTAGCCGAGCCTGCGCATCAGCTCGGCCCACGCCACTGCCACGCGCGACGTCGACCAGCCCACCGCCGGGCCGGAGATCCCGAAACCGGGAATGGTGGGGACGACCACGTGGAAGGCGTCCCGGGCGTCCCCGCCGTGCGCGACCGGATCGGTCAGCGGTCCGATGACGTCGAGAAACTCGACGATTGACCCCGGCCAGCCGTGGGTCAGGACGATCGGCAGCGCATCCGGCTGGGCGGAGCGGACGTGCAGGAAATGCAGGTCGTGGCCGTCGATCATGCTCCGGAACTGCGGGAGCGCGTTGAGCCGGGCTTCATGGATGCGCCAGTCGTAGCTGCTGCGCCAGTACTCGGCCAGCTCCTTCGAGTACCCCAGCGGGATGCCGTTGTTCCAGCCGGCGCCGGGTTCCTCGTCGGGCCAGCGGGTGTGCCCGAGCCGCCGCGCCAGGTCGTCGAGGTCAGCCTGCGGGACGTCGATGCGGAAGGAGCGGATCTCCGTGTCGTTCATGCAGGCGACGGTATGAGCCGAAGAGGACACATTCTGTCCTCTTCGCGAGAACGACGCGAGGTACGGGTCGCCAGTGGCGCCGCGCGCAGGCGATTCCTACATCGCGCTGCTCACCGCCGTGCGCACCATCAACCGCACCCGGTCGGCACGGTAGACGTCGCGGGCGAACTCCACCGGCAACCCGGCCACCGAATGCGCGACGCGCTCGACGCTCATCAGCGCCGTGCCCCGGGGCACCGCGAGCGCAACCGCGTCGGCCGCGTCGGCGCTGATCGACTCCAGGTACTCGACAGCGGTGTGCGGGGCGAGACCGTAGTGGGTTGTGAGCAGGTCGTAGATCGATCCGGTGAGCGGGTGGTCGAGCAGGTCGGCCAGGTGCTCCGCGGGCAGCCATGACCGCTCCAGGGCGAGCGGTGCGTCGTCCGCCGAGCGGACCCGCACGAGCTCGTGGACCGCCGCACCCACCGGGATGCGCAGCGCGGCCGCGACGCGCTCGTCGGCGCCCACCGTGCGTGCCGACAGCACCTCGGCCCCGGCCCGCCGCTGCGCTCGGCGCATCTGCTCGGTGAACCCGGCCAGCCCCGTCAGGTCGCAGTCGATCTTCGGCTCGGCCACGAACGCCCCACCGGAGCGCCCGGGCAACCGGACGAGCACTCCGCGGCGGGCGAGGCCGTCGAGCGCCTGCCGCAGCGTCATGCGGCTCACCCGCAGCGCCGCCGCCAGCGCCCGCTCGCCGGGCAGACGGTCGCCGGTGGCGATCTGCCCGTGCGTGATCTCGTCCATGAGCCACTGCTCGATCTGGGCGTGCACCGGACGTCCGTGGCGACGCTCCAGGGTGGGGGCGCGATCGAGCAGCTCCGTCGACACGTGCTCAGGGTAGGCGGGCTCGCGTTCTCACGGCGAACTCCCCGACCGGCGGCCTCGATGCATTGGACCGCCATCCGGTTGCCGCGCCCTGAGCATGGTGCGATCGTCGGGTATGGACCCCTCGATCGGTACCGACCCGCTCCCCGGCGACTTCTTCCGCTATGCCGACCTGCTCACGGACGAGGAGCAGAAGGTGGTGGCCAGGGTCCGGGAGTTCCTGCGCACCGAGGTGGCGCCAGTGGCCCTCGACCACTGGTCCCGTGCCGTGTTCCCGCACCACCTGGTGCCGGGCTTCGCGGCCCTGGACATCGCCGCCCTGCCCTACGACGACCTGGACGGGTCCGCCGCGCGCCGCCTGCTGATCGGGTTCATCGCGCTGGAGATCGCCCACACCGACCCGTCGATGAACAGCTTCTTCGGCATCCACAACGGCCTCGCGATGGGCAGCATCGACCTCTGCGGCTCAGCGGAGCAGCGCGCGCGCTGGCTGCCCGCGATGGCGCGCATGGAGCAGATCGGTGCATTCGGCCTCACCGAGCCGCATGGCGGCTCGGATGTGGCACGCGGGCTCGAGACCACCGCTCGGCGCGACGGCTCAGGAGCGGACGCGGGATGGGTGCTCGATGGCGAGAAGCGCTGGATCGGCAACGGCACCTTCGCCGACCTCGTCGTGATCTGGGCGCGCGATGTCGCCGACGACTCGGTCAAGGGTTTCGTCGTCGGCCAGGACAACCCAGGCATGACCACAACCAAGATCGAGAACAAGGTGTCGCTGCGGACCGTGCAGAACGCCGATATCGTGCTCGACGGCTGCCGCGTCCCCGAGGCGGACCGGCTGCAGAACGCCAACTCCTTCGCCGACACGAACAAGGTGTTGCGCCGCACGCGCGGGGGAGTGGCGTGGGGCTCCACCGGCACGATGATGGCCGCGTACGAGATCGCGCTGGAGTACGCGAAGGAGCGCGAGCAGTTCGGCCGGCCCATCGCCGGGTTCCAGCTCGTGCAGGACCTGCTGGTTCGCATGCTCGGCAACATCACCGCGTCACTCGGCATGGCCGTGAAGCTCGCGCAGATGCAGGACGCGGGGGAAGCCCGCGACGAGCACGCCGCGCTGGCCAAGGAGTTCTGCACCACGAAGATGCGGGAGACCGTCGCGCTCGCCCGCGAGGTGGTCGGCGGCAACGGGGTGATCCTTGACTACGGGGTCGCGAAGTTCTTCGCTGACGCCGAGGCGCTCTACTCCTTCGAGGGCACGAAGCAGATCAACACCCTCGTCGTCGGGCGCGCCATCACAGGGCACAGCGCTTTCGTATGACAGCGCGTCCTCTGAGCTCTACCTTTCCGCCGAGCCCTACTTGTTTCTGGGACCCTCACTCGGGGTCGTCACAACTACCGGCGGTCCACTCCACATAGGAGTATTCGCTATCCTCAAGCGGCTGCGGCACCGTGGACAGCCTCGCTCCCTGCTCGGCCATCTGTGGCCATTCTTTCGTGACCTCGCGATGTGACGGCGAACGAGGCTGCGCACATGCGCCTCCGTTTCACAGGGCCTCGGCAAGGTCGTGTTGTGCGCCGTGTCGCGGGAGTGATGGGCTGGGGGTGGGGTAGTGGCGCGGGCACGCCTCGCCCGTGGTGATCATGACGACTCCAGCCCGTTTCCCTACTGGGCGCCGCTGGACCGGCCATGCACCCTTGGTCGTGGATGAGCAGGCGGATCCGGCGACGGTGCCATCGTTCCGGGCCGATCGCACGGTGCTGCTCGCGCCGGTCACTTCCGCTCCAGCGCGGCCAGCCGCAGCTCAAGCTGGTCAACCCGGTGCCGTAGCAGGGTGACCTGGGCTTCCAGGCTGACTTCCCGTTCCACCCTGCGCTGAATGCGCGGTGACGCGGCGGCGCGCTCGATCACCGCGTTCAGCTGGACCAGGCGCTGCGGCCCGTTCGGGCCGTCCACCAGCCGGGACTGGATCTCGCCGTTGCGGTACCAGGACCGCAGGGCCGAGCGGGAAACGCCGGTCTCGGCTTCCGCCTTGGCCAGCGTGACCCAGGGTGTCTCGTCCAGCTGTTCGAACAGCTCCAGCTCATTCTGCCAGCGCGCGAGCCGGTCCTCCCAGTCCGACGGTGTCTCCATCACACCCTCC